>NZ_JBYRJB020000009.1:0-106628 GCF_058349865.2 Microbacterium altimontanum | reverse complement strand
GGCTTTGCCACAAGAACATCCTTCCAGCGAGGACGAATCCTCACAGTTCAGATGTCAACCAAACTCGGGGCAGACCCGGTTGCCTTCCACGATGTGCTTGCGCGGATCGTCAACGAGTTCTTGCAACCACCATCGCCAGACCCCCATCGGATCAAATGGCAGAACCCGGAATGGCGTGCTCGCGCAATTGAGCGATTCGCTCCGCTAGCCGAGACATGGTCGGACGGGGGGAGCGCGAAGCACTTGAACGACGCGCTACGAGTCATCCGCAACGAGATCCATGACTCGGCACCGATCATTTCGCCGTTCCGCTCGAAGAGGGGAGCCACCCACATCGGGTTGGGCTTCTACACGGACGTCGGCACGAGGGTTGTCACGTCGTTGAACGCTCTCGCCGACGACGGGAGTCCAGGAATACGTCAGGCGTTCTCGGACGGTCATCTCCTGGACCCACATCTGTTCTATGAGTTCGTCTTGCCCTGGATGGTCCGGTCCGTTGAGGACGTCCTGGGCGCGGTTCTCACGCGCCTGCCGGAGAAACCACCGGCTGTGGCGTCTTCTTCACCATTGCTTCGCGAGGGAGTCGTTGACGAGTCAGTCCTTGCGATCACCCGTCTGCGCGAAAACTAGATTGTCGGTTGCCCAGCACCTCCCGGCAGCTTCAGGTGTCAACGCTCGTGACAGACACCGTCTCCATCCCCGTCAATGCACCGGTCCCAATCAAGGTGGTTAGGTCATCGCCGACGAGGGTCCACTCAGCCGCAGAAATCGCAGATGCCGGACAGCGGCATGAGTGTCGAACACTCCGGGCACGGCTGCCGGCGGTCCTCCCGTCCTGCGTTCCACTCGACATCCGGGACATGGCTCGGACAGTAGAACCGATAGTGCCCGTCCGTTCCAGCGACGGGGTGAATGACGAGAGTGAGCTCGCTCATCGGTCGCCACCGGGAGCCCGTACCGCACGAGGAGCAGTACCGCTCGCCCAGCGAGGGGTATATCCGGTCCGCCGGGTACGGGAAGTTTTACGACAGTTCCTTCATCGTCCAGATGCCTACGCCGGGGCCAACTGGGTCTTCCTCGTACCCCGCGGGGAGGAAAGGGAGTCGGTGGCCCTCGAACGGACCACCTGTCAGCGTGTACACAGGCCCGTCGAGCCAGCGAAGTGTGGGGACGTCAGCGCTCGTATCGAGCTCGTATCCAGGCATGCGCGAAAGCGACACGGTTTGCCCGTCGAAAGGGCCGCCTGCGATGCGACACTCCATGCCCAGAGCCTATCTTCCGGCGTGCGCCATCGGGACTGCCTCCGAGCTCCGCCGGTCTTCGTCTCCGGTTGAGGCGGGCCGCGTCGATACGATGTGGGGAAGTATCGCGTCGGGCGCGGATTCATCGTTGGCCGACGGTATTCCTGGAGGGGCGACATGGGCACAACTATCGAGACTCGTGCTGCGTTGAAAACATGGCGCGAGGGGCTCATCGGATTGGATCGGCGAAGCCGTCTCCTCCGCTTCAGGGCCCCTAGGACGTCCTCGCTGAGCTTCGATGGTCCCTCCGCGGATGCCATTCTCGAGCTGCTCCGGTCCGGAAAGCTCCAGAGCTTTGTTGGCGACATTATCGACCTGGATAGCGGCGAAGCGCGCCCGGCCCGTTCTGGGGCGTTTCTTCATGTTCCGCGTGCAGACACGGAGATCGGTCCCGTGGTCCGTACGCTGATGCGCCGCGCGAACGAAGAGTTCCTCGACCGCGGTCTTTCCGTGCTCTACGTCGCTTTCGGCATGCTCAAATGGAAAGACGTCGATAAGACGGACATGACCAGTCCGATCTACCTGCTACCCGTTGAACTGGTCCCAGAAGGACCTCGAGCTACCCCAAGGATCAAGGGCGGGCAGGACGACGCCGTCTTGAATCCAGCCCTCCCGCTCCGACTCAACGAGTTCGGCATCACTCTTCCGACGTACGAAGAGGTCGAGGGTCTGACTGTTTCGGAGATCCTGAGTCGTTTCACTGCCGAACTTGGCAAAGCGAAGGATTTCACGGACTGGAGCTTAGAGCCAGAAGTCCACCTCGCCACTTTCTCCTTCGCCAAGGAGGCAATGTACAAGGACCTCCTCGACAACGAAGCGGCCATCATCGACCACCCCGTGGTCCGTGCCCTGGCGAACGGAGATCCCACAACCCAGAGCGATGAGTTCCAGTTCGACCCAGTCGACCCCGCTGATATCGACGAGCTCGCCCCGCCAGAACGCACGCCACTCGTACTCGACGCGGACTCTTCTCAACGGGCCGCCGTTGCAGCTGCTCTGGCCGGACGCAGCTTCGTCATGGACGGACCGCCCGGAACAGGTAAGTCTCAAACCATCGCGAACATGATTGGCGCGCTCATGCACGCCGGCAAGTCGGTGCTCTTCGTCTCGGAGAAGATCGCCGCACTCGATGTGGTGAAAAACCGTCTCAAGGACAGCGGCCTCGAGAGCTACCTGCTCGAGCTGCACTCCCACAAGACGAACCGCAAGGATGTCGCATCCGAACTCCTCCGCAGCCTCGACAATGTCGCTCAACCACCCCGCGGGATGACCGCCCCCTCTCGCTCAGCCCTTGAGGACCGACGCCGCCGGCTCAACTCCTACGCGCTGGCGATGAACGAGCGCCGCTCACCACTGCAGGCATCGCTTCACGATGTCCTCGGTGAACTCGCCGGGCTCGTTCACGTGCCCGTTGCTCCCGCTCCGAGTCGTGCACCTCTCCAACTGTCTGAGGAGGGTCGCGCAGCGCTCGGTGAAACGCTCAGTCGTCTCGAACGAACATGGCGACCTGCCGCGCAAGGTTCCACATTCCTCTGGCGTGCCGTCACGGATGCTTCTTCGCTCGAGTCGCGCCTCTACTCGGCTGTCAGCGCACTGGAAGAGCTTCAAGGCACGATTCGCCTCAACGAGGATGTCGTCGATTCATTCGACCTGCGGTTACCTCACGAAACATCGACGCTGATGGAGTTGCTGGATCTTCAACACCTTCGCCGACCTAACTTCGTCAACGACGAGTGGCTCACCGCGGTCGATCAAACGTCAATTGACACGGATCGTCAACGGCTTGGCGAACTCGTCGCCAACTACCAGCGCGCCGCTGACGCGGTCATCGAGGTAGCTGGAGTCGGCTACGACCAGTTGCCCGTCGAATTCCCCGCGCCCCCTGAGGGAATCACGGTCTACGGCGCAATCGACCTCGCCGGGCTCACGGCGCATACGCTGAGAGTCACCGCAGACTCGTTCTCAGCACGAGCAGCGTCACTCACCGCCGCGACCGACGCCGTCGCCAACCTCGCGCACCTTGTTGGCGTAGCTGTCCCTGCCTCCTTCGCCGAGGCGGATCGTGTCGTGCGGATCACAGATATCCATCGTGAGTTCCCCGGCATCGAGGCCTCTTGGCTCACAGCCTCCGGTCTCCACGCGGCCCGCGAAGCCGCGAGTAGCCTTCGCCTCAAAGCCCTCGGGCTTGACCGATCCGAGTCGCAGGCGAGCGAACTCTTCACCCCGAATGCGCTCACTGCGCCCCTGCGGGATCTTCAGGACCGTTTCACCAACCTCCACACCGGACTCCGAAAGCTGTCCGGCGCGTATCGGACAGACAAGAAGGCGCTCGGAGCGCTCCTCGCCGACGCGAGGGAGGTCAAGGCAGGCATCGCTCACCTCTCGGATGCAATCGCATGGTCCGATGCTGTAGGAGAGTTCGAGGCGGCCGGCGTTGCATCCGGACACATACTCGGACGATGGTGGCAGGGACGGTCTACCGACTGGGAGGCCGTCGACCGATACCTCAGAGCGGCCGAGGAAGTCATTACTCTCAGTGGCGACGCGGTCTCCCGCTCGACGGTTACATATCTGTCCTCCGCGACGGTTGACCCCGCACAGGCTGCCGTTGCAGATTCCGTGCGTCATGAACTCGCCACCTGGCGAGCAAGTGTTGCTTCACCTCCTGCGCTGGCCGGGCGACCGGAACTACTCGTCGAACCACCCGCAAGCTCTGTCGCCTGGCTGTCCGCTCACATCGCCCCCATGAGACGAGCCGCTGAGCGGATCGAGTCCGTGTCGGCCCGCACCGGCAGAGACCACACTCTTGAAGATGCTGAAGCGGTCATCGCTGCAGCCCTGGATGCGCGCGCTTGTGCGCGAGAACTGGACTTGGCGACCACCGACCTGAACGCCCAGTTCGGCGACCTTTACCAGGGCGCCCGCACTGAGCTCACCGTCGTGGACGTGGCTCTGGGATGGGCGGGGAGAATTCGCGAGCTGGCGGGCGGTGCGCTTTCGCCTCATCAAGTTTCTGCTCTGGGGCAGTCCTCTCCGCCTGGCAACCTTGAGTCTGTCCTGCGGAAGTGGGAAAGCATGCGCGACGAAATCGTCAACGCGTTCGACTCGTCGCGGACGGACGAGCTGCGGGAGGACTTCGGAGACTTCGTGACTGCGCTCGAATTACTCGGCGACTTCCAGTCCGACACCATAGGTCAACAGGAGTGGTTCGACTATCAGGCAATCCGTGCCGAGCTTCGAGAACTCGACCTCGATGAGACCGTCAACTTCTGTATCGAGCAGCGCTTGCAGGCTGCGGACGTTCCGAAAGTCATCGAGCGTGCTTTGTTGCGCGCATGGGCCGATGAGCAGATTCGGACGGACACCCGCTTGCATCCACTGCTCGCCGGAGACCGAGAAGCTCTCGTCGCCGAGTTCCAGAAGCTCGACCGGGAGATCGTCGCGGCGGCCACCAGCGACATCATCCAGGCCGCGAACACACGGCGGCCGGCGAACACCTCTCTGGGTGAGCCCGCCCTCATCCGGCGGGAGGGGATGAAGCAGAAACGCCACATGGCCGTTCGCAGCCTCATCACCCAGGCGCGTACCGCGATTCAAGCCATCAAGCCCGTGTTCATGATGTCCCCACTCGCGGTTTCGCAGTATCTTCCGCACGACCTGAAGTTCGACGTCGTCATCTTCGATGAGGCGTCCCAGGTCACCCCGGGTGACTCCATAAACTGCATCTACCGCGGCAGATCGTTCATCCTCGCAGGAGACGACCGGCAGCTCCCGCCGTCGCAGTTCTTCGAACGGTCGGTGGAATCTGACGACTCCGACGAGGAAGACTCCGACGTCAAAGACTTCACCTCGATCCTCGAACTCGCCAAGTCCTCCGGCGCCTTCCGGAACCTGGGACTCAGATGGCACTACAGGTCACGTCACGAAGCCCTCATCGCGTTCTCGAACTACCGGTTCTACGAGGGGCATCTCGTCACCTACCCATCCGCGCAGGACGAGGGGCCAGATGTCGGGGTCGAGTTCTTCCACGTGGACGGGATGTATCGCCGAGGTGGGGGAGCAGATAACCCGAAGGAAGCCAAAGCCGTCGCCGAGAGAGTCATCCAGCATTACCGGACACGACCTGGTCTCTCCCTTGGCGTCGTAACCTTCTCCGTCGCGCAGGCCGATGCCGTTGTCGCAGCCGTCGATGAGCTTCGCACGCAGCACAGAGACCTCGATCCTCACTTCGACAAGAGCGACCGACTGAACGGATTCTTCGTCAGATCGCTCGAGTCAGTTCAAGGCGACGAACGCGACGTCATCGTCTTCTCCATCGGCTACGGCCCAGACGAAGCCGGAAAGATCTCCACCAACTTCGGCGTCCTCAACAAGGACAAGGGATGGCGTCGCCTCAACGTGGGAGTCACCCGCGCAAGGCAACGCATCGAGGTCGTCGCCTCCATGGACGCAGGCGACATCCCACCCTCCTTGAACGAGAATGTCGAAGCCCTGCGCGCGTACCTCGACTTCGCAAGCAGAGGCATCTCCACTCTCGGCACACAAGCCTCCGTGACAGGCCTCATGCCGGACTCCCCGTTCGAAGAATCCGTGATCCGGGCAATACAGTCCTGGGGCTACGTCGTTGAGCCCCAGGTCGGTGCCGCCGGCTTCCGGATCGATATCGGTGTGCGGCACCCCGCCAAGCCCGGCTCCTTCGCCCTCGGCGTCGAATGCGACGGCTACCAGTACCACTCGGCCCCCGCCGCACGCGACCGAGATCGGCTTAGAGACCAAGTGCTCTCAGGGCTCGGATGGACGCTCCATCGGATATGGGGAACCGGTTGGTACCGAGATCGTCATCAAGAAGAAGCACGGCTTCGGGCGGCCATCGAAGCCGCAGTCACGGGAACAGTGACACGTCAGCGCAACTTCACCATTCCGCGCGCGACGGTGGAGACCGCCGCAGCGGAAGTAGACGCGCCCTTCACCTGGGCTGTCGATTACATCGAGGCCGAACCTGTCGCGTTGCCCCGCTGGGTCGAGCCTGCAGAGCCCGGCAACTATCTCCACCTGGTGAAACCGCTCAAGGCGCTCGTGCAGATTGAAGGGCCAGTTCACCTCGACACCGTCAGCGAACGGATTCGAGACTGGTGGTCCGTCGGCCGCGTCACCGCCCGACTCAAGGACAACATCGACCAAGCCATCACGAAAGCAGGCCTCGCCCGAGATGGCGAATTCCTTGATGTGCGGGGACGCAATGTGACGAAGGTGCGGTCGCGCAACCACAATCGCAAACCAGATCAGGTCCACCTCGATGAGTTCGCTCTCGCCGCCGAGATGCTCGTACGAGACGTCGGCGGGGCGTCGCGCTCCGAAGTGGTGAACACCATCGCGCGCCAGTTCGGCTGGGCACGGACGGGCGCCATCGTCGACCAGCGCGTAAATGCAGCTGTCGACCGCGCCATTGCTCGAGGTGTCTTGGTAGAGAACGGTGACACGCTCTCGGTCATGGGTGACGTCTGAGGGGTACGAGGCTAGGTGAGGTATTTCTTGGGTCCGCTCAGATCCCACTCCTTGCCCCGCGGGTTCGGGTGCCGCGGGTTACCGCGGCGGGTCAACGTGCCGTAGTAGTACACCCGCACGTTGATCGAGTGCAGCATCACCAGAACCTCCTTCTTCGCCTGCCGCAGCGTTGGGTGCTTGAGGTCGCCCCACGCACCCAGCACCTGGTCCACTTGAGCGACTCGAAGGAAGGCTGCGATCTCGCCACAGTTCTCCGCAGAGAGCGCAGGGTCGAACGCGCGCAGGTTCGTGGGCTTCGAGCTTCGCTCTGGGTAGACGTTCAACATCCACCAACTCGTGTGGCGGAGCTCCATGCTCGCTTCAACCACGCGGTTCACCGTGCTGTCTGACACCCGGTTCGTCGCATGAGACGGATTCATACCGACTACGACGAGCGGGCTGCGTCCGGCGACCGTGCCAGGATCGGCTGACGACCCGAGGATGAACCTGTGATCCGGGGAAGGGGACGACGGGCGCCAGTACTGCGGGGCCTGGCCTCGCGGATATAGATGGGGCACGGGGCTGATCCTCCACCTCTCCGCGCTGCGGGTGTCGTTCGATGGCAAGGTCACGTCACAGGAAAACTGAAGCACCCGCGCAGGAAAGGATAGCGGGACGCTCCCTGCTTCGCGGCGCCACAACAGGTTCTGCCAACAGCCCACGTAAACGTAAAGCGAACGGGTCGGCCGAATGGCCGGCCCTTTCGCTCTGCTCGCGAGGGCGAGGGCGGGTCCTGCCGCCGGAGGCTCCGCGCGTTGCGCGGTGCAACCACGCGCGATGTAGCGTCGACGTATTCCGAACACCGTCCTCTCCTCCGTTCGCCCGTGGGGCGCCGATCTCGTCGATGTCGTGCTCGACGGCGACACCATCAGTGACGTCGTCCCGGCGGGAGGCTCACACGAGGGTGCGGAGGTCATCGACGGACGCGGGCTGCTCGCACTGCCCGGCTTCATCAACGCGCACGCCCACGTCGACAAGAGCTGGTGGGGTCAGCCGTGGGTCCCCTACGGCGGCGAGGCGACGACGCAGGGCCGCATCGCCCACGAACGTGCGGAACGCGACAAGTACGGCATCCCGAGCGCCGATGTCGCCGAGCGCGTCCTCCGCGAGTTCCTCCGACATGGCACGACCGCGACACGGTCGCATGTCGACGTCGACCTCGGCATCGGTCTCGACGGCATCGCCGCCGTCCGCGAAGCCGAGGCGCGACTCGACGGGGCGGTTCAGGTCGAGATCGTCGCCTTCCCGCAGGACGGCGTCATCCGCCGCGACGGCGTCCTCGACCTCCTCGACCGCGCCGCCGCCCAGGGCGCCGAGAACATCGGCGGCCTCGACCCCTGCGCCATCGACCGCGACCCGGTCGCCCAGCTCGACGGGCTGTTCCGGATCGCCGAGAAGCACGGCTGCGGCCTCGACATCCACCTCCACTCCGGCGGCGAGCTCGGCGCCTTCGAATACGAGCTCATCATCGACCGAACCCGCCGCACCGGCCTCGAGGGCAAGGTCAACATCGCCCACGGCTTCGCCCTCGGACAGCTGCCCGCCGCCCGCCAACAGCGACTACTCGATCAGTTCGCCGAGCTCGGCATCAGCTGGACGACCGTTGCACCCATCGGCTCCGCGCCGCTGCCCTGGACCGCGATGCGGGAGAAGGGGATGCGTCTCGGACTGGGCACCGGCGGGATCAGGGACCTGTGGTCCCCCTACGGCGACGGCGACCTGCTGCGCGTCGCGCTCGACTTCGCACGCCTGCACCGCGTCAGATACGACGAGGACTTCACCCGCGTCGCCGACCTCGCCACCCGCGCCGCGGCCGACTTCGTCCACCGAGCCCGGCACGACCTCGTCGCCGGCGCCCGGGCTGACATCCTGCTGCTCGATGCCGAGAACGTCGCCGACGCGATCGTGCGCACGCCCGCCCGCGAGCTGGTCATCGCCGGCGGCCGGATCGTCGCCAGAGACGGCGAGCTGGTCATCTGACCCGGAACCCCTCCCGCTACCGCGGCACCCGATAGCGCAGGTAGAGCACTTTCGACGCCAGCGTGCGACTCTCGACGAGTTCGAGGTCCGTCCGCCGCTCGTGCTGCGGGAAGAACGGGATGCCGCCGCCCACCAGCACCGGATAGACCCTGACGCGATACTCGTCGATGAGCCCCAGCTCCGCGACCTCCGCGGCGAGCGTGGCTCCGCCGATCGCGATGTCACCCTCTTCCGGCTCCGCCCGCAATCGCTCGATCTCCTCGGCGAGGCTCCCGCGCGCCAGCCGGGCGTTCCCCTCCACCTCCGACAGCGTGCGCGAGAACACCACCTTCGGCAGTGCCCGCCAGATCTCGGCGAATTCACGAGTGGAGAAGCCCAGCGACGCATCCTCGTCGTCGGTCTCCCAGAACAGCATCGCCTCGTACAGGCGCCGTCCGAGCAGATGAACGCCCGCCTGGCGCACTTCGTCGGTCGCGAGAGTGAAGATCTCCTCGTCGGGGTCTCCCCAGTCGAAGGAGCCGTCGGGCCCGACGACGTACCCGTCGATCGACATCGACATCGAATAGGTCACGCGGCGCATCGGGGAGGCTCCTTGCGTCAGTCGCCAGTCGCCTGCCGCGGCGGGTTGTACATGAACTCGATCCGGATGCCGTTGTCGTCCTCGATGAACGAGGCGTAATAGCGCGGCGTGTACCGGGGGTACTCCTTCGGCTCGCGCACGGCACTCCATCCCGCATCCATCGCCACGCGGTGCAGGCGCTCGACCTCGTCACGGGAGTCGACGCTGAATGCCAGGTGCTGCCACCCCACACGGCCGTGTCGATGCGGTCCCGTCCCCTCCTCGCGGGCGGGGTACAGGATGATCTCCGATTCGTCGCCGCAGTCCCACGAGATCGAGCCGTCCGCGTCGCGGCGTGTGTATCCGAGGGCGCTGAGCACCGGGTCGAACTGCGTCTTCGCCGCAGCGAGGTCTTCCACCGTGATGCCGAGATGATCCAGGAGTGCCATTCCGCCATCCTAGGAGGGGCCACCCCCACCCCACCCGGGACCGCCTCGCCGAGAAGCGCCTATCGACCTGCTGTGAACCGGAGCCTCCCCTCGACGCAGGGAGGATCATGCTCTTAGACGGATGCGGCGAGGAGGCGAGCATGGCCGAGCACTCGGAATCCGCACGGCGCCGTCATCCGGTGCCCCTCGACCAGCCGTACTACGGTGCCAGCTTCCCCGTCGCCTTCACCCGGTTCTGGCGGAAGTACGCGGTCTTCGGCGGGCGCGCGAGCCGCAGCGAGTTCTGGTGGTGGGCGCTGTGCGGCGGCGGTGTCGCGGTCGTGCTCCTCGCGATCTACATTCCCTCGCTGCGCGCCGCGCGTACCGGCCACGGCCTGCACTGGGACGCCGGGCTCACGGTGACCGTCATCCTCGCCGCCGCGTGGCTCATCGCCGGGATCGTCCCGAGCATCGCCCTCACCTGGCGTCGCCTGCACGACGCGAACCTGTCGGGTGCGTTCTGGTTCCTCGCGCTCATCCCGAGCGCCGGCGGGCTCGTCGTGCTCGTGCTGACGCTCCTTCCGTCGGATGGGCGCGGCGCGAGGTTCGACCGCCATCGGGCGTGACCGCGCAGCGCCAGCGCGCGGCCCTCGTACCTCAGCTGCGCAGCACCTTCTCCAGCGGCCGGCCCTTCGCGAGCTCGTCGACGAGCTTGTCGAGATAGCGGATCTTCTGCATCAGCGGGTCTTCGACGTTCTCGACGCGGACTCCGCACACGACACCGGTGATGAGCGCCGCCGACGGATTCATCGGCGCCTGCGCGAAGAACTCCTCGAACGTCGTCTCCGCCGCACGGTGAGCGTCGAGCTCCGCCGTGTCGTATCCGGTGAGCCACTCGATCGTCTCGTCGAGCTCGGCCTTCGTACGGCCCTTGCGTTCGACCTTGGCGACGTAGAGCGGGTAGACCGAGGCGAAGCTCGTCGTGAAGATCCGGCTCATGAGCGACAGCTTATCCATCCTGGTCCTCGACCCCGAGCGGCACCCCATCATGACGGGCCGCCGATGCGCTCGAGCAGCCCGTGCTCGGCGATCAGCTCGCGCGCGAGCACCTTGTACCCCTCGCTCTCGAAGAACACCGTGATCCGGTCGTCCTCGCCGCTCATCACGACGCCCTCGCCCCATTCGGCGTGCCGTACACGGCTCTGCACCGGGAACGGGTCGTCGGCGACCGCCTCACCGGCCTCCGATGCCTCCAACATCCCGGCATCGCAGTTGTCGCAGTTGCCGCACGGCTCGTCCAGCGGCTCGCCGAAGTACCCGAGCAGGTAGCGCCGGCGGCATCCCAGCGTCTCGGCGTACCCGCGCATCATCTCGATGCGCGACTCGTCGATGCGCTCCCTCGTCTCCGCCTGCTCCTCGGCCCGCAGGGCAGCGTCGTCGGGGCCGCCCCGGAACGCGGGAGAGAGCCGGATGCCTGAGCCCGCCCGCTCCAGGACGACGGCGTCGGTCAGCAGACCGACGAGGGCGCTCACCCGACGGGTCGACGCGCCGGTCGCCTCCGCGAGCGCGCGCGGGCGCACCGGCCGGCCGGCGTCCTGCAGCGCCGTGACGATCCCGCGCACGAGGTCGGCGTCGGGGTGCTTCGCCGCGAAGAAACGGCGCAGGCCGAGATCCTCGGCGCGGTAGTGCAGCTCCACGCGCGCCGGCTCGCCGTCGCGCCCTGCGCGGCCCGCCTCCTGGTAGTAGCTGTCGAGCGAATCCGTCACCGCGGCGTGGATGACGAAGCGCACATCGGGCTTGTCGATCCCCATGCCGAACGCGCTGGTGGCAACGACGACATCCACCTCGTCGTCGAGGAACCTTCGGTGCACCTCCGACCGTTCCTTCGCGCGCAGCCCCGCATGGTACGCCGCCGCCTGCACGCCGGCGGCCGACAGCGCCTCGGCATACTCCTGTGCCGCACGCCGCGTTGCGACATAGAGCAGCCCGGGCGTCGGCTCCGCGGCGACCTGAGCGACCACGGCGTCGCGCTTCGCGTCGTCCGACTCGTGCCGCGTCACGCCGAGCCACAGGTTCGGCCGGTCGAAGCCGCGGGTGAGCACGAGCGGGTCGCGCATCCCGAGCCGCGCCACGATCTCCTCTCGCACCGGCGGGGCGCCGGTCGCCGTCAGGGCGAGGGTGGGCGGATGGCCGAGCCGCTCGATCACATCGCCCAGCCGCAGGTAATCGGGCCGGAAGTCATGGCCCCACGCCGACACGCAGTGCGCTTCGTCGACGACGAACAGCGACACTCCGGCGTCCGCCAGCCGATCCACCGCCTCGGGTCCCGCGAACTGCTCCGGCGCGAGGAACACGAACTCCGAGTCGCCCACCGCGAGCGACCGCCAGGCCTCGTCGTTCGCGCTGTCGCTCTGCGCCGAGTTCACCGCGACCGCCGCCGGCGCATCCGGCGCCTCCGCGAGGCCCGCCATCTGATCGGCCTGCAGTGCGATCAGCGGCGAGACGACGACGGTCGCGCCATCCCGCAGGACTCCCGCCACCTGGTAGATCGCCGACTTCCCGTACGCCGTCGGCATCACGCAGAGCGCGTCGCGCCCGGCCGCGAGCGCCGCGATCGCCTCCTCCTGCCCGCTGCGCAGGCGATCCCATCCGAAGTCCTCCGCCGCGAGACGCCGGGCTTCGTCGATGGTGCGAGAGGTGCTCATTCCGCCGACCCTGACGCATCCGCCGGGTGCATGCAAGGGGTTGCCGGATGCGTCGGCCGACGCGTATCCGGCAGGTCGGCGCCGGCTGGAGTGCGCGTCTAACATTTGTCGAACGGCTGGGTAGAATCGTGGTATGCCTGCATCGATTGGATTTCGGCCGACCGACGAGGACGAGCGCATCCTTCGCGAGGCGGCGCGGCCCGGTGAGACGACGTCAGACACGCTGAGGAGAGCCTTGCGCGTGCTCGACCACGAACGTTGGCTGACGCAGTTCCGCGAGGACACTGAAAAACTCAGTGACGAGAACGTCAACACAGAACCGGACGCCTGGTGATCCGAGGCGCTGTCTATCGGATCGACCTCGGGCGACCCCGCGGACACGAGCAGGGCGGGCGGCGGCTCGGATTGGTGGTATCGCCGTCGCAGTCGCCCCTGTCTGTCGTGACGGTGATCCCGACGTCCACCTCGGCTGGTCCATCCGTGCACCGGCCTGAAGTCGAGATTGCGGGGACCATGACGCGCATGCTGGTCGACCAGGTCCGCTCGATCGACACAGATTACGTCATCGGAGACCCCGTCGACTACCTCTCCCGAGACCAGCTCGCAGAGGTTGAACTCGCTCTCTCGCACTACCTCGGCGTCCACGACATCCTTCCGCCGCACCCGAGATGAGGTGGGCCGCGTGCCATGGCGACGCATCCCGCGCAAGACCCTGCCGGCCCGCTCGTCGCCGGCATACCGTGACCATGACAGAAGGGACGATGCCATGCCCGCATCCGAGGAAATGCCCGACACGATCAAGAGGTCGCCGAAGCACGCCCAGGACATCTGGTCGGCCGCCCACGACTCCGCTGTCAAGGAGTACGGCGAGGGCGAACGGTCGCACCGCACCGCATACGCCGCGCTGAAGCACGAGTACGAGAAGGTCGGCGATCACTGGGAGAAGAAGGACAAGGCCGGCCCGAGCGACAAGAAGGCCGAGGGCGGCCGCGGCTCCGGCGGCAAGACGCGCGGCGGCGTGAACGCCAACGCGACCAAGGAGCACCTCTACGACGTCGCCAAGAAGCTCGACATCAGCGGGCGCAGCTCGATGAGCAAGAGCGAGCTCGTCGACGCGATCGAGAAGGCGAACAACCGGGAGACGCGCAAGGCCCGCGAGAAGTGACCGGCGTCAGCCGATCAGCGGCAGCCGGGTGATCTCGCGCGTCGCGATGTCGACCATCGCGGCGCTGTCGGCGGGCACCGGCGACCATCCTTCGGCGTCGAGCCCGGTGGAGATCACCTGCACGCACGTCGGCGTGACGCGGTAGTCCATCGCGTAGTACTCGTTCTCGTGACGGAACGGGATCGCGTCGGGCGACTCGAACATCTTGCGCAGGCTCGCCTTCGGCGAATCGGCGCGGCTGTTCACATGCACGGCGAACAGGCGGTCGGCGGTCAGCAGCAGCGCGTTGAGACTGTTGTTCGGGAACTCCTCCATCAGCCGCCGGAGCGCGAGCGTCACACCCTGCGCCTCGTCGCCCGTCTGCTCGATGCTCTGCACCACGAGCCGGAAGTACCGCTCGCTGTCGGTGGTCCCGCGCAGCCGCCCGCGCGACGCGGGCGTCAGCATCTCCTCGAGACGGGCGATGGGTGCGATGTGCCCGTTGTGCGCGAACGCGAAGGGGCCGTCGGAGAACGGATGCGTGTTCTCCGGCGCGACGGCGAGGCCGCCGGTCGCCCAGCGCAGGTGCACGAAACCGGCGGCGCCGAGCGCTTCGCCTGAGAGCCGGGCGTACTCGGGATCCTCGTCGGCGGGCTCGGGCGAGCGAAACGTCTGCGTGCGGCCCTCGGCGTCGTGCCACGCCATGCCCCATCCGTCGTCGTGCACGCGGGTGAGTGCCGTGAAGTCCTCGAACTCCTCGGGCCCGAGCTCGTCGACGACCGACGTCGGACGGTGGGAGACGTATCCGAACAGTCGGCACATCGACGGCGACCCCTCCTATAGCGCCTTCCGAGCCTCTCGCCAACCCCGCGCGTCCGCAAGGGGGTGACTGGGATGCTGAGGTGTGCGCAGCGTCGGAGTGGAGGAGGAGCTTCTCCTCGTGAACGCCGAGAGCGGTGTGCCGCGGGCGGTCGCGGGCCGGGCGATCGCGCTCGCCGGTGCCGCGTCGCACGCCGACGGCGGGTCGCTCGAGCATGAGCTGCAGCAGCAGCAGCTCGAGACCGACACCGCGCCCACCACCGACCTCGACGCGCTCGATGACGACCTGCGCGCCTGGCGACACACGGCGATCGACGGTGCCCGTCGCGCCGGTGCACGGGTCATCGCCTCCGGAACGTCGCCGTTGCCGGTCGAGCCTCGCGTGCAACCGAAGCCCCGGTACCAGCGGATGGTCGAGTACTTCGGCCTCACGACGAACGAGCAGCTCACCTGCGCGTGCCACGTGCATGTGTCGATCACCTCACGGGAGGAGGGCATCGGCATCCTCGACCGCATCCGCACCACGACGCCGATCCTCACCGCCCTGAGCGCGAACTCGCCGTTCTGGCAGGGGAAGGACAGCGGGTATGCGAGCTTCCGCTCGCAGGCGCTCCAGCGCTGGCCGACCGCCGGCCCCCAGGAGGTGTTCGGCTCGGTGGCGGCCTACGACGAGCTGGTCGACGGGATGCTCGCCTCGGGGGTCATGCTCGACCACGGCATGGTCTACTTCGACACGCGGCTGTCGCACCGGTACCCGACGATCGAGATCCGGGTCGCCGACGTGTGCGCGGATGTGCGCGACACGGTGCTCATCGCGGCGCTGTGCCGTGCCCTCGTCGAGACTGCCGCGCGGCAGTGGCGCGCCGGGGAGCCGGCACCGCCGGCGCGGGCGTCGCTCGTCCGGCTCGCCACGTGGCAGGCGGGAAGGCACGGACTCTCCGAGAACCTCCTCGATCCGCAGACGATGCGCCCGCGGCTGGCCCGCGAGGTCGTCGAGGGGATGCTCCGCGAGCTCGCACCCGCGCTGCGGTCCAGCGGCGACGAGGAGCGCGTGGCCGCAGCGGTGGCTCGGCTGTTCGAGCGGGGCACGGGCGCCGAACGGCAGCGGGCGGTGTTCGCGAAGACCGGACGGCTGAGCGATGTCGTCGCCCATCTCGCTCGCGTCACCGCGGGGCAGGAGGAGTGAGCGGGCTCGCGCGGGTGCGTGACGCCCTGCGGCCGATCATCACCCGCTACCGCCTGCTGCTCGCGCTCAAGGCTGCCGTCGGCGTGACGGCGGCGTGGCTGCTCGGCGAGCTGCTGCCGGGGGAGCTGGACAAGTACGCGTACTACGCCCCGCTCGGCGCCCTCCTGGGGGTCGCGCCGACCGTGATCGGGTCGATCCGCACGACGATCGAGATCGTCGCCGGCGTTCTGCTGGGCGTGGCCGTCGGGTGGACCCTCATCGCGACGGGTCTGCCGTGGTTCCTCCGGCTCCCGCTGGCGGCGGGGATCGGGGTGCTCATCGCCGCGGTGCGCGTGCTCGGCGACGGACGGGTGTACGTCGCGATCGCCGGGGTCTTCGTGGTGATCCTCGGCGCCGGAGATCCGGCGTCATACGGCTTCGGGTACATCCTGCAGTTCGGGCTCGGCCTGGTCGTCGGCACCGCGGTGAACCTCGTCTTCGTGCCGCCGCTGACGTTCACCTCGGCGAGATCGCGCATCTCGACGATCCGCATCGACATCGCCGATCATCTCGACGACCTCGCCGACATCCTGACCGAGGACTGGCCGCCCGACCGCGACGACTGGCTCGCCTACACGAGGGACCTGCGGACCTCGGTCGATGAGGCGCAGGACCTCGTCGACGAGGCGCGCGAGAGCGGCAAGGCCAACCCGCGGATGCTGTGGCACCGCTCCGACATCGATGCGGCATACGACGATGTCGACGCGCTGCGCCACGTCGGACTGCGCCTCAGCGACATCGCCGAGGCGCTCAGCGGCGCGATCTGGGACGTTCCCGTGACGGTGCACATCCCGCCCGAGGCTGTCGCTCCGCTGCACGATGCGATGACGGCGATCGCCGCCTATCTGCGCGCGTGGGACTCCGGCGACGACCTCGCCGGCGCGCAGGACCGCTGCCACCGGGCGCGTGCCGCCGCCATCGACGCGTTCGAGCACGCGCCGGCGGAATCGGGCCTCGGCAGCATGGTGTTCGCGCTGCGCACGATCCAGGAGCGCATCGACCGTCGCACCGGGGCGGCCGCGGAGGCAGGCGGCTGACGCGCCCGTGAGATCATGGAGTGCCGCGACGAAAGGCATTCTGTGAGCATCGCCACCACCCCCGCGCCCTGGACGAGCATCGACCCGGCGGGTCTCGATGTGCGCCTGGTGGTGTGCGACATGGACGGCACGCTGCTCGATGCCGACGGCGAGATCCCCGCGGACCTCTGGCCGCTGCTGGAACGCCTGCACGCCCGCGGCATCGCGTTCGCGCCGGCAAGCGGCCGGCAGTACGCGACGCTCGCCGCGATGTTCCCCGGCGCCGACACCTACATCGCCGAGAACGGCACGATCGTCGTGCACGAGGGGAGGGTCGTCTCGACGACACCGCTCGACCGTGCCACGGTCGGCCGGGTGATCGACGCGACGCGAGCCGCCGGCCGCGACCTCGGACTCGTCGTGTGCGGGCGACGCAGCGCCTCCGTGGAGCGGGCCGACGAGGCCTTCCTCGCGCACGTCGACAGGTACTACGTCGAGCGCGCGATCGTCGCCGACCTGCACGACGTCGACGACGAGGTGCTCAAGCTCGCGGTGTACGACTTCGCGGATGCCGAGGCCGCCGCCCGCGACGTGCTCGCGCCGTTCGAACAGGGCCACCAGGTCGTGGTCTCGAACAAGCACTGGGTCGACGTCATGAGCGCCGACGCCAACAAGGGGCACGCGGTGCGCGCGATGCAGCAGGCGTTCGGGATCACGTCTGCGCAGACGATGGCGTTCGGCGACTACCTCAACGACCTCGAGATGCTCGGTGCGGCCGACCTCTCGTTCGCGATGGCCAACGCGCATCCCGATATCGCGGCCGCCGCCCGCTTCAGCGCACCCTCGAACGCGGAGGGCGGCGTCCTCACGGTGCTGCGCGACCTCCTCGGGCTGTGACGCCATGAAGCTTCTGATCCTCGGCGGCACCGGATGGCTCGGCGGCCACGTCGCCGGGCAGGCCGTCACCGCCGGGCATGAGGTCACCTGCGTCGCGCGCGGAGCGGAAGCGACGGCGGGAGCGACGCTGGCGCGGGCCGACCGCGACCGTGACGACGCGCTCGCCGACCTCGCCACGCAGCGGTGGGACGCCGTGGTGGATGTCGCGACCCAGCCCGGACACGTGCGTCGTGCCTCCCGCGACCTCGCCGGCAGCGCCGAGCGGTACGTCTACGTCTCGTCGGTGAGCGCCTACTCGTCGCAGGCGGAGGCCGGCGCCGACGAGTCGGCCGCGCTGTTCGAGCCGCTGCTGGGCGACGCGATGAGCACCGTGGCCGACTACGGGGCGGCGAAGGCCGCGTGCGAGGAGGCCGTGCGGACCGCGTTCGCGGATCGTTCTGCCATCGTCCGTCCCGGCCTCATCGGCGGCCCCCGCGATCGCAGCGGACGCACGTCGTACTGGCCCAGTCGCTTCGCTCATCCGTCGAACCGCGAAGGACGGGTGCTCGTGCCCGACGCGCCCGCGCTGCCGACCTCCGTGATCGACGTGCGCGACCTGGCCGCGTTCCTCCTCCTGCTCGCCGGCTCCGACGCGTCGGGCGCGTTCAACGCGACCGGCGATCCCGTGCCGTTCCCGGAGCACATCGCTCTCGCGCGGCAGGTCGCGGGAGACGTGGGCTCACCGGTCGCGGCACCGGGGGAGTGGCTTCTCGCGCACGACGTCGCCGAATGGGCAGGACCGCGCTCGCTGCCGCTCTGGCTGCACGACCCCGAGTGGTACGGCATGAACCTGCGCTCGAACTCCCGCGCCCGGTCCGCCGGTCTCGCGCTCCGTCCCCTCCATGAGACGCTGCGCGATGCGCTCTCCGGCATCGTCGTGCGGGGCGCCGGCCTCACCGACGACGAGGAGCGCGAGCTGCTCGCAGCGCTCGCCGCGGGTTCGCTCCCCGCATGAGCACGCGGGCACCGCGGGGGATCTCGGAGCAGGGTCTCGGCGCAGCGCTCGTGACGGTCGCGTTCCTCGGGGCGGTGATCGGCGGCGTCGGGGCGCCCCTCATCACATCCGTCGCGCTCGATCTCGGCGTGCCGCTGGATGCCGCCCAGTGGACGCTGACCGTCACGCTGTTCGCCGGCGCGATCTCCGCCCCGGTCCTCGGCCGGCTCGGCACGGGCCCGCACCGTCGCGCGACGCTTCTGGTCACCCTCGCCCTGGTCGCGCTCGGCGGCGTCCTCACCGCGATCCCGTCGGTGTTCGCCGTGCTGCTGGTCGGCCGTGCCCTGCAGGGCCTCGGGCTGGGCGCCATCGCCCTCCTGATGAGTGTCGCCCGCGACCACCTCCCTACCGAACGAGCGCAGTCGACCATCGCCCTGATCTCCGTCGCGAGTACGGTCGGCATCGGCGTCGCCTACGCGCTGATGGGCCTGATCGACCAGGTTGCCGGCCTCCGCATCGCCTACGGCGTCGGGTTCCTGCTCTCGCTCAGCGCGGTCATCGTCGCCTGGCGCGCACTGCCGGACGACGTTCCCCGACCGAGCCCCCGCATCGACGTCGCCGGTGCGGTGCTGCTGGGGACCGGCATCCTGGGCGTGCTGCTCACGGTCGCGCAACCGGCGGTCTGGGACGAGCCGTGGATCGGAGCGTCGGTCCTCATCCTCGCCGCCATCGTCTTCGCGCTGGTGGGCGCTGTGGGAGCGCCGCACATCGGCTCCGCTGGTCGATCTCCGTCTCCTCGCGGCGGGCGGGGTGTTCCGCGCCAACGTCGCGATGCTCGTGGCCGGGGTCGGCATGTATCTGCTCTTCTCGCTGCTCACGCGCTACGTGCAGACCCCGGACGACGCCGGGTACGGCTTCGGGCTCTCCGGCGTGATCGCCGGAGCCGCGCTCATCCCGTTCTCCGTGCTGGGGTTCGTCGCGGGCCGCGTCACACCGTGGCTCGTCGCGCGGGCGTCCGCGCGGTGGACCTTCGCGATCTTCGCGGCCTGCGTCGTCCTCGCTGCAGGCATGTTCGCCCTCGTTGGGAGCTCCCTGGCCACGGTCCTCGCCGCCATGGCCGTGCTGGGCTTCGGCGTCGGAGGAGCGTCGGCGATCATGCCACGGCTCGTCCTTCAGGGCGTCCCACGGGAGGAGACGGCCAGCGTGCTGTCGATCAATCAGATCGTGCGGACCGTCGGATTCAGCATCGGAAGCGCCCTCGCCGGCCTGCTCCTGGCCGCCGCGACCCCCGGCCGGGCCGTCTTCCCGCAGGAGAACGGCTATGCGGTCGCGGCCCTCTGCGTCGTCCCGCTGCTCGTGCTCAGCGTCGCGGCCATCCTCGTCGGCCGCGAGCCGGCTACGCCCGGCGGTACTGACCGACCATCGGGCAGTCGAAGGGATCGCGGGCGGCGAGGCCGACGCGATTGAGGTACTCGATCACGATCGCGTAGGAGCGCCACAGCGAGGTCTCGGTGTAGGGCACCTCGTGGGTGGCGCAGAAGTCCCGGACGATCTCGCGGGTCTTGGCGAGGTGCAGACGCGACATGCTGGGGAACAGGTGGTGCTCGACCTGGTAGTTCAGGCCGCCCATCAGCCAGGTCGCCCACCAACCGCCGCGGATGTTGCGGGACGTGCGCACCTGCTTGGTGAAGAAGTCGATCTTGGCATCCGGGGCGATGATCGCCATGCCCTTGTGATTCGGCGCGAACGTCGCGCCCATGTAGACGCCGAACACGGCGACCATGACGCCGAGGAACGCGAACGCCATGCCGACCGGCAGCAGGAGGAACAGCGCCGTCAGCACGACCGCGAACCGCACCGACAGCGCGCTCAGCTCGGTCCAGCGGCCCTTGACGGGGCCGCGGCTCGCGAGGTGCTTGAAGCCGAGGAAGTGGAGGTTGAAGCCCTCGAGCGTGAGCAGGGGGAAGAACAGCCAGCCCTGCTTGCGCGTGATGAGGCGGCGCAGTCCGCGCGCCTGCGCGGCATCCTCGTCGAGGAACGAGATCGTGTCGACCTCGATGTCGGGGTCCTTGCCCACCCGGTTCGGGTTCGCGTGGTGGCGGCTGTGCTTGGCGTCCCACCACGAATAGCTCATGCCGACGACGGCGGCGAGCCCGCGTGCCAGGCGATCGTTCGCGGGACCGCTCGCGAGGATCTGCCGGTGCGCCGCCTCATGCGCGAGGAACGCGACCTGGGTGAGCAGGATGCCGAGCGCGCCCGCGATGAGCAGCTGGAACCAGCTGTCGCCGAGCAGGAGGAAGCCGGCGATCGCACCCGCGAAGCCGACGGCCAGGGCGGCGCCCACGATGAGATAGAAGCGCGGTGTGCGCCGCAGCAGTCCTGATTCCCGCACCACTTCGGAGACCTGCGTGTAGGCGCGGGCGATCGGCGGGAAATCCTCGCGCCGGGAGTATGTCTGACGCACGGGCCCGAGAGTGGAGGTGGGAGCGTGCGGGGCGATGGTGGCCATGATGGCGCCGTTCGTTCGGCCGGCGAAGGAGCCGGGATGAAGCCACAGGCAGGTGCCGATCGCTTCCTCCCACGGTAGCCGTCGCTGCATTCCACGCGGCGTATGCGGGCTGTGCATGACCTCCGAGTTCGGCGTGAGACGCGGCGGTAGGGTTGACCGATGACCGACGCGCGGGGGAACGAGGAGTACGTCCCCGATCCGCGCAGGTGGCAGGTGCTCGCGGTTCTCGTCGTCGTGCTGTTCATGTCGCTCATGAGCGTCAGCAGCATCAACGTGGCGCTCCCGACGATGCAGCACAGCCTGCACGCCACCCAGTCCGAACTGCAGTGGGTGCTGTCGGGTTACGCCCTGACGTTCGGCATCGGCCTCGTCGCGGCCGGCCGCGCCGGCGACATTTACGGCCGCGGACCGCTGTTCATCGCCGGCACGGCGATCTTCACCGCGTGCTCGGTGTGGGCGGGGTTGGCATCCGATCCGCTGCATCTGAACCTGTCGCGCGCTGTAATGGGCATCGGGTCTGGCCTCATCAGCCCGCAGGCCGTCGGCATGATCCAGCAGTACTTCCGCGGCGCCGAGCGCGGTCGGGCGTTCGGCATCTTCGGCAGCGTCGTCGGCGTCTCGGTCTCGATCGGCCCGCTCCTGGGAGGTCTGCTGATCCAGGCCGGGGGAGCGGATGCGGGATGGCGATGGACGTTCTTCGTGAACGTGCCGATCGGCATCCTCGCGATCGTCGCCGCCCTCATCTGGATCCCGAAGCCGCTGTTCAACCGCAATCGCGAGCCGCAGCCCGGCGAGGTCGGCCGCTCCGGCGACCTCGACCCGGTCGGATCGGTGCTGCTCGGTCTCGCCGTGCTCGCGGTGATGTTCCCGTTCCTCGAGACGGGGGCGACGCCGTTCGTGTGGCTCGCGCTGCCGGTCGGCGTCGTCATCCTGCTGGCATGGATCTGGTGGGAGAACCGCTACAAGGACCATGGCCGGGCACCGATGGTCGATCTGCACATCTTCCGGGTGACGAGCTTCGCGAACGGCACGCTGCTCGTGAGCCTCTACTTCCTCGGCGTGACGAGCATCTGGGTGATCGTCGCCCTGTACATGCAGGAGGGCCTCGGCCACACCGCGCTGGAGTCGGGATTCATCGGCCTGCCGAGCTCGATCCTGTCGGCGATCGCGGCCCTGTGGGCGGGCCGGAGCGTCGCGAAGCTCGGGCGCAAGGTCGTGATCGGCGGGCTGTTCAGCGCGATCATCGGCCTGGTGCTGAGCATCCTCGTGGTGTGGCTGCACGCACAGGGCGTCGCGAGCGAGTGGTGGCTCCTGTTCAGCCTGTCGTTCATCGGCATCGCACAGGGCGCCGTGATCAGCCCGAACCAGGCGCTCACCCTCGCGGAGGTGCCGCTCCAGTACGCGGGCAGTTCCGGCGGCATCATGCAGACGGGGCAGCGCGTGGGCACCTCGATCGGCATCGCGGCGATCACCGCGATCTCGTTCGGCGTGCTCGCCGTCAGCACGTGGGCGGCGGCGTTCATGGTGGGCTTCCTCGTGATCGCCGTCGTCGTGCTGGTGGCTCTCGGCGTCGCGTTCCGCGATCTGCGGCAGCGCCACGGCAACGCCTGGCTGTGATCCTGGGCGCCGTCAGGACGCGCACGGTCCACGGCTCGGGCGGCTTCGTGCACGCCTGAAGCAGGGAGCCCCGAAGCGATCAGACCTGCTGCTCGAGCAGTTCGGCGACCCGCGTCGCGCCGCCCAGCGCCCGCAGTTGGGCGCCGACGCGAGCCGCAGACGCGCGGAACGACGGGTCGCCGAGGACCGCGTCGACGGCGACTCGCACGGCTGTCTCCGACGGCGTGCCGGTGCGGAGGTTCACGCCCGCGCCCGACCAGGCGACTCGAGCCGCGACCTCCGGTTTGTCGAGGTCGCCGCCCGCCACCACCAGGGGAATGTCGTGCGCGAGCGCCGCGGTCGTGCCGCCCCACCCACCGTTCGTGATCATCACGTCCACACGCGGCAGGAGGTCGGCGTACGGCACGAAGCCGGCCACGCGCGCGTTCGACGGCGTGGCGAAGGGCAGTTCGTCGCGACCGGGGATGCCGGTCGTCGCCACGACGATCACGTCACGGCCGTCGAGTGCGGCGAGGGTCGGACGGATGAGATCGTCCGGGTCGATGTTCTGCGTGCCCTGCGAGACGAGCACCACCGTGCGGTCTTTCAGGTCGGACCACCATGGTGGCAGCCGGCTCGCCGGTGGCGAGGGAACGCGCAGTTCGCCGACGAAGTGCAGGTGGTCCGGCCGGTCGCGTCGCTCGTAGTCGAGCAGCGGCGCGCCGCTGGCGGCGATGAGGGTGGGGGAGAACACGACCTTCTCGACGGTCGTGGCGGCAGGCGGCAGTCGGACCGCGCGGAATGCGTCCACGAGTGGCTTGCGCAGGGGCCGCGAGATGACCGGGACGAGCGCGCGCAGGGCGGCGTCGCGCGCCCTGGTCACCGGATTCGTCCCGGGCGTCAGGCCCATGCCGCTCGGCGGCCCCTCGGTGCCGATGAGGTTGAGCGGCAGCACCGCGACGGTCGTCCACGGCAGACGCATCCGCGTGCTGAACAGGACGGCACCGACGGATGTCTCGTCCGCCGCCAACGCATCCCAGGGCTCGCGCTCCCACTCCGCTGTCAGGTCGGAGACCTGGCGTGCCGAGGTGCCGATGAAGCAGTCGGCGAAGTTGATCAGCAGCTGCTGAAGGCCCTTCTTGCCGACGAGTCGGGGGAAGGTCGCCGCCAGGTCGTACTCGTCGAAGTCGGGGGCCGCGCGCCAGGGTACGAGCGTCGCTCCGGCCGCCTCGACGCGCGACCGGAACCGCGACCCGGTGTAGAACCGCACCTGGTGCCCGCGTTCGACGAGCCGGTGCGCCACCGCAGTCATGGGCGCGACATGGCCGGTGAACGGCATCGCGGCGAGCAGGAACCGGCTCATGCGCCCATCGTGGCCTACCCGCCGCGTCCGCGCATCCCCTTCGCGTCGCGGTCTATGCGCCTGTGCAGGCGTCGACGGCGCGGGCGACGTGTGGTGCGAAGTCCATCGTCGGGTCGACGGTGAGGCGGTGCAGGAGGAGGCCGTCGAGGGTCGCCATCAGGAACACCGTCGCCGCGGCGGGGTCGGCAGCCCCCAGCGTGGCGAGAATCGCGGTGACCCATTGTTCGAAGCCTCGGCGATTCACCAGCAGAGGAGCGAGGAGGTCGCGCTCGTGCGCGGCGTCGACGAAGAGCGCATACCGGGCGAGTGTGCGATGGCGGAAGGGCCCCGCCTGCGCCTCGAGCATGGCGGTGAACGCCTCGACCGCCGCGTCGCGGCCGGCCAGTGACGCGCCGCCGTTCTGGAAGTCGGCCTTCTCCCGCTCGGCGAGGTGCTCGACCACCCCGTCGAGCAGGGCGCGGCGGGTGCGGAAGTAGTTCGACACCGACCCCCGCGGCAGTCCCGCCGCGGCGTCGACACGGGAGTGCGTGACAGCCCGCAGACCCTGCTCGCCGAGGAGCAGGAGGGCAGCTTCGAGCGCGCGCTCCCGAGGCTTCTGGTGCGGCTCCGCAACTCGCTGATCCTTGCTCTGCGACATGTTGCCAGCCTAAGACACTATTTCTGTAGTGCCAAGACACTACAAATGTAGTATTCTGCTGCCAGCGAGGCAGAGATGGAGGGGCATCATGAGCGCTGAGACGGTCGGTCCGCCGGCTCTCGCGGGAGTCACCCGGGTGTTCGTCGACCTTCCCCCGACGCGCGACGGCCGGTCGCTGCGGATGCACGTCGCGACGGCGGGAGAGGGGCCGCCGCTGCTTCTCCTGCATGGGGCGCCGCAGAACCACCTCGAGTGGTCGCAGCTCATCCCGCGCTACGCGGAGCACTTCCGCGTCATCTGCCCCGACCTCCGGGGTGCGGGCTGGACCGACGCACCGGGGCGCGGATACGATCCCGCCTCCCTCACCGCCGATCTCAGGGGGCTCCTTTCCGTCTACGACGTGTCACGAGTCAGCGTGATCGCCCATGACTGGAGTGCGATCATCGCATTCCTGATGGCCACCGACGATCCCGACATCATCGACCACCTGGTGATCGTGAGCATCCCCGACCTCTTCGTCACGGTCGATGCTCGGGTGGTGCGGCTGTTGGCGCAGGGATGGTTCGACCTCGTCCTTCCGCTCCCCGTCATCGGTCCGGCGGCCGTGCGGGGTGGCCGCCAGGCGACGCTGCGCTACATGCAGTCGCTGACCGGCCGCGCCTACGGCGACGGGCAGCTGCCCCATGGCGATCTCGATCGACGGCTGCTGCGCGATCCGCGGCGGGCGCGAGACCTGTGCCGGCTGTACCGGCACACGATCGTGCCCGCGCTCATGGGCCTGATGACCGGGCGGTATCGGCGCCGGTACCTGTCAGTCCCGACGCTGCAGCTCATCGGCGATGAGGATCCCGCGGCGCTGCTCATGCACATGGGGAGGTACGAGGGGCGCGCCTCGTCGCTCGAGTCGCAGGAGATCAGCGGCGCCGGGCACTTCCTCGTCGACGAGGCCGGCGATGAGGTCTTCCAGCGCAGCATGCAGTTCCTGCGCCGCCCCGCATCCAACCCCCGGCAGTCGGCCGGCGACCACTGATCAGGAGAGACACCATGAACGTCCTCATCGCCCCGCTCGCCGCCATCCTCATCGGGCTCTTCGTGCGCTCCCGCCTCCTTGCCGCCATCCTCTTCCTCAGCATCGAGGCCGTGTTCTTCACGTTCCAGACACTCGTCGTACTCCTCGCCTGGATGGCGGGTCAGGGAGGCTTCGGCGAGACAACCACGCGAGGCGCGTTCGGCCCCGCGCCGACGCAGTTCCCGATCAGTTTCGAGGAGGGCGAGGTGTGGGCCTACGGCCTCGTGAATCTCGGACTCATCGTCCTGGGTCTCGCGATCACCGTCGCGATCACGACCCTCCGGCAGTGGCAGCGCCGCCGTGTCGCCCGACGCGCGCTGAGCACCGCGTCCTGATCTTCGCTACTGTCGGGAAGCGTGTCTTCTCCCATCCGCCTCGTCGTCGGCCAGCTCTTCATCCCCGTCCGCGACATGAGTTCGGCGATCCGCTGGTACAGCGAGCTCCTCGGCCTTCCGGTGCAGAGTGCGAGCCACGAGGACTCGATCTACGATCTGCCGATGGAGGAGGGCCCCGGGGTGGCCCTCGACGCGAACGCTCCGTTCACCGCCGACGGACCGCCGCGGTTCTTCTGGTGGGCCGACGACCTGGCGGCGGTCGTCAGCCACCTCGCGCAGTGCGGCGCATCCGACGTGGGCGACATCGTCGACATCGGCTCAGTCGCCTTCGTGCAGTTCCGCGACCCGGACGGCAACCGCCTCATGGTGTGCGAGCGTCGGGGCTGACGCGGATCCCGCGCGTGAGTGGTACCGTTAAGTCGTACCAGTAGTCATCGGTGGGGAGGGGTGAATGTCGATCAGCGCAAGCGAAGCGCGCAAAACGCTGTTCCCGCTCATCGAACGAGTGAATGACGACCGCGAGGCCGTCGAGATCGTCTCACGTAGGGGCAATGCGGTCCTCATGCCCGCAGACGAGTATGCGGCGTGGCAGGAGACTGCGTACCTCTTCCGCTCGCCCGCCAACGCGCGCCGACTGCTCGACTCGTACGAGCGTGCTCGTGCGCGCCAGACCGAGACGCACGAACTCGATCGGTCGGACGAGGACGTCTGAGTGCGTCTGGTCTGGGATGCGTCGGCCTGGGACGACTATAAGCACTGGCAGGCGGCGGACCGGAAGATCCTCAAGCGGATCAACACGCTGATCGATGCCTGCCTGCGAGACCCCTTCGCCGGCATCGGTAAGCCCGAGCAGCTCAAGTACGGCGCGCAAGGTGCTTGGTCGCGGAGAATCACGGACGAGCACAGGTTGGTCTACCTCGTGGTCGACGAAGACCTCGTCATCCTTCAGGCGCGCTACCACTACTGATTTCCCCACCGACGGAGTGGGCCGAATCGTAGCTCTTCGCCGTTGACAAAAGTATTTGTCAAGCGCTAACGTCTCGGTGTGGATGACATTCAGGTGCTGGACAACGTCGCCGCCGTGCAGGCGGCCTTGGGTCCGATCCGGGCGTCCATCCTCGACGCCCTGGAGGAGCCGGGGTCCGCATCGACCATCGCGGCGGCCGTCGGCTTGACGCGGCAGAAGGTGAACTATCACCTGAAGGCGCTCGAGGCCCACGGCCTGGTCGAGCAGGTCGAGACCCGCGCATGGGGCGGCATCACCGAACGCTTCGTTCGCCGCTCGGCGCGGCAACTGGTCGTGGCTCCCGATGTCCTGCAGAGCGCGTCGATCGAGCCGGGTGAACTTTCCGATCAGCTCTCGGCCGCGTACATGATCGCGGTGAACGCTCGCACGGTCTCGGAGCTGGGCGCGATCGCCCGTCGACCCGGCGCCGCGCGGTTGCCCACGCTGACGATCGACACGGTCATCGGCTTCGCCTCGCCCGAAGACCGCGCAGCCTTCGCGGCCGAACTCGAGTCGACCGTCGCCGCGCTGGCCGCCAAGTACCACAGAGACGACGGGCGCCCGCACCGCCTGATGGTCTCGTCCTACCCCCGACCGACGGAGTCCTCATGAATGTCCCCGAAGAACCAGAACGCGTCGAGCACCGCGCGGAGCGCCGCTACGACATCGCGGCGTCTCCCGAGGACGTCTGGGAGGCGATCGCGACATCCCGCGGCATCTCGTCCTGGATGGTCCCGGTCCAGCTCGACCCTCGGGTCGGCGGCTCGGTGACATTCGACCTCGGCGAGGTCACGACGAGTGGAGTGGTCACTGCTTACGAGCCGAACGAGCGCTTCTCGTACGAAGAGCCGTGGCCCATCGCCGAGCGCATCGACGACCTCCCCGTCGAGATGGTCGAGTGGTTCGACAGCATCGGTGCGCCGCTCGCCGACGTGTACGCCGATCTCTCGTACGTCACGCCTGTGGCGACGGAGTTCCTCATCGAAGCCACGTCCGGAGGAAGCTGCGTCGTGCGCATCGTGACAAGTGCTTACGGACGCGGCGCGGAGTGGGAGAACGAGTTCTTCGCCGAGATGGTCGCGAGTACCGTCCCGATCTGGGACCGACTCGACGCCCACTTCGGCGACGTCGTGACGGAGGCGGTGCGATGACGATCACGATCACCCCCGTGCACGTCGGAGACCTTGCCGGCGTCGACATGCCCATCTACGTCCACATCGTCGAGCACCCCGAGGGGCGCATCCTGGTCGACACCGGCCTGACGCAGCTGCATCCCGCCGTCGCAGACATGGACCCGCGGCTCCGGCCGCTCCATGAGCAGGATGTCGACCTGGAGAGCATCGCCATGGTCGTGAACACGCATATGCATTTCGACCACTGCGGCGGGAACCATCTCTTCCCGCGCACGCCGATCTACGTGCAGCGGCAGGAGCTCGACGACGCCCGAACCGCGGAGGACTATACGATCCCCGAGTGGGTGGACCCGCCCGATATGGAGCTGCGGTACGTTCCCGTCGACGGGGAGTTCGAGCTGCTGCCGGGCCTGCGGCTCGTCGCTGCGCCGGGCCACACCCGCGGTTCGCAGATCGTGGTCGTCGAGGACGGCGGGCGGCCGACGATCATCGCGGGGGACACCGCCGTCTGGTTCGGTGAACTCGACGAGCCGACGACCGAGGGCCAACGACTCATCCGCGCTCTCGATCCCCGTCTCGTCTGGCTCTCCCACACGCATGAACCGTGGCGACCGGCTTCGGCCGGCGCGCCAGAACGCTGAGCGCCGCTCAGAGGTCGGTCGGAGCGCCGAGGCTCCGCGCGAGCGCGGTCATCGCGTCCCCCGCGCTCTCGACGGTGATGAGGCTGTTCCCCGCGACGATGTGCAGGCCGTACGCATCCTCGAGCGCGACGAGGTTCATCGCGAACGTGTCGACCGGCATCGCGGGGACGAACACACCCGCGGCAACTCCACGCGTCAGGATGTCGGTGTACGTGCGCAGCTGACGCCGGTACATGCGCTCGACGAGCTCATCGTGCAGCGCCGAGCTTCCCGCGAGTACATCGAACTCGTACAGCAGGCGCATCAGCGGGTCGTCGGGGCCGCTCGGCAGTCCGGCGCGGATCGCAGCCGCCAGCTGCAGTTGCGGTTCGGCGATCTCCGCGACGATCGCGTCCCGCTGATCGCAGAACCGCTCCACTCCGGCCCGATGCGCCTCCACGAGCAGCTGGTCGAGATCGTCGTAGTAATACAGGATCGCCCCCCGCGTCAGCCCGGCCTGCTCCGCGACGTCCGACAGCGAAAGGGCACGCAGGCCATGCTCGGATACCGCCGTCAGCGCCGCCTCGACGAGGTCGGCGCGCCGTTCCTCCTGCTTCCGGGGGCGAGCCATTCCTTGACAGTAGCCGATCGGTCATGTCACACTCGACGAGTTATTTGACGCATCCGTCAAATAACTCGTCGCCCGCCAACGGAGACCCTCGTGATCGACCTGCTGCTGACCAACGCCACCGTGCGGACCTTCGACGACGCGCTCCCGTGGGCGTCCGCCGTCGGCATCACCGGTGGCCTGATCAGCTATGTCGGTCCCGCGTCGACGGCGCCGCAGGCACGCGCGACCCGGGACCTCGAGGGGAGGCTGGTGACCCCCGGCGTCATCGACAGCCACAATCACCTCCTGCTCGGGTTCGACCCTGACGCCGTCAGTCTCGAGGGCGCGGAGACGCTCGCCGAGGTGCGTCGGCGCATCGCCGAGCTGGCCGACAGCCGGCCCGATCTCGACTGGATCTGCGCCGAGAACGCCGTCTACTCGATCGTCGAAGGTCGGCGGCCGAACGCCGGGGACCTCGCGGGG
The DNA here is from genome assembly GCF_058349865.2 of Microbacterium altimontanum. NCBI lineage: Bacteria > Bacillati > Actinomycetota > Actinomycetes > Micrococcales > Microbacteriaceae > Microbacterium > Microbacterium altimontanum. The sequence goes on along the minus strand of NZ_JBYRJB020000009.1, from coordinate 76,676 downwards.
CTCACCGATCGTCCCGTGTTCGTCACGACATACGATCAGCATTCCGTGTGGCTCAACGATGCCGCGCTGGGCGTTCTCGGGGTGGCCGACGGCGGCGACGTGCCCTGGGGACGGCCGGAGCGGGATGCCGATGGCCGGCCGACAGGGTGGATCACCGACTTCTACACCAGCGCGATGACGACCGCGGGGCTCGCAGGCCTGCAGCGCGACATCCCCATGTATTCGCCCGAACGGCGGTACCGAAAGCTCCTCGGCAGTCTGGAGATGGCGACGGCGAGCGGCATCACCACGGTCGTCGAACCGCAAGTTCCGCTCGCCGAGATCGAGCTGCTCTATCGCGCCCGAGCGGAGGGGCGGCTCCGTTCACGGGTCACCGCGGCACTCTTCCACCCGATCGACGCCGACGGCGCGTTCCGCCGGGATCTGCGCGAAGCCGTCGACTCCGCTCCCGCCGATGAACACCTCGCATTCGGACCCGTGAAGCTCTACGCCGACGACGTGATCGAGCCGCACACGGCATGGATGCTGGATGACTACGCGAATCGTCCCGGCCACCGCGGGCATCCGTCCGCCCCTGTCGGGGCGCTCGCCCGCATCGTCACCGAGCTCGATCGTCTCGGGTTCCAGACCCACACGCATGCCACCGGCGACGGCGGCGTCCGGCTCGCCCTCGACGCGATCGAGCAGGCGGCCCGCGTGAACGGCACGACGGACCGCCGGCACGGCATCGTGCACGTCGAGTGCCTCCATCCCGACGACCTGCACCGTTTCGCCGCCCTCGGCGTCACCGCCGCCATGCAGCCGCGCCACTGCTCTCCGGATCTCGTCGCGGGTACCTGGATGGAGAACGTCGGCGAGCAGCGATGGTCGCGGGCGTGGCGGTTCCGATCGCTGATGGCCTCCGGCGCGCACGTCGCCCTGTCCAGCGACTGGCAGGTGGGCGAGATGGACCCGATCGTCGGGTTCTACTCCGCCCTGACCCGGGCGGGTCTCGACGGGCAGGACGCATGGACGCCGGGAGAGCGGCTCACTCTCGACGACGCGCTCCGCGGGTACACGCGCGAGGGTGCCTGGGCCTGGCATGCGGAAGACGAGCTCGGTGTGCTGCGCGTGGGCGCCAAGGCGGACATCGTCGCCTGGTCGGACAACCTCTACGAGTACGAACGCGATCCGGCCGCGCTGCTGCAGCAGCACGCGGAGCTCACGATCGTCGCGGGCGACATCGCTCACGATGCGGCCGTCTCCGCTCCCGCACCCACCTCCTACGGCGGCCGGACGCACTGCTCGGCCGCCGCCGCACACTGACCGGTAATCCCTTCCTCTCCCGACGCTGTGAAAGGACCCCTGATGTCTCACCTCGATCCGGCCGTCGCGCCGAGCCGCACGGCCGCCGACGCGGCAGCACCAGCAGGGCGCGGCACGCTGCGTCGTGCCCTGAGCCTGCGCCACATCGTCTTCCTCGGGCTCGCGTACATGGCACCGCTCGCCGTGTTCGACACGTTCGGTATCGTCGCCGATCAGACCGACGGGCATGTTCCGCTCTCCTACGTGCTCATTCTCGTCGCCGTGCTGATCACGGCGCTGAGCTACGCCCGCATGGTGCGGTATTACCCGGTCGCGGGATCCGCGTACACGTACACGCGTGAATCGATCAATCCGCATCTCGGGTTCCTCGTGGGCTGGGCGGCGACGCTCGACTACCTCCTGCTGCCGATGATCAACGCACTGCTGTCGTCGATCTACATGACGGCGGCGTTCCCGGATGTGCCCGCGTGGGTGTGGGTGCTGTCCACGATCGTGGTGTGCACCGTGCTGAATCTGATCGGTGTGCAGATCGCCGCGAAGGTCAACGTGGCGCTGGTGGTCATCCAGGTCGTCGTTGCCGTCGCGTTCGTCTTCTTCACGATCAAGAACATCGTGGAGGGCGCGAACGGCGCCTCGTTCTCCCTCGCGCCGTTCGCGATCAGCGGCGGCGACGTGCCGGCGATCGCCGGCGGTGCGGCGATCCTCGCACTGTCGTTCCTCGGCTTCGACGCGGTCACCACGATGGCGGAGGAGGCGGAGCACCCGCGCCGCGACATCCCGCGCGCCATCCTCATCATCGTCGCCGTCGCGGGTGTCTTCTTCATCGGCGTGACCTACACGATGCAGGTGCTGTTCCCGGATGTGTCGGTGGTGGGCGACATCGTCGGCGCGTCGCCCGAGATCGCGCAGTACATCGGCGGCGCAGCATTCCAGGCCGTGTTCATCGGGGGCTACATGGTCGCCGTGCTCGGCTGCGGCATCACCCAGCAGATGAGCGCTGCGCGGCTCCTGTTCGCGATGGGCCGCGACGGGGTTCTCCCGAAGCGGTTCTTCGGCTCGGTGAACCGTGCCGGCGTGCCGGCGGCGAACGTGCTGCTCATCGGTGTGCTCGCCTGCACAGCCATGTTCCTCGATCTGAACAGCGCTGCCTCGCTGATCAACTTCGGCGCGTTCGTCGCGTTCATCTTCGTCAACCTGTCGGTGATCTTCACCTATCTCCGGTTTGTGCGCACTCGCGGATGGGCCGCGAAGCTCGGCTTCCTCGTCCTGCCCGCGATCGGCGTGACGATCAACATCGCGCTCTGGTTCAGCCTGGAGCCGAGCTCGATGATCCTGGGCGCTGTGTGGGTCGGCCTCGGAATCGTGTACCTGCTCTGGCGCACACGCCTCTTCCGCGCCGAGGCGCCGACGCTCTCGGGTCCCGCGGAGCAGTGATACCCGCGCATCTTGCCGACGACCCCGACGGCACGCCGCCGCGCTGACCGGCGACGTGCCGGACGTCAGGACCCGGTCAGCACGTCCTGCAGCACCGTCGCCTCGCTGATGTCCGAACGCTTGGCGGCGGTGAGCAGCGTCACCGTGCCGCGACGCACGAGATCGCGCAGCTCCTCCAGCGCGTCGGCATGATCCGGGTCGGCCAGCTCGCTGCGGTAGCGCTGGGCGAAATCGTCGAACTTCGCTGGGTCGTGTCCGTACCACTTCCGCAGCTCGGTCGACGGTGCGACATCCTTGCACCATTCGGTGAGATCGGCGCGCTCCTTGCTGACGCCACGCGGCCACAGCCGGTCGACGAGAACGCGCGCGCCGTCGTCGGGCTCGGGAGGGTCGTAGATCCTGCGCACGCGCACATCCGGCTTCGTCATCGTGATCCCTCCCCACTCTGCGGCGGCGCCAGTGGCGACTGGTCGCGCCCGGCGGCCTCGCCGAGGATGACGCTCGCCTCCGCCGTGTTCACCCGGAACGTCAGAGACTCCTGCGCGTACAGGTGGATGTTCTCGGCGTCGTGCGACAGATAGCCGATGCTGACGTCCTGCCCCACCGTCAGTGTGTAGTCGCCGCCGCGCTCCGACAGCACGATCGCCCCGTCGAGCGCCGACGCCAGCTCGATGCGTCCACCGTCGCCGATCAGCCGGCGGAGATGCTCGTGGATGGGATAGCCGTGATCCGACGTCTCGGCGGCGGTGTACAGCGCCGACGACAGCAGGAGCGCGTACGGTCCCTGCACGCCGACGGTGCGCAGCGCCGTGAGAGCCTCGGCCACCGCGTTCGGCAGATCGCGCGGATCGCCCGAGAGACCGATCCGGGCATTGGAGCTGCTGGGCACGATGCCCTGCACGCCGGCGGCTCCCGACCCGCGGAACACGAGCGTGTCCTCGGCGGTGGCCAGCGCCTCCACCGCATCCTTCACGGGCTGCCAGTCGGAGTCCTGCGCTCCGCGCGCGACATCGTCGACGGCCTGACGAGTGACGGTGAACGGTGCCCGCAGCTCGATCAGCGGCTGCACGACACGGCGCCGCGCCTCGACGGCGGCGACCGGCGCCTCGATCGGCTCGACATGGCCCGCGCCGATCGCCGAGAGCTCGACACCTCCGGCCTCCGGCATGTCGACCACACGACGTCCCGCGACGCGCGTGATGAAGGTTCGGCGGGCCTCGTCTTCGATCTGCCCCCACGCGGCGGCGGAGATCGGTGCCAGGCGGCGGTGCAGGTTGTCCATGATTCACCTTTCCGAGACGTCGTCAGCCCACGCTGACGTGCCGAAGACTGCCGATGCCGAGGTCCGGCGCCGCGCTCGATGCCTCCCTGTCGGCGTGTTCCGGAGCGGCGGTGGCGGATGCCGACGGCACGTTGTCGAGGAAGTCCACGGTGGGCACGAAGAAGAGGCTGCCGGTGCGGGCAGTGGAGAAGTCGAGGATGCGGTCGGTGTTGCCGGGCGGGCTGCCGAGGAACATGTTCCGCAGCATCTTCTCGATGACCCCGGAATCCGACGCGTACCCGATGAAGTACGTCCCGAACTCATCGGCGCCGATGCGGCCGAACGGCATGTTGTTGCGGAGGATCTGCTTCTGTACGCCGTCCTCGACGATCGTGTTCAGCGCGATGTGCGCATCGTGCGGTTTCTCGGCATCAGACATCTCGATGTCCTCGAGCTTGCGGCGCCCCATCACCCGCTCCTGGTCCTCGACCGACAGCGCATTCCAGGCGGCCAGATCGTGCGTGTACTTCTGCACGATGACGTAGCTCCCGCCGGCGTACGCCGGATCCTCGTCGCCGATCGACACCGCCGCGGTCGCGGCATCCCCTTCCGGGTTCTCGGTGCCGTCGACGAAGCCGAGAAGGTCCCGTTCGTCGAAGTACTTGAAGCCGTGCGTCTCGTCGACGATCACAGCATGGCCGCGCACGCGGTCGCCGATCTGCCGGGCCAGCTCGAAGCACAGATCGAGGTGGCGGGAGCGCAGATGGATGAGTAGGTCTCCCGGCGTCGACGGCGCCGTGTGCTGCGGGCCCGCGAGCGGCACGAACGGATGCAGCCCGGCCGGGCGGGGCAGGTCGAACAGCCGGTCCCAGAGGTGCGCGCCGATGCCGAGCACGCAGTCGAGATGATCGGCCGGGTCGCGGAACGCGACGCCCCTGGTGAGGCCGGAGAGGTCGCCGAGCAGCGCGCGGATGACCTCCTCGCTGCCCTCGTCGACCGTCAGCACGAGGAACAGCGCCGCTCGGGCGGGAGGCGCGACGACCTGCTGTGTAGGCAACGAATCCGCCTTCCTCGGCGACAAGCCGTGATCGGCATCCCCGGCGGATGCCCGATCGTGGCAAGCATAGAGCGGACGGTGCTGTCGCCGGGAGGGGTCATCGGCGTAGCCTGCTGATGACCTTTCGTCGCAGCCGGTCCGAGGAGGTCCAGCGTGGGAAATCTCAGGAAGAGCCTTCACCTCGTCATCGGCGCCGTGGAGGGGCTCAAGGATCTGGATCGGATCTCGACCCCCTTCGCGGCGTTCGTGAAGAAGGTGACCGGGAGCCCGCCCGTCAAGAACGCGCTCTCCGGAACATGGCTCGGCCACCAGCTTCACCCGGCGCTCACCGACGTTCCGATCGGCCTGTGGGCCGCCGCATCCGTCGTCGACCTCACCGCCGGAGAGCACGGCGCCGACGCCGCCCGCCGGCTGGTGGGAATGGGCGCGCTCAGCTCGATCCCCACGGCGGCCGCCGGCGCGGCCGACTGGTCCGACAGCTACGGGCCCGCCCAGCGCGTGGGGATCGTGCACGCGGCGATGAACAGCACCGCCCTTGTGCTGCAGGTCTCGTCGTGGCTGGCCCGGCGCCGCGGCTCGCGCGGCACGGGTGCGGTGCTCAGCCTCGCGGGGCTCGGTCTCACCCTCGCCTCTGCGTACCTCGGCGGCCATCTCACGCTCGTGCGCGGTATCGGCGTGAATCACACCGCGTTCCAGGAGGGAACCGGGCACTGGACGGATGTCGCAGCCGACGGCGATCTCGCCGAGAACACGCCCATGCGGGTCGAGGCCGGAGGCGTGCCCGTGGTGCTCGTGCGGCGCAACGGGACGGTCCATGCGCTGTCGGCGACCTGCACGCACGCGGGAGGGCCGCTCGACGAGGGCACGCTCGATGAGAACGGATGCGTGCAGTGCCCGTGGCACGGCAGCAGGTTCTCGCTCACCGACGGCGCCGTCGCTCAGGGGCCTGCCACGGTTCGGGAACCCGCGTGGGACGTGAAGATCGACCAGGAGCGGATATGGGTGCGCCTCTCGGGCTGATCTTCGGCGAGAAGGCACAGACGCGCGACGAAGGGCGGACATGACCGGCGCGGAACGGATTCGGGACATCTGGGGCGCTCGCACGCCGTACGCGGCGGGGGAGGAATGGCCGGATCGCGTCGACGAGTTCCTCATCGACGGCGTCACCCACGACGACGTGGAGCGGTGGGTGCGCGGGGCGTGCCTGCTGTGCAGCAACGGATGCGGATTCGGTCCGTCGAGCCGCACACGATCGGCTACGACGCGCTCGCCGATGCCGTGGTCGAGGCGACACCCGAGTGGGCCGCTGAGATCTGCGGAGTCGACGCATCCGACATCCGGCGCGCCGTCGAGGTCTTCGCGACGAGCAAGCACGTCGTCTCGACCTGCTCGATGGGGTTCTACCAGTCGCACCAGGCGACCGCCGCGTCGTGCCAGGTGAACAACCTGCACCTGCTGCGCGGCATGATCGGCCGCCCGGGCGCGGGCGTGCTGCAGATGAACGGGCAGCCCTCCGCCGAGAACAACCGCGAGACCGGCTGCGGGGCGGCCATGCCGGGCTTCCGCAACTGGAACAACGAGGCCCAGATCGACGAGCTCGCCCGGCTCTGGAATGTCGACCCGGTCGTCATCCCGCACTGGGTGCCGCCCACCGACGCGATGGCCATGTTCCGGTACACCGCGGAGGGCTCGATCGGCTTCCTGTGGATCGCCGGCACGAACCCCGCGGTGTCGATGCCCGACCTGACCCGCATCCGCAGCACGCTCGGCGGCGAGCAGTGCTTCGTCGTCGTGTCGGACGGCTACCTCACCGAGACCGCGCAGCTTGCCGACGTCGTGCTGCCGGCGGCCCTGTGGGCGGAGAAGACCGGCACCTACACGAACGTCGACCGCACGGTGCACCTGCAGGAGAAGGCCGTAGACCCGCCCGGACAGGCGCGATCGGACCTCGACATCTGGGTCGACTACGCGCGGCGGCTCGATCTGCGCGACCGCGACGGCGATCCGCTGCCGCGCTGGAGCACACCGGAGGAGGCGTTCGAGGGGTGGAAGGCCTGCAGCGCGGGGCGGTCGTGCGACTACACGGGGCTCACGTACGAGATGCTCCACGACCGCGGCGGAGTGCAGTGGCCCGTGAACGGCGAGGCGCCCGAGGGCACCGAACGGCTCTACGCCGACGGCCGCTTCGCGACCCACGTCGACTACTGCGAGACGTACGGCCACGACCTCACGACCGGCACGCCGGTCACCCGCACCCAGTACCTCGCCGACCATCCGAACGGGCGCGCGGTGCTCAAGACCGCGGCGTACGAGCCCGCGTATGAGACGCCCGACGACGAGTATCCGCTGCGTCTGACGACGGGCCGCACGGTGTATCACTTCCACACCCGCACGAAGACGAAGCGCGCGGCGCCGCTGCAGAACGCCGCCCCGTCGATGTGGGTGGAGGTGTCGGTGACGGATGCCGCAGCCCACGGTATCGCGGAGGGCGACATCGTCCGGGTCAGCTCGCGGCGCGGGCACATCGAGGCGCCCGCCCGGGTCTCGCACGTGCGCGACGGCGTCGTCTTCGCGCCGTGGCACTACGGGAACGATCCGCGCACCGCCGCGAACGAGCTGACGCTGTCGGCGTGGGACCCGGTGTCGAAGCAGCCGGAATTCAAGGTCGCCGCCGTGTCGCTGCAGCGGATCAGGGCGGGAGACGGCCCGGCGCCCGCGCCCGTGAACAGCGCGTCGGCGCCCGCGCGAGAGGTGGGCTGAGCCATGCAGCTTCCCCGCTACCTCGCGATGGTCGTGAACGCCGAGCAGCTGCTGGCCGATGCCTGCGGAACGATGGCCGAGGCGCACGCGGCCGACGGGAACCTCGCTCTCGCGAGCCGCGGCTACCGCGACAAGGCACACGACCGGGCGGACGCCCTCGACCGGGTGATCGCCGACCGCTACCCTGCCGACGGCGAGGCCGCCGAGTCGCCGCCGGCGTTCGCCGGCCCGCGCAGCGGCGAGCTGGGCCTGCTGCTCGACATGTCCGACCTCGCCCAGCTGCTGGCATTCGTGCACACCGCGTGGGAGCTGATCGGGCAGGCGGCAGCGGGGTGCCGCGACCGTGACCTCATCGCGCAGGCGAACGCGTCAGCGGCGGCCGTGGCCGCCCAGGCGTCGTGGATCGACATGCTCATGCGCAGCGAAGGGGCGCAGGCGCTGCTCGCCGCGCCGTCATGATCGGCGTCAGGACAGCTCGGCGATGATCTCCTGCATGGCGCGGTGGGTCTGCTCGTCGAACGCGACGAGGCGCACGTCCTGCACGGCCGTGCGGGCGCCGGTGATCGTCTCGACGGCGACCGCGATCGCGTCCTGCTTCGGCCACCCGTAGATGCCGGCGCTGATGAGCGGGAACGCGACGGATGCCGCTCCCAACTCGTCGGCGACCTCGAGGCTCCGGCGGTAGCACGAGACGAGCAGCGACCGATCCCGCTGGCCGGCCGCGTAGTTGGGGCCGACCGAGTGGATCACCCAGCGGGCCGGGAGGTCGCCGGCCGTGGTCCACCCGGCGTCGCCCGTGGCGAGCCCGTGCGGGAAGCGCGCGATGCAGTCGCGCAGCACCGCCGGTCCTCCGGCGCGGTGGATGGCGCCGTCCACGCCGCCGCCCCCGCGCATCCCGTTGTTCGCGGCGTTCACGATGGCGTCGACGTGCTGGCGGGTGATGTCGCCGCGCACGGCGCTGAGCTCAGGCATCCGTCTCCTCCGGAGGATAGGCGATCTGCAGGCCGTCGACGTGCGCGAACGACGTGATCTTCTCGTCGCGCACGTTGCCGGGGCCGAAGATGTCGACGACGTGGATGCCGCGCGCGAGCAGCGCGTCGCCGACGAGCGAGCGGTGGCAGCGCCAGGGAACGGCCTCGGCGCACATGATCGCGGTGGGGCGCTCGCGGGCGATGCCGATGAGTTCGTCGATGCCCGCGGCGAACTCCGGCGTCTGCATGTAGTCGGCGTAGCCGCGGAAGCTCGTGTTGCGCCACCCGGTGTTGATCGAGTCCTTCCTCGTGTGCCGCAGCCCGCCGAGCGCTCCCAGGTGCCGGTACGCGAAGCCGCGGTCGGCGAGCGCCGGGCCGAACGTGTCCTCGTTGAACTGCGGCGTGTGGCGCGAGCGCGGCATCGTGCGCACGTCGACGACCTCGCGCACGCCGTTCTCGTCGAGCAGTGCGGTGAACTCGTCGAGCGAGCGGGTCGAGTGTCCGATCGTCCACACTGTGAGGTCGCCCATAGGCCGACTCTACGGGCGCGCGGCGGCCGAGGCATCCTTGTAGGCCCCGGCGCCGGCGAACCGGACGCTGGGTAAACTGTCAGGATGGCAACGGGCATCCGGGCCAGCCGACGCGAGGACGTGCTGCGCCTCCTCGACGAATCGCGCGAGGCGCTGACGATCGCCGCGCTCGCCGCGTCGCTCGGCACTCATCCCAACACCGTGCGGTTCCACCTCGACCGGCTCGTCGCCGACGGACAGGTCGAGCGCACCGTCGACGGCCGGGGTCTGCCGGGCCGCCCCGCCCAGCTGTTCCGCCGTGTGCGGAAGATGGACGGCACGACGGCGCGCAGCTACCGCATGCTCGCCGAGATCCTCGTCGACGAGCTCGCCGGGACACCGGAGCCCGAGCGCTCCGCCGTCGCGGCGGGCCGCCGGTGGGGTCGGCGTGAGGCCGCCCAGCAGAAGGTCGCCGATCCGGTCGCCGGGCTCGTCGACATCCTCGACCGGGTGGGCTTCGGACCGCGCGCCGGGTCGCGGCCGGACAGCTTCGACGTGTGCCACTGCCCCTTCCTCGAGCTCGCGCAGGGCCATCCCGAGATCGTGTGCTCGATCCATCTCGGCCTCATGCAGGGTGCGCTGCGGGCGTGGGATGCCGATACCGACGTGGTGCGGATCGAGCGCCGTGAGCACCCCGACGTGTGCACCGCGCACCTGTCGGCCCGTTCCGACCGCGCGAGCGCGCCGTCCCGTTCCGACCGATCCGGCGCCCGAGCCACCCGACCCGAGGGGCAGCCCCACCTTCTATGACCGACTCATCAGCGCAGGGGGACACCCTGCTGCGCCAGACCGGCCTGCCCTATTTCGTGATCGCGTTCATCGCGCGTCTGCCGTTCGCGATGATGGTGGTCGGCGTGCTCACGCTCGTCGTCACCGTGCGCGGTTCGCTCTCGCTCGGCGGCCTCACCTCGGCCGCCGTCGGACTCGGCACCGCGTGCTTCGGCCCGCTGTTGGGAGCCGCGGCCGACCGCTTCGGGCAGCGGGGCGTGCTGCTCGCGGTCGGCACGGCGAACGGCATCGTGCTGGCGCTGTTCGCCTGGATCGCCTACAGTCCGGCCCCCGACGCGGCGATGCTGCTGTGTGCGTTCCTCATCGGCGCGACCGCCCCTCAGGTGGCGCCGCTGTCGCGCTCGCGGCTCGTCACGATCATCGGCGAGAAGATCGGCGGCGCCCGCCGCGAACGGGTGTTCAACTCGACGATGGCGTACGAGTCGGCCGCCGACGAGACGGTGTTCGTGATCGGCCCGTTCGTCGTCGGGGTGCTCGCGTCGCTCATCGCGCCGTGGGCGCCGCTCGTGGGCGCCGCCGTGCTGACGGTCGTGTTCGTCGGCGCGTTCGCGCTTCATCGCACCGCCCCGCCGCGGCACACCCGCTCGCACGACCGGGTCGTCGGGCCGGTCTCGGAGCTGTTCCGGCCCGCGCTCGTCGTGGTCGTGCTCGGCATCCTGGGCGTCGGTCTGTCCTTCGGCGCGATGCTCACGTCGCTCACGGCGTTCATGGACGACCGGGGCGTCGCCGAGCAGGCCGGGCTGCTGTACGGCGTGATGGGGATCGGCTCAGCCGGGTTCGCCCTCGGCGTGGCGCTGTTCCCGGAGCGCTTCACGCGCGCCGCGCGCTGGCTCGTGTTCGGCGCGGTGATGCTGCTCGGAACGCTGGCGCTGCCGTTCACCTCGGGCATCGGCACGATGGCGGCGGCGCTCGCCGTGATCGGCATCGGGATCGGTCCCACGCTCGTGACGCAGTACAGCTTCGGCGCCGAGCGCAGCCCGGTCGGTCGGTCGGCGACGGTCATGACGATCCTCGGCTCGGCGGTGATCGTCGGGCAGGCGATCGGCTCCGCTGTCACCGGCGAGGTCGCGCAGCGCGCGGGGACCTCCGTCGCGCTGCTCATGCCGGTCTGCGCGGCGGCGCTGGTGCTGCTCACCGCTGTCGGGAACGCCTTCCTCTCGCGCTCGCGGCGCTGAACCGGCGGGCGTCGGGGCTGTCACGCTCGAGCGGTTGACGCGTCCGTCACGCTCGAGTGGCTGACGCGTCCCTCGGTCGGGCCTTCTCGCACACCCATCCCGTTGGATACGAGCCGTCGGCCAGGAACGCGCGCAGCTGCTCCTGCACCTCCGGCGCGAGATCAGCGTCGGCCCTCGGATAGACGACCGGCTCCTCTTTGCTGTTGTGAGCGTCGAGGAGCGACAGCAGCTCACGGCACTGCTCGCGCACGTCGCCGCCGTCGGCGACCGCGGCGTCGAGTCGGTCCATCGCGCGCCACAGCTCGCCGTGCTCGCGCAGCATCACGAAGATCGGCATCATCATGCTCGGCTTCAGCGGCGGGAAGAGGAACTGCTCTTCGAGATAGATGTGACGGCGCAGCGCCTGCATCGCTGCGCGCAGCGGCGACGGATCGGTCTCGTCGGCGAGGAACGCCTCGATCCCGCCGTCGATCGCATGGTGCTCGGCGGTGAGAGCGTCGGCCAGCCCGGTGCCCTCGGGCATCAGTCCTCGAGCTGCGCGTCGACGGTGATCTCGGCACCGGCGAACAGGCGGGAGACGGGGCAGAGCTTCGCGGCCTCATCGACGATCGCGGCGAAGGCCGACGCATCCGTCCCCGGCACCGTCGCACGCACGGTGATCTTCGAGGTGGTGATGGTCGGTACACCGTCGACCGGGTCGAGGGTGACCTCGCTCGTGACGACGAGCCGCTGCGGAGGCGCCTTGTGCTCGCCGAGGGTGAGCGCGAGCGCCATCGAGAAGCACGACGAGTGCGCGGCGGCCAAGAGCTCCTCCGGGCTGGACTTGCCGCCCGGGGCCTCCGTGCGCGATGCCCAGGTGACCTCCTGGCCGTCGAGGGCTCCGCTGCTGGTGTCGCCGAACGTGCCGGTGCCGCCGGCGAGGCTGCCGTCCCAGGTGGTGGTCGCACTGCGAACCGCGATGCTCATGTCGCTCCTCACGTCGATTTTTCCACAGCAGATACTGTGGAAACAACTCTAGACCCGATCGGCGATAGGCTTCCCGCGTCCGACGACGCAAGGGAGCATGCCATGCCCGCACACGGACGCACCGCGACGGCCGGCACCGAAGTCGTCCGCCAGGCGCGCGACTTCCTGTTCGCGAACGCGACAGACTACGACGGCGCGACGAGCGGATTCGCCTGGCCCGAGCTCGACGAATTCAACTTCGCGCTCGAATGGTTCGACGTCGTGGCCGCCGAGCATCCCGACCGCGCGGCCGTCACGATCGTCGAACCCGATCTCACCGCGCGCACCTGGACGTACGGCCGGCTGTCGGCGCGCAGCGACCAGGTCGCGAACTGGCTGGCATCCCTCGGCGTGCGCCGCGGGTCGCACGTGATCGTCATGCTGAACAACGCGATCGAGCTGTGGGAGGTCATCCTCGCGATCGGCAAGCTCGGCGCCGTCGCGCTGCCGACCTCGACGCTGCTGTCGGCGTCCGACGTCGCGTTCCGCGTCGAGCACGGCCGGGTCGACGCGATCGTCACCCTCAGCGGGCTTGCCGACCGTCTCACGCAGGTGCCGGCATCCGTCACCCGCATCGGCGTCGGCGACGAGGTGCCCGACGGGTGGACGAGCTGGGATGCGTCAGCCGCCGCGCCTCGCGAGTTCACCCCCGACGCGCCGACGCCGGCCGGCGACATCGGTCTGCTGTACTTCACGTCGGGGACGACGAGCCGGCCGAAGCTCGTCGCGCACACGCAGGTGTCGTACCCGATCGGCCACCTCTCGACGATGTGGTGGCTGGGCCTGCGGCCGGGCGACGTGCACCTGAACATCTCGTCGCCGGGGTGGGGCAAGCACGCGTGGAGCAGCTTCTACTCGCCGTTCCTGGCGCAGGCGACGGTGTTCGTGTACAACTACGACCGGTTCGATGCGGCGACGCTGATGCAGGTGATGGAGGCTCATCACGTCTCCACGCTGTGCGCGCCGCCGACGGTGTGGCGGATGCTCATCCAGGCCGACCTCGGGCAGCTGACGCATCCGCCTCGGGAACTCGTGGGAGCGGGGGAGCCGCTGAATCCCGAGGTGATCCATCGGGTGCGGGATGCGTGGGGCTCGACGATCCGCGACGGGTACGGGCAGACCGAGACGACGTGCTGCGTCGGCAACGGGCCGGGGCAGCCGGTGAAGGACGGGTCGATGGGGCGGCCGACGCCGGGGTATCCGATCGTGCTCGTCGATCCGGTGTCAGGGGAGGTCGTGCCCGACGAGGGGGAGATCTGCATCGACCTGTCGCAGCCGGTGCTGGGCCTCATGGCCGGGTATTACGAGGATGAGGCGGCCACCGCGGCTTCGCGCGCCGGGGGATTCCATCACACGGGCGACATCGCGACGCGCGATGGTGACGGGTACCTCACGTATGTCGGGCGCGCCGACGACGTGTTCAAGGCGTCGGACTACAAGATCTCGCCGTTCGAGCTCGAGTCGGTGCTGATCGAGCACGATGAGGTGATCGAGGCGGCGATCGTGCCGAGCCCGGACGCTCTGCGGCTCGCGGTGCCGAAGGCGTACATCCGGCTGACGGAGGCGGGAAGGGCGGATCAGGATGCGGCGGCCCGCGCGATCTTCGCACACGCACGCGAGCGGCTGTCGGCGCACGTGCGCATCCGCGTGATCGAGTTCGTCGACGACCTGCCCAAGACGATCTCGGGCAAGATCCGCCGCGCCGAGCTGCGCGCGCGGGAGGCCAAGCGGGTCGCCTCCGGCGACGAGACCTCACAGCACTGGGAGCGCGACTACCGCTGAGCCGCCGCCCCCCACGCCAGGTCCCTGAGCGAGCGAAGCGAGTCGAAGGGCCGCACCGACAAGGCCGCCCACGCCAGCTCCCTGAGCGAGCGAAGCGAGTCGAAGGGCCGCCGGCCCGGCGGTGCCGCATTGTTCACCCGTCCCAGTTGCACACGAGACTGCCCGAAAATGTGCAATCGGGCCAGATGAACCCGCCTGCCCCGGGCCGACCGACCCGGGGCCACGTCATGCGAAGGTTGACGCATCCCATTCTCTCCAGGAGCCCGTATGCCGCACCGTCCTCGTCTCCGCCTCGACGTCGGGCCTGGACCGTGCCGGCGTGGACCGACGCAACCACATTCGTCTGCCCCCGCCGGGAGCCGCACGACCCGAGCATTCGCCCGTGACCCGCCGCATCGTCGCGGCAATTCTGCTGCTCATCACGGTCGCGACCGGCATCGGCATCCACTACGGGATGCCGCAGAGCACGTTCTCCGATGTCGCGGCCGATGCGCTGTACACCGTCGCCGCGTACCTGTTCGTCATGGTGCTCGCGCCGCGCCGGCGCCCCTGGCTCGTCGGCGCCGTGGCCGCAGCATGGTGCGTCGCGGTCGAGCTCTTCCAGCTGACCGGAATCCCGCTCGCGCTCGGCACGGCGTTCCCGCCGGCGATGCTGGTCCTCGGCACCGTCTTCTCGCCGCGCGACCTCCTGGTCTACGTCGCGACTGCGGCCCTCCTCACGATCATCGACACGCTCCTTCAGCGGTCGATTCGAGCCCGCGGCGAGCTGAAACGCCCCCTCTCAGCCGGTCGTTGAGCGAGCGAAGCGAGCCGAAACGCCCCAGCGCGGCCGGTCGTTGAGCGCCCTTCGTCTCGGGCCTGCCCCCTTCGCTCCGAACCGCGAAGCGAGCCGAAACGACCCGCGAGCGGCCTTACTGCTCCTCGTACACCGCCCGCTCGAACGCCGCGACGCCCTCCTCGGCGACGGGATCGAAGAACGGCATGAGCTGCGTGGCCCACACCGCACCGACTCCCGAAGCGCGATCGATCCAGTAGAAGACGTTCGCGAGACCGGCCCACGTCAGCGATCCGGCTCGCCTTCCGCCGGGCACGTCGTCCTCGTTGCGCAGGAAAGAGTATGCCCA
Source organism: Microbacterium altimontanum (assembly GCF_058349865.2). Taxonomy (NCBI): domain Bacteria; kingdom Bacillati; phylum Actinomycetota; class Actinomycetes; order Micrococcales; family Microbacteriaceae; genus Microbacterium; species Microbacterium altimontanum. The sequence goes on along the minus strand of NZ_JBYRJB020000009.1, from coordinate 61,444 downwards.
CGACTTCCGGGCGCCGGGAAAGAAGTCGGCCTCGCGTGTGAGCGCCGGGATGGCCGACGGCAGGGGAGTGACCTCAACGCCCGGCGCGCCCTGCGTCGCCCACTCGAGCGTCGAGGGCTGGAGCACCCGCCCGCCGGGGGCTGACCCGTCGCCGAGCCACACGCGCAGCAGCGCGAGCAGGTCGGGAACCGTCGAGAACAGCCCCTGCCCGCCCATATCCAGTTCGGGAGTATCGGGCGGCGAGATCTTCGTGGGCGCGATCGACCCGTCGCGCTGGCGGCGATAGACCGGAGTCAGGCGCTCCCGCATCGAAGGAGTGACGTCGAACGACGTCGATGCCATTCCGCATGGGGCATAGATGCGCTCGGCGAAGACCTCCTCCAGGCGCTTTCCCCGCACGGCGGCGATGACGAGGCCCATCCAGTCCATCGACGTGCCGTACGTCCAGCGCTCTCCGGGGTCGTGGAGCAGCGGCGTGCGAATCGAATTCCACAGCGGAGTGGCCGACGGATGCCGCATCCGCTCGCGGGCCAACAGTGCGTACCGCTTGTCGAACATGTCGTACGCCAGGCCCGACGTGTGCAGTAACAGCATGCGAGGAGTGATGTCCCGTGCCGGGGGTCGCGTCTGCACCGAGCCGTCGTCGGCGAGATCCGTCAGCACCTGCAGCTCGCCGATCTCGGGTACGTACTCGCGAGCGGGGGTGTCGAGGTCAATGAGACCGTCTTCGACGCACTGCAGCGCCGCGGTGGCGGTGAACGCCTTCGTCGCGGAGTACAGGGCGATGACCGCGTCCGCCGGCGCATCTGCGCCGTGGAGATAGGTCGTCTGCTCGGTGTCAGTCAGTCCGGCGACGACGAGAGGCGCGCCAGCGGCGACGGATGCGTCGACGGCGGCGTCGAGGAGGTCTTCACGCACGCTTCCACTGTGTCATCACCGAGCCTGCGCGGGCCGTCGATACATGAGACGAAGATGAGATTCCGACCGCCAGGCTGATCGGCGCTTCCGCTTTACCGGATCAACCCGTCGCGCGAAAAACCGACTGACCGGGCGAAAGGAGACCGTTATCAAAACGTGATGTGCAGATCGTTTGACGAACAAGATGAGAATCGCCTAATCTTCCAGACGGGGACTGGGGCTTGCACGGGATCAGAAGACCACCTCCGATCCTGTGCAAGCTTCACAAAAGACCACTCACAGCACCATCCAATCGACTCACCCAGGAGTTCGTCATGCGTACCATCCACAACTACCTCGAGGCCGAGAAGGCCCGTCGTGAGGAGACCGGCGAGGCCGGCTTCTCGCTCATCGAGCTCATCATCGTCGTCGTGATCCTCGGCATCCTCGCCGCGATCGCGATCCCGATCTTCCTGAACATCCAGCAGCAGGCCAAGGACAGCGCAGTTGAGTCGGCTACCGGGAACGCAGCCTCCGCCGTTGCCGCCGACCTCGCGAGTGACTCGCCCGCGAGCACGGGAGGGGCCGCCGTCCCCACGTCCATCTTCAAGCCAGCCACAGGGGTCACTGTGACGATCACGTCCCCCGCAACGGGTACGCCGACATTGGATGACTTCTGCGTCTCCGGATACGGCGGTGGCTCGAAGTACACGTCCACGAACGCGTACACTTCCGGCCCCGGCTGCTGACAGCCACCACTTCCCAGGACCGGCGTACCCGAAGCGCCGGTCCTGGGATATTCCGGCACTCGCACTGGGGAGGGGTGATGGCATGCGCGGCGAGAACCGTCGAGTCACCCGGGGGGCTGACTCAGGCTTCAGCATCGTTGAGGTCATCATCGCGATGTTCCTCCTCGGCATCATCGCCCTCGCGCTCCTTCCGATGCTCATCCAGGGCGTGCGTTCCAGCTCGGAACAGTCACTGACGGCCACGGCGACGCGTGACGTCTACCGCTATGTGGAGAAGGCGCGTCAGAACGCCACCTGTTCGGGTTTGTCCGGTTTGGCCGGCTCGCGCCCGTACGTCGACACTGCCGGGCGAACGTTGTTCACCACCACCGTTGACGTGGGGACCTGCGCTTCCGCGACGGCAGTCCACGTGACGGTGACCGCCTCACGCGGCACCGGTGAGCTCGCCGACGCGGCGGCCCTCGTGTACGTGCCATGAACGCGCGGCTGCTCCCGGCTCTGCGCGGAGACGATTCCGGCATGTCGCTCGTCGAACTCATCATCGGCATGCTGATCGCGAGCGTCGTCGCCGGCGCCACGGCGATGATCCTAATCAACAGCTGGCGAACGCAAGAGGAGGTGTCCAGCGTGTCGACCGCCACCAACACCGGGCAGCTCGTCTCGTCCGCACTCGAGCGTGCGGTCCGCAACGCCGACTATTTCGACGTCTCAGCAGATCAGTCCACGCTGTACGTCCAGACCTCGCTCGGCGGGTCGCTGACGTGCCAGGGCTTCCATCTCTCGACGTCCAATCTGCTCATGGAGATCCGCAGCGCACCGCTCGGTGATCCGACGACGTGGCCTTCGTGGGAAGAAGGGCTCTCGCAGCAGGGCACCACACCGTTCGTGACTCGAACGGGCAACACGGTGTCATACGCCTTCGACATGACGACCACTGCTGCACCGGTACACTTCACGGGCACGTCCGCCCTGCGGTCCGTGTCCACCGGGGAGCCCCGATCGTGCTGGTGATCCGCGAATTCCTCGACCGGATGCGCCGTCGAACGCCTCCCGACGACTCCGGTGCTGTCCTCATCGCCGTCATCGTCGTATTCCTCGTCGGCTTCGTCGTCGCAGTCTCGATCGCCGGCACTGTGGTCTTCACCGTCAGCGCGAACGTCGACAACCGCCACCGCAGCCAGGCCTTCATTGCTGCCGAGTCCGGCCGCGACGCCGCCATGGCCGCAATCGCTGCCCACGCCTGCGCGGTCACCGGCACCGGCACCGACCCGAACTACGCTTACGCCGTGAAGTCGACGACGGGCGATCAGCCGTCGGAGTTCACCGACGCCGGGCTGACGAGCAGTTGCCCGACGCTGGACTCGCGCTTCGTCATGATCAAGTCCACCGGAACGGCATCGGACGGGTCGACCGCCACAGTGACGGCGACATTCCCCTGGCAGGTCTTCTACCCAGGTCAGCCGGGCGGCACGATGGCATACTTCGATGGCCAGTTCACCGCGACCCAATCGTCCTATACCGGCGACTTGGTCGTCCGCAACGGTGACTTCGAGTGCAACAGTACAAGCACCATCACCGGAGACCTCTGGCTGCCCACCGGCGGGCTGTACCTGAGCGCAGACTGTGACATCTCGGGCTCGGTCTATGCACGAGATGGCGTCACCATCAGCTCCGCGAAGGCTCAAGTCGGCGGGGATATCGTCGCGAACGGCCCGATCACGATCACCGCGCAGAACTCGACAGTCGCCGGCAGTCTGTTCTCGAACTCATCCATAACGACGACGAAGGGCAAGGTCAGCGGAAACGCGACGGCCGGCGGCGCGGCGACCGTCGCGGCCGGTACAGTCGTCGGCACGGTGACCCAGAACGCTGGCACGCCCGCGGTGTTCGACCCCGACCTCCAGCGGGTGTACGACATGACGAAGTGGCTCGATCTGCCTGTCGATCGCGCGACGTACGGTTCCGGCATCCAGTGGATCATCGGCCCCTGCGACGGCGGCGATGTGATGACCGCTGCATCGATGGCACTGAGCGCAGGCAACACACGAGTGGGTGTCGACTACACCGCCTGCACCGGGCCCGTCACAGTTAAGCTCTCCGGCGGCCAGGTCAAGCACGACGTCCTGTTCCTCGTCCCTTCGACCTCGAGGATGACGGTCAGCGTCACGTCGACGCTGTCGTCGGTGCTCGTTCCGCAGCCCCAGCTGTTCTTCGTCCACGGCGACGGCGAGCTCGGCAACGAACGACCAGACTGTGTGACCGGGTCAGGCACTGATAGCCTCAGCCTGCCGTCGACCGGGCAGGTGCGGATGATGCTGTACAGCCCGTGTGGTATCGGTGCCCCGAACCACATCAGCTTCAATGGCCAGTTCTATTCCAACTTCGACGGAGATGCGACCCACTGGGTGCACCCGACGTTCACCTGCCAGAACATGGCGTGGGCCCCGATCCTCGGCCTCAGCTGTCAGGTCAAGCAGGCCGATCAGAACCAGGTGCCCCAACCGCCCAAGCAGCTGCTCGGCCCGCTCGTCACCCAACGGGAGGGATGAGATGACCACACCCGTCCTGATCTTCGTCCTCGTCTTCGCCGGGCTGCTCGGCGTCGTGATCGGGTCGTTCCTCAACGTCGTCGCCTACCGCGTGCCGGCCGAGATCCCGCTCACGCGAGAGAGCCGGTGCCCCACGTGCGACCACGCCGTCCGGCCCTGGCAGAACGTGCCGCTCGTGTCCTGGCTCACGCTCCGAGGTCGCTGCGCCCATTGCCACGCGCCGATCTCCATGCGTTATCCGCTGATCGAACTCGCCTGCGCCGCGGCGTTCGTCGGCGTCACGTGGTGGGTCGTTTCGACTCGCTTCGCTGACTCGTCGGCCGAGGCCGGAAGCGCCGGGAGAGTCGCGTTCTGGCTCGTGCTCGCCGCCTTCCTCTACCTGGCGGCGATCAGCATCGTGCTCACCGTCATCGACCTCGACGTGCACCGGCTCCCGAACAGCATCGTGCTGACCGCGTACCCGGTCGCGATCCTGCTCCTCGGCGGCGCATCCGTTCTCGCCGCCGACTGGCCGCAGCTCATCCGCGCCGGCATCGGCCTCGTCGCCCTCTACCTCTTCTACGCGCTGCTGCGCCTCATCCGCCCGGGCGGAATGGGCGGCGGCGACGTCAAGCTCGCGGGCGTGCTCGGGCTCTACCTCGGCTGGCTCGGCTGGCCGGCCCTCATCGTCGGCGCGTTCGCCGCCTTCCTCCTCGGCGGCGTGTTCGGCATCGTCCTCCTCGTCACCCGTCGTGCCGGCCGCCGCACCGCGATCCCCTTCGGGCCGTGGATGCTCGCCGGCGCCTGGGTCGGGATCCTCATCGGGTCGGCCGTCGGCGACTGGTACCTCAGGCTGCTCCATGTCGGCAGCTGAATGCAGGCGCCCCGGCGCCGGGAAGGACGCGTGATGGCCCGCACCGTGGTCGGTGTCGAGATCACCGAAGAGAGCGTGCGCGCGGTCGAGGTGACCCGCGGACAGCATCCCCGCATCGTCGCCGCCGGCGAGGTCGCCCTGCCGCCCAACGCCGCGAAGGACTCCGAGGTGATGGACCAGGATGCGGTCGCACTCGCGCTGCGGCAGCTCTGGGGCCGCGCGGGCATCCGCTCGCGCTCGGTCACCCTCGGCGTCGGCAGCCGACGCATCCTCGTCCGCGAGCACTCGACCGAGGTGATGACCCGCGCTCTTCTCACGCAGGCGCTGCCGTTCCAGGTGCAGGACCTGCTCCCCGTGCCGGTCAGCCAGGCCGTGCTCGACTTCTACCCGATCTCGCAGAGCGACGGGCTCCTGCACGGACTTCTCGTCGCGGCCGTCTCCGAGACGATCGAGGACCTCATCGCGACGCTCGGCAAGGCCAAGCTGAACGTCGCGGCCGTCGACCTCGTGCCGTTCGGGCTCGCGCGCGTCGCGGCCACCGTCGGCACCCCGGATGAGGCGATCGCGATGGTGCACATCGGCGACCACACGACCTACGTCGTGGTCACCGCGAACGGGATGCCGCAGTTCGTGCGCATCATTCCCGCCGACATCGAGACCGCTGCCGTCCGCGCACGCGAGCAGGCCGCGGCCGAGGCGGAGGCGGTGCTCGAGACCGTGCCGCCCGAGTCAGCCCCGCTGCGGGGCCGTGCCGCCCTGCGTGCGGCGTCGGCGTCGAGCGCCGCGATCACCGATCTCGCCAGCCGCATCCGCAACACCCTGGCCTTCCACACCACCCGGCCCGGGGGAGCGCCGGTCTCGTCGGTGCGGCTGAGCGGCGCCGGCGTCGCCGTGCCCGGCGTGATCGGCGCGCTCGCCGGCGAGCTCGAGGCGCCGGTGTCGCCGATCACCGCCGAAGAGGTCGTGCAGGCGCGGACGATCGAGCTCGGATCGGCGGACCTCGCCCTCAATCTCGTCGGCACCGTCGGCCTCGCTCTGCGGGGAGGACGCTGATGGCCTCCTCGCACGGCGGCGCCCTGTCCGGGTTCAGCCCGGTGCCCCGCGTCAACCTGATGCCGCGCAGCGAGATCGAGCGACGCCAGCGCACGGGCCTCGCCGGCCGCTGGCTCGTCATCGTCGTGGTCGCGATGGTCGGCGTCGCCGCCGTGTCGGCCGGGGCCTTCACGCTGAACGTCCTCGCCGACCAGCGCCTGGCCGCGGAGAACGCCCGCACGACCGACCTGGTCGGGCAGCTGGCCGGGCTCGCCGACGTGAGCAAGACCCGCACCGTGCAGAAGGAGCTCGAGGACTACCGCACCGAGGCGATGGGGACGGATGTCGCGTGGACGCCGGTCTTCGACGTCATCGACGGCGTCATCCCCGGCGCGGGGACGATCACCGCCTGGGATCTCACGACCGGTGCCCTCCCCGGCAAGGGGAAGGCGACGGCGCAGCCCGGCGTGACGGGATCGGTGACCGTCGAGAGCGCTGTGCCGATGGACATCGTCATGATGGCGCGTGATCTCCGATCGCACGAAGGAGTCATCGACGCCGACGCCGTCGACCTCACCGGCACGGCCACCGAGGGGGAGAAGCCGACGTACAGCTACCAGCTGACCGCCACGTTCGACCAGACCGTCTACACCGGCCTCTACGCCGCGAAGGAGAAGTGATGTCGCTCCCGAAACAGCTCATCAACCTCCTCGGCCTCCTCGTCGTCATCGCCGTCGTGGTGCTCGGCGTCGTGGTGTTCGCCCTCCCGATGTACACGCAGTCGCTGAACACCGACGCCGACACCGCGCGCGTCGCGCAGACGAATTCGCAGTACGACATCCAGGTGCAATCGCTGCAGGCCGCCAAGAAGAAGCTGCCTCAGACGCAGCAGGAGGTCGCGCACCTGCGCAGGCAGATCTCGGTCCCGAACCACCTCGACGACGCCTTCGAGCTCGCGATCAAGGCGGCAGACGCCACCAAGTCGACGATCACGACGATGACCGCCGCCGACGTCGAGCCGTTCACCGCGCGCACCACCGTCGGTGACGACGGCAAGGTCGTGGCGGCCCCCGCTCCGGCGGCGGACGCCACGACGACGGACGCCTCGGCATCCGCGTCCACCAAGACGGATGCGGCGGGCTCCGGATCGTCGCCGACACCGGCGCCGTCCGCGCCGGCCGCCCGCACCCAGGCGCCGTTCACGATCACGGTGGACGTACCGTCTCCCGCCGCCGCAGCCGACTACCTCGACGAGCTCCGCAAGGGCCCGCGGCTGATCGCGATCACCCACTCCGCGCTCGCGGGGGCTGCAGCATCCGACGACAAGGCCCGCTACACGCTCACCGTCGACGCGCTCGCCTTCATCCGCACCACCGATTGAGAATTCCGATGTTCGAGACCGTTCCGCCCATCGACCGCCTGCTCAAGGTCGCCGCCGACGCCCGCGCATCCGATGTGCACCTCACCGCAGACCAGCCGGCACTCATCCGTGTCGACGGACACCTTCGGCCGGTGCCCGAGTTCCCCGAACCGCTCACGATGAACTGGCTCGAACCGGCGCTCTCCCGCATCATGCCGCGCGAGCGCTTCGCCGAGTTCATGGACAGCGGCGAGGTGGACCTCTCGTACGCCGTCGAGGGCGTCGGCCGCTTCCGCGTGAACGTGTTCCGCCAACTCGGCGCGGTCGCCGTCGCGCTGCGCCTCATCCCGAGCACCGTCTTCAGCCTCGACGCGCTCGGCGCACCGCCCATCATCCGCGAGTTCGCGCTCAAGCCCCGCGGCCTCGTGCTCGTCACCGGCCCCACCGGATCGGGCAAGTCCACGACGCTCACCGCCATGGTCGACATCATCAACTCGACCCTCCCGGCGCACGTCATCACGGTCGAAGACCCCATCGAGTTCCAGCACACGAGCCGCACGGCTCTCATCCACCAGCGCGAGATCGGCTCCGACACCGCGTCGTTCTCGGAGGCGCTGCGTCGCGTGCTGCGCCAGGACCCCGATGTCATCCTCGTCGGCGAGCTCCGCGACCCGGAGTCGATCGCCACCGCCCTCTCGGCCGCCGAGACCGGCCACCTCGTGCTCTCGACCCTGCACACGCAGGGCGCGACGAAGAGCATCAACCGCATCGTCGACGCGTTCCCCGCCCATCAGCAGGACCAGGTGCGCTCGCAGCTCGGCGACACGCTGCAGGGCGTCATCAGCCAGACGCTGCTGCCGCGGGCGCAGACCACCGGGCGCACGATCGCGACGGAGGTCCTCGTGAACACGCCGGCCGTCGCGAACATGATCCGCGAGGGCCAGATCGCCCAGCTGTACTCGGCGCTGCAGGCAGGATCGGCCGTCGGGATGCACACCCTCGACCAGGACCTCAAACGGCTCGTCGCCGAGGGGACGATCTCACAGCACGTCGCCCGCGCCTACGCCGTGGACCCCTCGTCGCTCGACGACGTGCGTGTACGCCCGCGCGACTTCGACGCCGAGGCCTGGACGACGCACGCCGACAGCTGGCAGCTCAGCAGGGGACAGTAGCCGTGGCACTCATCCAGGAGTTCGCGTACCGGGCGGTGGATCCCACCGGCGGCAGCATCGTGAAGGGCACCCTCGAGGCGGCGAGCGAGACCGCCGTCGCGAACAAGCTCCGGGCCCAGGGCCTCACCCCGCTGCACGTGGCGGCCGTCTCGAAGACCGGGCTGAACCGCGACATCTCGATCCCCGGCTTCAAGCGCAAGGTCAAGGCCGAGACCCTCGCCGTCTTCACGAAGCAGATGGCGGGACTCATCAACGCCGGACTGCCGCTCATGCGCACCCTCGGCATCCTGGTCGAGCAGGCGGAGGACAAGCGGCTGCAGTCGGCCCTCATCGCCGTGCAGGCCGACGTCGAGTCGGGAGTGTCGTTCTCGTCGGCGCTCGGCCGGCAGAAGGACGTCTTCCCGCCGCTCATGGTGAGCCTCGTCCGGGTCGGTGAGACCGGCGGATTCCTCGGCGACGCGCTCTCCTCCGTCGCCGAGACGTACGCGAAGGAGGCCGAGCTCCACAACAAGATCAAGTCGGCCACGACGTACCCCATGGTCGTGCTCGTGATCGCGATCCTCGGCGTCGTGGCGATGGTCACCTTCGTCGTGCCGGTCTTCGAGGGGATGTTCGCGGGCATCGGGTCCGAGCTCCCGATCCCCACCCAGATCATCGTGACGATCTCGCACAACATGATCTGGATCCTGCCGCTCATGATCGTGGTCGCCATCGCCGTATCGCTGTGGTGGGCGGCGAAGAAGGACACCGAGCCCGTCCGCCGCCGTGTCGATCCGCTGAAGTTGCGCATGCCGGTGTTCGGCCCTCTCGCCACGAAGATCGCCGTCGCCCGGTTCACCCGCAGCCTCTCGATGATGCTCGGAGCCGGCGTCCCGCTGCTGAACGCCCTCTCGATCGTGGGCCAGGCCGCCGACAACTGGAAGATCGAACAGGCGGTGCTCGACATCCAGGACTCCGTGCGGCAGGGCAAGTCGTTCGCCGGACCCCTCGCGAAGGCCGCGGTGTTCCCGCCGATGGTCGCGCAGATGGTCGCGGTCGGCGAGGAATCGGGCACGCTCGCCGAGATGCTCTCGAGCATCGCCGACTTCTACGAGAACGAGGTCGACACCGCCGCCGCTCAGCTCACCTCGACGATCGAGCCCGTGCTCATCGTCGGCATCGGCGTCATCATCGGCGGAATGGTGATCGCGCTGTACCTGCCGATCTTCACGCTCTACGGCGACCTGAGCAAGACCGGCTGACGCTCAGGCGTCAGCGTCGGACGCGGGGAGCTCGACGCGCAGTCGCGCACCGCCCAGCTGCGATCCCTCGAGTACAGCGATGCCCGCATGCAGTTCGAGCCGCTCGGCCGTGCGCGCGAGACCGTTCCACCGCGGCACGTCGGGCAGTCCCGCGCCGTCGTCGTCGACGGTGAGCACGATTTGGCGCCCCTGTTGCGTCACGTGCAGACGGACGAGGATCCGGATCGCCGTCGCGGCGCCGTGCCGGAGGGCGTTCGTGATGCCCTCCTCGACTGCTCGCACGATCGCGATGCGCCTGCTGACAGCGTCGGCATGCGCACCGTCGAGGGCACGATCCGCCTCAGCGGCCACCTCCGCCGTCACCGAGATCTCCGGCGGGATGCGGCGGACGAGCGCGCGCACGGCGTGCCCCAGGCCGACGTCGACGCCGACCGGGTAGACGAGCTGACTCAGTTCCCGCACATCGTGCTCGCGGACAGCCTCGAGCTCATCGCGGATCGTCGCGAGCCGCTGGAGGTCGCTGTCGCTCCATCGGCTCTCCCGTCCGCGCGTGAGGAGCGTCGCGATCGACGCCTGGATCATCACGAGCCGCCCCTGCAGCGTGCCGTGCAGGCCCTCGGCGACCTCCCGGCGCACGCGCATCTCCTCGGCGGCGAGCTCGGCGAGGGCGTTCGATGCCCGGACGCGCAGCTCGGCGGCCGCGCGCTCGTGCTCACGCAGGCGAACCCGGGCGCGTACCTGCAGCAGTGCGAGCAGGAGCGACACGACGACGACGACGATCACCGACGCGATCTCGGTGATGCTCGCATTCGCCGACGGGCCGACGTAGATGCCGAGCAGGAGCTGACCGCCATGCCGCCCGAAACCGGCTGCCACGGCGACGGCGACCACCCAGACGGCGGCGATGCCCGGCCGGCGCTCATTGGGCCGCACGAGCGCGCACACGAGCAGGACCAGCGCGACGGTCACGACATTCACGAGGAGCCGCTGGGGGAGCAGCGGGTTCGCCGCGAGGAGCTCGCCGAGTGAGAGGCGGTCGGGGCGGAAGACGAAGATCGCCTGGACGGTGGACCCGATGGCGAAGGTGAGAAGCAGCGCACCGGCGGTCAGCAGCAGCACGCGCAGATCGTCGGTGCGGTCGCGGTCGGCGACGGATGGCGGCAGCGCGACGCTCATGCCACCGCGCCGCTCATGACACGGCGCCGTCGCGCACGAGGTGCAGCGCGGCTGCGACCCGACTGTTGAGGTCACCGTCGTCGCGCACTCCCAGCGTCGTGTAGACGGCGTTCAGCAGGTTGTCGACGGAGTGCGTCGAGATGCCCATCTCGCGGGCGATCGCGGCGTTCGAGAGGCCCTCGGCGACGAGGCGGAGCGCGTGGAGCTGACGCGGGGTGAGGTCGGCTACCGCGCTGCCGCGACGAGGTGTCAGCCGCGCCACGAGCTCAGGATCGAGCACGGTCTCTCCGCGGGCGCTGGCGCGGAGGGCCCGCAGCAGCACGGCGCGCGAGGTCGACGACACCTTCGACAGGTAGCTCCATCCCGCCCGCTCCGCGTCGGGGAGGGCGAGCAGAAGGTCCATGACGTCGTGGCTCGAGAGCAGCACGATGCCGAGGTCCGGACGCGCGGCGCGCAGCGAGCGACCGAGTGCGAAGCCGTTGCCGTCGGGAAGCTCGACGTCGAGCAGCATGACATCGACCGGGCGGGACGCGGCGAGAGTGCGCGCCTCGGCGACGCTCCCGGTCGCGCCGACGAGCGTGAAGCCCTCTTCATGACGGATCAGGTCGCCCACCAGCGCACGGTAGAGCGCCTGATCCTCGACGAGGATCACTCGGATGTCGTGCGGGGCGTCCATGCTCGAGCACATCCTATCGACGGGCGGCGGCCTGACCGACGCGGAGAGATCCCCCACTCACCGCGTCGGTCGCCTGCCGAGGCCGATTCGGACCGGCCATCCACTTTAGGAACATGACGCGCGTGGCGGGAAGGGAGGAAACTCCTCACCATCGGGAGAGGTTGCCATCGAGGGGTGATCTCAGACGCTGACCCGCAGGACCTCTTCGATCGTGGTGAGACCCTGGGTGACCTTGCTCCAGCCGTCGTCGCGCAGTGACACCATGCCCTGCTCGAGCGCGACCTGGCGCAGCTCGGTGCCGGTGGCGTGTGTCGTGATGAGCTGCGCGAGCTCATCCGACATCGTCATCACCTCGTGCAGCGCGATGCGGCCCCGGTAACCCGTGCCCGAGCACGCCGGGCAGCCGCCGGCCCTGTACAGCTGCGGCGGGTCGCTGGGCTCGTGCGGAAAGCGCAGCTGCCGCAGCGTCTCGGTGTTCTCCGAGTACGGCAGCTTGCAGTGCGTGCAGAGCTTGCGGGCGAGGCGCTGGGCCACGACTGCCTGCAGCGCCGTGGCCACGAGGAACGGCTCGCAGCCGATCTCGGTCATGCGGGTGATCGCGCTCGGCGCGTCGTTCGTGTGCAGCGTCGACAGGAGGAGGTGACCGGTGAGGGCCGCCTCGATCGCGATGGTGGCGGTCTCGTTGTCGCGGATCTCACCCACCAGCACGACGTCAGGGTCGGCCCGCAGAATCGACCGCAGTGCCGCCTGGAACGTCATTCCCGCCCGCTGGTTCACCTGCACCTGATTGATGCCCGGGATGCGGAACTCCACCGGATCCTCGACGGTGATGACGTTCACCCGCGGATCTGCCACCGTGCGCAGCGCGGTGTACAGCGTCGTCGACTTTCCGGATCCGGTCGGCCCCGTCACGAGCACCATTCCGTGCGGACGGGTGATCGCCGACGTGAACCGCCGCTCGTTGGTCACCGAGAACTCGAGGTCGCTCATCGCGAGCGCCTGACCGGTGGTGTCGAGGATGCGGAGCACGATCTTCTCGCCCCACACGGTGGGCAGGGTCGCGACCCGGAGGTCGATCTGGCGACCGTCGTGCCGAACCGAGAGGCGGCCGTCCTGCGGCTTGCGGCGTTCGGCGATGTCGATCGACGACATGATCTTCAGGCGGGAGATCACCCCGTCCTGGATCGCACGGTCGGCCCGCTGCATCTCGTGCAGCACTCCGTCGATGCGGAACCGCACCGTCAGGTACTGCTCGCCCGGCTCGACGTGGATGTCGCTCGCGCGGTCGTTGATCGCCTGCGCGATGAGCAGATTCACGAAGCGGATGATGGGCGTCTCGTCGTCATCGTCGAGCGACTCGGTGAACGCCGCAGCGGAGGACGGAGCGATCGCCTCGCCGATCTGCACCGACAGGTCGCTGAGCTCCTCGTCGGAGCGTAGGTAGCGCTCGAACGCCTGCTGCAACGCATCCGCCGCCACCACCACAGGGTCGATGCGCGCGTCGGCGACGCTCGTCACGTCGTCGATCGCGATGAGGTCGGTGGGATCGGTCATGCCGACGATGAGCCGGTTGCGCAGTCGCTGCAGCGGGATCAGCTGGTAGCGCCGGCAGAGCGCGCCGGGCACGATCGCCACGGTCTCCGGATCGAGCGTCGCACCGGTGAGGTCCACGAACCGGTGGTTCGAGTGCAGCGCGATCGCCTCGGCGATCTGCCGCTCGGTCACGGTGCGCGACTCGACAAGCCGCTCACGGAGGTCGGGCCCGTCGCCCACTTCGCGGACGAGCATCGACATCTGAACGGCGTCGACCGCACCGGTCTCCACCAGCGTCTGCGCCAGATCTCTCACACTCTTTCCCCTGTTCCCCGCGAACATCCTAGCGGCGGGCGCCGCCGTCGGGTAGGGGCGGTGCCCGGTCCTGGGGCCTCGATAGGGTGGCCGACGTGCGCGAATTCATCCGCAAGGCCACCGCGTGGGCGCTGACCCTCAAGCCGGTGCGAGCGTTCCTTCTCTACAGCGAGCACCGCGGCCCGCAGCTCGCCGACGCCATCACCTACCGCGCGCTGTTCAGCGTGTTCGCGGCCGTGCTGCTGGGCTTCACCGCCGCCGCCACGTGGCTGGCCGGCAACCCGGAGGCGATGACAAAGCTCGGCGACGCCGTGAACAACGTCGTGCCAGGACTGATCGGCAAGGGAAAGCTCGTCGACCCCGCCACGCTGACCGCCCCGACCGGCCTGACGATCGCCGGCATCATCGCCGTCATCGGACTCGTGGGAGCCGCCCTCGGCGCCATCACCTCGACGCGCACGGCGCTCCGCAGCCTGGCCGACGAGGTGCACGACGACCTCTTCTTCCTGTGGGTGCTGCTGCGCAACCTCGGACTCGCGATCGCGGTCGCCATCGGCGTCGCGGCCACGGCAGGCGCAACCTTCCTCGTCTCGGCGATCAGCGACCTCGTCACCCAGTGGGCCGGGCCCGCCTCGGCGGGCATCGCCGCGGTCGGCACCCGAGCCGCCGCCATCGTGATCGTGTTCGTGCTCGACGCGGTCATCATCGCGCTCGTGTTCATCGTGCTCTCCGGCGTCCGCGCATCCGCCCGCGCCATCATCCCCGGCGCGATCATCGGCGCCGTCGGACTCACGGTGCTGCAGCAGCTGTCCACCCTGTTCGTGCGCGGAGCATCGTCGAACCCGCTCCTCGCGTCGTTCGCGTCGCTCATCGCGCTGCTGCTCTGGCTCAACCTCTCCGCGCAGGTCCTGCTGATCGCGAGCTCGTATATCCTCGTCGGCGTCGCGGAGCAGAAGGATCGCGTGCGCGCCCGCTACGGCGCCCGCACGATGCAGCGCCGTCGCGTGCTGCGTGCCGAGAACGCCGTGCGCGTCGCGACCAGCGAGCTGAACCACGCCCGGGCGGCGGAGGCCGAAGCCGAGGCGAAGGAAGACAAGCCCGGGGGCGAACCGGAGGAGAAGACGGGGGATGCGTCGGCCGAGAGGTCCGGCTGACCGCTCACGCCGCGCGGCGCGCGTCGCGCGCGTGCTCCTGCATCGACGCGAGCGCGGCAGCGACCGCGGCATTGCGCGGCCCCTCATCACGCACGACCGCCCAGTACGACAGCGGATGCGCGTAGCTCTCGCGCAGCACCGGCACGAGCCGCTCGTCGCGGTCGGCGAGGAAGTCCGGCAGCACCCCGATACCGGCGCCCGCGGCGGTCGCCTCGACGTGCGCGAACACGCTCGTCGACCGGATCGACGGGGGAGAGGCGGGGAACTGCTGAACGGCCCGGTCGAGCTCGTCGACACGCAGCGACGACTCGACGTAGTAGATGACGGGATGCGTCACGAGCTCGTCGAGCGAGGCCGGCGTCCCGCGATCGGCGAGGTAGTCGGGGGACGCGTAGAGCCGGAGCGAGTAGTCGCACACCGGCGTCGCGAACGCGCGGTTGACCTGCGGCCGCCCCACCACCACTTCGAGGTCGACGCCGGAGCGGTTCTGCCGAACCCGCTGGGTCGCCGCGAGCAGTTCGACGGCGAGGCCGGGATGCTGCTGCTGCAGCGCCGTCATCGCCGGCACGAGGAACGCCGAGGTGAACGCCTCGGGTGCGGCGATGCGCACCATGCCCTGCACGGCGTCGCCGCCGGTGTCTTCACCGAGGGCGCGCAGCGACGCCTCGATGCTCTCTGCCGCGGCCATCGCGCGGCGGCCGAGGTCGGTGACCTCCCATCCGCCGGTCGTGCGCACGAGCGTGCGGCCGCCCATCGCCTCCTCGAGCGATGAGATGCGCCTCGACACGGTCGAGTGATTGACGCCGAGCACCTCGGCGGCCGCCGTGTAGCGGCCGAGCCGGGCGACGGCGAGGAAGGTCATCAGCGCCTCAGGCTGCGGCTCGCGAGTCATGAGAGCAAGTGTGCATGCGTGCACACTTGAAGTGCAACATTGTCCTCTCTCCGTGCATTGATCTGCAGTGGGCAACGTGCCTATCCTGGCCGTGAGCGCGGCATCCGTTCTCGATGTCCGCGCCGTGTCACCCGTAGTGACACGTCATGCAGAACCAGCTTCAAGGAGGAGGCAGGATGTCGACGATCGCCTGGATCGGACTCGGGCACATGGGTGCCCCGATGAGCGGAAACCTCGTGGCCGCCGGACACACCGTGCGCGGGTTCGACATCGCACCCGCGTGCCTGGAGGCCGGTGCCGCCCGGGGCGTCATCACGGTCGGCTCGGTCGCGGAGGCGCTCGAAGGAGCCGACGCGTGCTTCACCTCGCTGCCGATGCCGCAGCACGTGCGCAGCGTGTACGACGGCCCGGACGGCATCTGGGCCAACGCCGACTCGGGAACGCTCCTCCTCGACACGTCCACGGTCGACGTGGAGACCTCCCGCTGGTGCCATGACGAGTCCGAGGCCCGCGGGTTCACGTTCGTCGACAGCCCGGTCTCCGGCGGCACCGCCGGCGCCGAGGCGCACTCGCTGTGCTTCATGCTCGGCGGCAAGCCCGACGACCTCGAGCGCGCGAAGGCGTTCGTCGAACCGATGGCGGGGTCCGTCATCCTCTGCGGCGACGCCACTGCCGGCATCGCCTCGAAGCTCGTGAACAACATGATGCTGTTCGTCTCGGCGCTCGGCGTCGCCGAGGGGTCGCAGCTCGCACAGCAGCTGGGCCTCGATCCGGCCGTGTTCTGGAGCGTCGCTAACGTGTCCTCCGGACAGTCGTGGCCGCAGCGGACCTGGTATCCAGTGCCCGGCGTCGTCACGACCGGCGCCGCCGACAAGAACTTCGACGCCACGTTCTCGGTCGACCTCGCGCGCAAGGACTGCTCGCTCGCGGTGCAGGCGGGCGCGACCACGGGCGTGCACCTGCCGGCGGCAGAGCTCGCGCTGTCGCAGTTCGAGCAGCTCGTCGACGAGGGCCTCGGCGCCAAGGACTGCATGCTCATCACCAAGCTCGCGTCGCCCGACGGGACGCTCGTCGGCTACGACCCCGCACTCGACTCACACGAAGGAACCCGATGATGACCACCACGATCGACACCGCCACGCGCACCCAGATCCCGCACGTGATCGGCGGGAAGCACATCGATCCCGGCGAGCGCCGCGGCACCGTGTACAACCCGTCGCTCGGAACACCCACCGGCGAAGTGGGACTCGCGTCCGCCGAGCTCGTCGCCGAGGCCGCCCGCACCGCGGCCGCCGCGCAGAAGGCGTGGCGCGACGTCGGCCTCGTCAAGCGCGCGCAGCTCATGTTCCGGGTGCGCGACATCATCACGACCCGCGCCGACGAGCTCGCGCGCATCATCACCGCCGAGCACGGCAAGACGGTGCCCGACGCTCTCGGCGAGGTGCAGCGCGGACTCGAGAACGTCGAGTTCTGCACGGGGCTCATGCACCACCTGAAGGGCGAGTACTCCGAGCAGATCGCGACGGGGCTCGACGTGCACCAGGTGCGCCAGCCCCTCGGCGTGGTCGCCTGCATCACGCCGTTCAACTTCCCCGCAATGCTGCCGCTGTGGATGGTGCCGACCGCGATCGCCGCCGGCAACGCGGTGGTCCTCAAGCCCAGCGAGCGCGACCCCTCCGCCGCGGTCTGGATCGCCGACGTCTTCCGCGAGGCCGGGCTGCCCGATGGCGTCCTGAACGTCGTGCACGGCGACAAGGAGGCGGTCGACGCCATCCTCGCCGACCCGATCATCAAGGCGGTCTCGTTCGTCGGCTCGACGCCGATCGCGAAGTACATCTACACCGAGGCCGCCGCCCACGGAAAGCGCGTGCAGGCACTCGGCGGCGCCAAGAACCACATGGTCGTGATGCCGGACGCCGACCTCGATGCGGCAGCGGATGCGGCGGTGTCGGCCGGCTTCGGATCGGCGGGGGAGCGCTGCATGGCGATCTCGGCCGTCGTGGCCGTGGGCGGCGTCGGCGATGAGCTCGTCGCGAAGGTCGCCGAGCGGATGAAGAGCCTGCGCATCGGCGACGGGTTCGACCCGTCCAACGAGATCGGGCCGCTCATCACGGCAGCGGCGCGCGACCGCGTGCGCGGGTTCGTCGACGGTGTCGCCGAATCCGGTGCGACGCTCGTCGTCGACGGCCGCGAGCAGGAGTTCGACTCCGACGGCTTCTTCCTCGGCGCATCCCTCGTCGACGACGCGAAGCCCGGCATGCCCGTGTACGACGAGGAGGTCTTCGGTCCCGTGCTCTCGGTCGTGCGTGTCGACACGTACGACGAAGCGGTGAAGCTCATCAACGAGAACCCGTACGGCAATGGCACCGCGGTGTTCACGCGCGACGGCAAGACCGCGCGCCAGTTCGAGTACGACATCGAGGTCGGGATGGTGGGCATCAACGTGCCGATCCCCGTGCCGGTCGGATCGTTCTCATTCGGCGGCTGGAAGAACTCGCTGTTCGGCGACACGCACATGTACGGTTCGGAGGCCTTCAACTTCTACACCCGCCGCAAGGTCGTGACGAGCCGGTGGCCCGAGCCCAGCGAGAGCCAGATCAGCCTCGGCTTCCCGACCCACTGACCCGTCCGCGTTCCCGGTGGAACGGGAAGGAGCACACTACGCTGTGAACATGGCCATCGCACGTCTTTCCGGAGGCCCGCTCGACGGGCAGATCATCCCCCTCGACGAGAGCGCGTCGGACTCGCTCATCATGCCGTACGGCGAGGGGCAGCTCATCTACCGTCGTGAGGGCGCCGAGACCAACACGGGCGCGCACGACGGCCCCACCGAGACGCGCTTCCTCTTCGTCGAGACCACCGAGGACATCGACCCCGACCACGACAACCGGGACGACTGAGCCGGTGGCCGGCCCGTCGCACTCCGTCGAGGTCGAGCGCAAGTACGAGGTCGACGACGCCGCGCAGCTGCCCGACTGGACGCAGCTGCCCGGCGTCGTCGCCCTCGGTGACGCCGAGGAGCGCGAGCTCGACGCGCGCTACCTCGACACCGCCGACGCCGCGCTCGCCCGTGCGCGCGTGGCGGTGCGCCGGCGCACGGGCGGCCCCGACGAGGGCTGGCACATCAAAGCATCCGCATCCGACGGCAAGCACGAGTGGCACTGGCCGCTCGGCGACGACGCCGACGAGGACGTCCCAGCCGAGCTGGCGGCGATCCTCGCCGAGTGGGCGGACGGTCCCTTCGTGCCGCTCGCGCGCATCCGCAACCACCGGGTCGCGTACGCGCTGAAGGAGGCCGCAGGGCTCGTCGTCGCCGAGGTCGTCGACGACCACGTCACCGCGCGCGACGAGCGCAGCGGCCGGGAGACGTCCTGGCGCGAGTGGGAGGTCGAGCTGGGACCCGCCGTCCCCGCCGACCCGGCGGCGTTCTTCGCCGCAGCCGACGCGCTCGTCGCCGGCAGCGGGGGCCGGGTCGCGGCATCCGACTCGAAGCTGGCGCGCGCCCTCGGCGCCTGATCCCGACTCCTCTGCCGCGAGATCGTACGATCCCGGCGCCGGAACTCAGCCCCGTTGCCGCGAGATCGTACGATCCCGGCGACTGAACACGACTCTGCGCGCGGATTGATGTGCATTCGGCGAAATCGTACGATCTCGCCGAACAGGGGGTGGCCGCAGACGCAGCAACGCCGCCCTCGGCTTCGATAGGGCGGCGTCGCTGAGTCCCGGATGCCGGGAGACTGACGGTCAGTCTAGAGGTTGATCATGTGTCCCACCAGGCCGTGGAAGCCCTCCTGCAGCGCCTCCGACAGCGTCGGATGCGTGTGCACGTTGCGGGCCGCCTCGAGCGCCGTGAGGTCCCACTTCTGCGCGAGCGTCAGCTCGGGGAGCAGCTCCGACACATCGGGGCCGATCAGGTGGCCGCCGAGCAGCTCGAGGTGCTCCGCGTCGGCGATGAGCTTCACGAAGCCGACCGGCTCGCCGAGGCCGTTGGCCTTGCCGTTCGCCGAGAACGGGAACTTCGCGACCTTGACGTCGTAGCCGGCGTCGCGCGCCTGCTGCTCGGTCAGGCCGAACGACGCGACCTGCGGCGAGCAGAACGTCGCACGCGGCATCATCCGGTAGTCGCCGAGGGTCATCGTCTCGGCGTCGCCGATCGTCTCCGCGGCGACGACGGCCTGCGCCTCGGCCACGTGGGCGAGCTGCAGCTTCGCCGTGACGTCGCCGATCGCGTAGATGTGCGGCACGTTCGTGCGCATGTGGTCGTCGATGTCGATGGCGCCGCGCTCGGTGAGCTTCACGCCGGTCTTGTCGAGCCCGAAGCCCTCGACGTTCGGGGCGAAGCCGACCGACACGAGCACCTTGTCGGCCTCGATCGACGCGCTCTGGCCGTCCTTGCCGGTGTACGTCACGGTGACCTTGTCACCGGAGTCCTCGACCTTCTCGACCTTCGTCGAGGTGAGGATGTCGATGCCGTACCCCTTGTACTGCTTCGCGATCTCCTTCGACACGTCGGCGTCCTCATTGGGAAGCGCGCGGTCGAGGAACTCGATGATCGTGACGTCCACGCCGTAGTTGCGCATGACGAAGCCGAACTCCATGCCGATCGCGCCGGCGCCGACGATCACGATCGAGCGCGGCAGGTCGCGGGCGAGGATCTGCTCCTCGTACGACACGACGTTGCCGCCGATCGTCACGCCGGGCAGGCTCCGCACCTTCGAACCCGTCGAGATGATCGCGTTGTCGAACGTGAGGTCTTCGGTCGAGCCGTCGGCCTTCGTCACCGTGATGGCGTTCGGGCCGGTGAACGAGCCGCGCCCCTCGTACTCGGTGACCTTGTTCTTCTTCATCAGGTAGTGGATGCCCTTGACGTGCGTCTCGGCGACCTTGCGGCTGCGATCCCACGCGACACCGAAGTCGAAGTGCACGTCGCCCGAGATGCCGAACAGGTCAGCCTTGTGGAGCACCTGGTGGGCGAGGTCGGCGTTCTTCAGGAGGGCCTTCGAGGGGATGCACCCGACGTTCAGGCACACACCGCCCCAGTACTTCTCTTCGATGATGGCCGTGCTAAGGCCGAGCTGGGCGCTGCGAACGGCCGCGACGTATCCGCCGGGACCGGCGCCGAGGATCACGACGTCATAATGTGGCATGACTCCAGCCTACTGGTCGTCCGGCCGACGCGAGCGGGATGCCAGAAGCACCACGACACCGGCGATCACGACGACGACGATGATCCCGACGATCACGAACGGGAGCGGACCCCCCGCCGTCGCGCCCTGTTCGCCGGCCACGGGGGAGGCGCTCGCGCAGTCGGAGGAGGCGCTCGGAGCAGCCCCGGAACCGACGGTGAAGGAGAACTCTCCCGAGACGGGATGCCCGTCCCGCGACACGACCCGCCACTGCACCGTCACGGGCCCCGTCGCCGAACCGGCGACGGTCTGCGTCACGACGTTGTCCTGCACCTGCAGCGCGCCGTCGTTGAGAACCTGGCAGCTCGCATCCAGCACGCGCACCTGGTTCGCGTCGCCGCCGGCGTCGGTGACCGTGTCGCTGAAGGTGAGGGAGACCGCATCCGGAAGGGCCTGCACCGTCGTGCCGTTGTCGGGGCTCGTCGACAGCAGCTGGTCGTGGGCGGATGCCGGCGCTGCCGCGCCGAGAACGGCTGCGGCGGCGAGGGCGAGGGCGACGAAGGCGGTTCTGACTCTCACGGGGCGGAGCCTACCCGCCGGTGCTGTGCGCGGCTTCGGCTCGTCGTCCGACGCGGCAGCCGCCGCACGGCCGAGCCGCCATCTTTTCGGCGCCTTCGTTCCGGTGGCGTCCAGGTGGACAGCGACCCGCGATCTTCAATAGGGTCGAACCCCGACGCTGCCCTCTCGCAGACGGCATTGCATCGGTTAGTCTTGGGGGGAAAGGGAGGACGACCGTGGACGACGACAACCGCCGACCCGAATTCGGCGACATCCGTCGCGGCTCGGACGCTGACGCGCGTTCGTCGCATGACTCGACGCAGACGTTCGGCCACGACTCCGATCTCTCCTTCGTGCCGTTCGGCAGCGACCTGTCCGACGCCGAGCTCAGCGCGATCGACGCACTGCCCGAGGGATCGGCGCTGCTGATCGTGCGCTCGGGTCCCACCGCCGGCGCGCGCTACCTGCTCGACAACGACGTGATGACGGTCGGCCGCCACCCCGAGGCCGACATCTTCTTCGACGATGTGACGGTCTCTCGCCGGCACGCCGAGATCACCCGCGACCACAGTCGCTTCGAGATCGTCGATCAGCGGTCGCTGAACGGCACGTACGTGAACGGGGAACGCGTCGACCGCGCGCAGCTCGAGAACGGCGCGGAGGTGCGGATCGGGAAGTTCCGCCTCAACTTCTTCGTCTCGCCCGCCGACCTTCACGCCACAGCGGCCAGCTGATGTCGGCCGCCCCCGCTCCCCGCGCCGCTCCCGCGACCGGGGGAGTACTGAGCATCGGCCAGGTGCTCTCGCGGCTGACGCCGGACTTCCCGGGCCTCACGGCCAGCAAGCTGCGATTCCTCGAGATGCAGGGCATCGTCACTCCGCACCGCACCGAATCGGGCTACCGCAAGTTCACGCCCGGCGACGTCGAGCGCCTCCGGCTCGCGCTCACCCTGCAGCGCGACCACTACCTTCCGCTCGCCCGCATCCGGGAGTACATGGCGGATGTCGACGCCGGCCGGGCGCCCTCGCCTCCCGCCGCGGTGCCGCCGTCGATCTCCCCGGCGCCCCGTCGCTACCGGCGCGCCGAGCTGCTCGCCGCTGCCGGCGCCGGTCCGCAGCTGCTCAACGACGCGATCAGCACGGGCGTCATCGCGGCATCCGAGACCTACACGGACCAGAACCTCGCCGTGCTGCGCGCCCTCGTCGCACTCGAGCGACACGGCATCGAACCCCGGCACATGCGCACGCTGCGTCAGTCGGCCGAACGCGACGTGGCGCTCATCGAGTCGGCGCTCGCCCCGCTGCTGCGGCGCACGGATGCGTCGGCCCGCGGCCGCGCCGGAGAGCTGGCCCCCGAGATCGCGGCGCGCATCGGCGAGGTGCGCGCGCATTTCGTGCGTGCGGCGCTCGAGCGCCTCGTGCGATGAGCACGCACGTACGACACGCCGGACGTTCTTGGAGCGGATGTCGTTGCCGGAGGCGCGTCCCTCCTCTAGCGTGGATGGAGCGGTACATGTTGTCCGGTGAAGGGGGATCTCGATGACTGCCGAGGATACGGCAGGAGAGCAGCGGTTCGCCGTGGACCTCCTTTTCACCGACGGACTCCCCGCGATGGACGACGAGGTCGGCTACCGCGGCGCCGTCGCGGCGCGTGCCGCCGGCATCACGTACCGTCAGCTGGATTACTGGGCTCGCACCGAGCTCGTCGAGCCGACGGTGCGCGGCGCGAGCGGCTCGGGGTCGCAGCGCCTGTACGGCTTCCGCGACATCCTCGTCCTGAAGCTCGTGAAGCGTCTGCTCGACACCGGGATCTCGCTGCAGCAGATCCGCACCGCCGTCGAGCAGCTGCGCGCCGCCGGCATCCGTGACCTCGCCGGAACGACGCTCATGAGCGACGGCGCCTCGGTGTACCTGTGTACGTCGAACGACGAGGTCATCGACCTCGTCAGCCGCGGCCAGGGCGTGTTCGGGATCGCCGTGGGCAAGGTGCTGACAGAGGTCGAGTCGACTCTCCTCGACTTCGACGCCCAGACGCCGGAGCCGCTCGACGAGCTCGCGGCGCGTCGCGCCAAGCGCACCGCGTAGCCGCGCCGCCCGTCGCGCAGCACCGTTCTGCCAGGTCCCTGAGCGAGTCGCGCGGAGGCGTTCTGCCAGGTCCCTGAGCGAGTCGCGTAGCGACGAGTCGAAGGGCCGGATGCGTCAGCCGACGGTGACGCCGTCGGGCGACGCGATGCGGCCCGTGCGCATGACGCGGTCGAGGAGCGCGTCGAAGTCGGCCGCGAGCTCCTGGGCGGAGTCGCCGGGCCAGATGTGCAGCGGCTTCGCCGCGCCCTGCGCCTGCTGCAGCGACGTGCGCTCGGGCAGCTGAGGGGAGAGCACGAGCGGCCCGAACATGTCGCGCAGCTCCTTGATGCGGAACTGGTGCTCGATGGACTGCGGACGCACCCGGTTCACGACGATACCGAGCGGCTGCAGACGCGGCGAGAGCCCGCGGCGGATCTCCTCGATCGCGCGGAGGGCACGGTCGGCGGCCGCGACCGAGAACAGTCCCGGCTCGGTCACGACGATGACGCGGTCGCTCGCCGCCCACGCCGTGCGGGTGAGCGCGTTCAGCGACGGCGCGCAGTCGACGAGCACGAGATCGTAGTCGGCCTCGACGGCGGCGAGGGCCTCTTCGAGCTTCCACACGTCACGGACGCTGGGATGCGGCCCGTCGAAGTTGATCGCCGACGGGCTGCCGATCATCACGTCGATCGTGCCCGGGTGCACCTTCGCCCAGCCGCTCGAGGTGATCGCCTGGCGGACCACCTTCTCCTTGGGATTCGCCAGTACGTCGGCGATGTTCAGCCGGCCGGCGACCTGGATGTCCATTCCCGTGGAGACGTCGGACTGCGGGTCGAGGTCGACGACGAGCGTCTTCACGCCGCGGGCGAACGCCGCCGAAGCGAGCCCGAGCGTGACGGTCGTCTTGCCGACGCCGCCCTTGAGTGAGCTGACGGAGAGGACGTGCACAAGGCCCTACGTTACCGTCCCTTAGGCTGAGATCACACTCAGCCACGACACGCGCTCGCCCCCACCCGGGTGGCCGCCACCCGTTTGGGGGTCTGCATGTTCCGAAAGATCCTTGTCGCCAATCGCGGTGAGATCGCGATCCGCGCCTTCCGCGCCGCATACGAACTCGGGGCCCGCACGGTCGCGGTCTACCCCTATGAAGACCGCCACTCGCTGCACCGGCTGAAGGCCGACGAGGCGTACCAGATCGGCGAGGAGGGGCACCCGGTCCGCGCCTACCTCGACGTCGACGAGATCATCCGCGTGGCCGTCGAGTCGGGCGCCGACGCGATCTACCCGGGCTACGGCTTCCTCTCCGAGAACCCCGAGCTCGCGGAGAAGGCGGCGGCGAACGGCATCACGTTCATCGGTCCCCCCGCCGCGGTGCTCGAGATGGCCGGGAACAAGGTGGAGGCCAAGCATCACGCGATCGAGGCCGGCGTGCCGGTGCTCCGCTCCACGGAGGCGTCGGACGACGTCGACGAGCTCGTCGCGCAGGCCGACCTCATCGGCTTCCCGCTGTTCGCGAAGGCCGTCGCCGGCGGCGGCGGGCGCGGGATGCGCCGTGTGGAGAGCAAGGGCGAGCTCGCCCCGGCCCTCGCCGAGGCGATGCGCGAAGCGGGCAGCGCGTTCGGCGACCCGCGCATGTTCCTCGAGCAGGCCGTCATCCGTCCCCGGCACATCGAGGTGCAGATCCTCGCCGACGGGGCGGGTCACACGATCCACCTGTTCGAGCGCGACTGCTCCGTGCAGCGCCGGCATCAGAAGGTCGTCGAGATCGCGCCGGCCCCGAACCTCGACGACGACATCCGCACGGCCCTGCACCGTCACGCCGTCGCGTTCGCCGAATCGATCAGGTACCAGAACGCCGGAACCGTCGAGTTCCTGCTCGAGACCGCGGGGGAGCGCGCCGGCGAGGTCGTGTTCATCGAGATGAACCCGCGCATCCAGGTCGAACACACCGTGACCGAGGAGATCACCGACATCGACCTCGTGCAGTCGCAGATGCGCATCGCCGCGGGCGAGACGCTCGACGACCTCGGCCTCCGTCAGGAGGAGATCCATCCGCGGGGCGCGGCGCTGCAGTGCCGCATCACGACCGAGGATCCCACCCAGGACTTCCGCCCCGACACCGGCAAGATCACGACGTACCGTTCGCCCGGCGGCGCCGGCATCCGGCTGGACGGCGGGACGACGGCGGCCGGCTCGCAGATCAGCCCGCACTTCGACTCGATGCTCGCGAAGCTCATCTGCCGCGGCCGCGACTTCCCGCAGGCGGTCATGCGTGCGCGGCGCGCCCTCGCCGAGTTCCGCATCCGCGGCGTCGCCACGAACATCCCGTTCATGCAGGCGGTGCTCGACGATCCGGCGTTCGCCGCCGGCGACCTCTCGACGGCGTTCATCGAGGAGCGGCCCCAGCTGCTGCGCGGCCGCACCTCGAAGGACCGGGGCACCAAGATCCTGAACTGGCTCGTCGACACCACCGTCAACAAGCCGAACGGCGTGAACCCGCTGTCGATCGACCCGGCCCTGAAGCTCCCGGCGGTCGACCTCGACGCCCCAGTGCCCGACGGATCGCGTCAGCGCCTCCTCGCTCTCGGCCCGGCCGGATTCGCCGCCGACCTGCGGCAGCGCACCCCGCTGGCCGTCACCGAGACGACGTTCCGCGACGCCCACCAGTCGCTCCTGGCGACCCGAGTGCGCACGAAGGATCTCGTCACCGTGGCGCCCTACGTCGCCCGGCTGGAGTCTCAGCTGCTGTCGGTCGAAGCATGGGGCGGCGCCACCTACGACGTGGCGCTGCGGTTCCTCGGCGAAGACCCGTGGGAGCGGCTCGACAAGCTGCGCGAGGCGATGCCGAACATCGCCATCCAGATGCTGCTGCGCGGGCGGAACACCGTCGGCTACACGCCCTACCCGACCGAGGTCACGGATGCGTTCGTCCGCGAGGCCGCGGCATCCGGCATCGACATCTTCCGCATCTTCGACGCGCTGAACGACGTGACCCAGATGCGCCCGGCGATCGATGCAGTGCTCGAGACCGGCACCGCGGTGGCGGAGGTCGCCGTCTGCTACACCGGCGACCTGCTGGACCCGGCCGAGGACCTCTACACGCTCGACTACTACCTGCGCCTCGCGGAGCAGATCGTCGGCGCCGGCGCGCACATCCTCGCGATCAAGGACATGGCGGGGCTGCTGCGCCCGGCCGCCGCCGCGAAGCTCGTCTCGGCGCTGCGCGAGCGGTTCGACGCGCCGGTGCACGTGCACACCCACGACACGGCGGGCGGGCAGCTCGCGACGCTGCTCGCGGCGAGCGCCGCCGGGGCCGACGCCGTCGACGCCGCCGCAGCGCCGATGTCGGGCACCACGAGCCAGCCGTCCCTGTCGGCGCTCGTCGCCGCCCTCGCGCACACCGACCGCGACACGGGGCTCGACCTCGCCGGTGTCTCCGACCTCGAGCCGTACTGGGAGGCGGTGCGCCACCTCTACCACCCGTTCGAGTCAGGTCTGCCCGGCCCCACCGGGCGGGTGTACCACCACGAGATCCCGGGCGGGCAGCTCTCGAACCTGCGGCAGCAGGCGATCGCGCTGGGCCTGTCGGAGGACTTCGAGCTCATCGAGGACATGTACGCCGCCGCGAACGACATCCTCGGGCGCGTGCCGAAGGTCACGCCGTCGTCGAAGGTCGTCGGCGACCTCGCGCTGCACCTCGCGGCGGTGAAGGCCGACCCCGCCGACTTCGAGGAGCACCCCGAGCGGTACGACGTACCCGACTCGGTCGTCTCCTTCATGGCGGGGGAGCTGGGCGACCTGCCGGGCGGATGGCCCGAGCCGTTCCGCAGCAAGGTCCTCGCCGGCCGTGACGTGAAGATGAGCCTGACTCCGATCTCCGCCGAGCAGGAGACCGCTCTCGGCTCCGATTCCGCCACTCGCCGCCGGATGCTCAACGAGCTGCTCTTCCCCGCCCCGACGCGGGTGTACCGCGAGCAGCGCGAGCAGTTCGGCGACCTCAGCGTGCTCGACACCGCCGACTACCTCTACGGCCTCACGCCGGGCACCGAGCACGTCGTCGAGCTCGAGCGGGGCGTGCAGCTCTACGTCGGGCTCGAGGCCATCGGCGAGGCCGACGACAAGGGCATGCGCTCGGTCATGACGAAGCTCAACGGACAGCTGCGTCCGGTGTTCGTGCGCGACCGCGGCATCGAGGTCGCCGCGCGCCAGGCGGAGAAGGCCGACACCTCCAAGCCCGGCCAGGTCGCCGCCCCGTTCTCCGGCGCCGTCACCGTCAAGGTCGCGGAGGGCGAGGCGATCGAGGCCGGTCAACCCGTCGCGTCGATCGAGGCGATGAAGATGGAGGCGGCGATCACCGCCCCCGTCGCCGGCGTCGTCGAGCGGGTCGTGCTGCCGGGAACAGCCCAGGTGGAGGCGGGAGACCTTTTGGTCGTCATCCGTCCACGGCAGTAACCTGGAGGGCGGGGTTCGCCCGAGCCCCCGCTGCCTTGGAGAGTTCTGCCTTGACGCCTGACCATCCCGACGCCAACCCCGAGAACGCCGACGAGCTCGGCGTGCTGAGTGACGCCGCCAGCACCGACACATCGGTGCTGGGCATCCTCGGCGGCGCCACCGCCCAGGTGCCGGTCGCCCTGCCGATGTCGGGTGACGACGATCTGCTCGACGACGACGTGATCGGCGACGAAGTGGACTTCACCGCGGAGGCCGAGCCGGACCTCGTCGCTGACGCGGGGGCGGTCGACGACGACGAGGCGACGGATGCGTCGGACGACGCGGATGCCGAGGTGACGGATGCGTCCTCCGGCGCCGAGCTCGAGGCGGGGGACTCGTCGACGGTGGATCTCGAAGCGGGGGACGTGGCCGCCGACGCGGACTCCGGGGAGGTTGTCGCCGAGGCGGAGCTTGAGGCGGCCGACGCGGAACTCGAGACGGACGACGACGCGGACGTCGAGACGGACGCGGGATCCGAGGACGATGAGGCTGAGGGCGAGGCCCCCGGTGCGACACGGCTGCAGGCCGTGCAGGAACGGATCGATGAGCCCGTCGAGACCGAGCCTGTCGAGGCCGCGGAGATCGAGCCCGAGCCCGCCGTTGCGCGTGATGGCGCCGACGATGCCGTCCTCGAGGACGAGGAGCTCGAGGACGACCCCACGCTCGCGGCGCCGGCGTCCCGCGACGACGAGATGATCGAGGACGCCGAGATCGTCGCGCCCGACCTGGACGCATCCGTCGATGACATGATCGAATCAGTCTCGGACGACGATGTCCGGCACGTCCCTCAGGAGGCTTCCATGGACGAGAACCGCGCCCAGCGCGCCCACGAGGTGGAGCGCGTGCGCGTGCGCAAGCCCGACGTCACGCTCAGCTCGAAGCGGTTCGACGACTTCGAGGCCGGCAAGGAGAGTTCCGACCTTCTGACGCCGGATCGTCTGCTCGAGCCGGGCAAGCTCACCGGCGGCGAGCCCGAAGGGGCGTGGCAGCACCTCGTGTACTCCCTGTCGGGCGGCCGCATCAACCTGGGCGACGGCAAGCGGGCGCGTGCCCGCAAGGACCTCACCAACCGCATCGCGGCGCCGCTGAGCGGCGGAGCCCGGTTCGTTCCCGTCCTCTCGCGCAAGGGCGGCGTCGGCAAGACGACGATCACCACCCTGCTCGGCATGGCGCTGGCCGATGCCCGCGACGACCGGGTGATCGCGATCGACGCGAACCCCGACCGGGGCACGCTCGCCGAGCGCATCGCCCGGCCGAGTGGCAACACCGTTCGCGACCTCGTGCGGATGAAGGGCAACGTCAACGGGTACAACGACGTCTCGACGGTCGTCGCCCGCGACGAGACCCGCCTCGACGTGCTCGCATCCGACGCCGACCCGCATGTGTCCGAGGCGTTCAGCGACAAGGACTACGAGGACGTCGCGGCGCTCGCGGCGCACTACTACTCGATCGTGCTCACCGACACCGGCACCGGCATCGTCCATTCCGTCATGGAGGCGACGCTGGGGCTCGCCGATCAGCTCGTGATCGTCTCGGGCTTGAGCATCGACGAGGCGCGGCTGGCATCCGAGACGCTGACCTGGCTGGAGTCGAACGGCTATGCGGCGCAGGTGCGCAATGCCGTCGTGGTGCTGAACAACGCCCGTCCGGGCGCGCCGCTCGTGCGCGAGGACGAGCTCGAGGCGCACTTCAGCAGCCGGGTCCGGGCCGTCGTGCGGGTGCCGTACGATCCCGCAATCGCGACCGGGAGCGCCATCGCGTTCCGCGAGCTGCAGCCGGCGACCCGCGAGGCCGCTCGGGAACTCGCCGTGACCGTCGTCGAGGGGCTCCGCGCCCTCCCGGCAGCGGCCTGACCATGACGGTGCGGCAGATCCGCCTCTTCGGCGACCCGGTGCTGCGCAGCCCGAGTGCTGCGGTCGAGACGTTCGACGAGGGCACCCACGCGCTCGCGCAGGACCTCGTCGACACCGTCGAGCTGCCCGGCCGCGCCGGTGTCGCGGCTCCCCAGATCGGCGTGGGGCTGCGGGCGTTCAGCTACAACGTCGACGGCGAGATCGGCTACGTGATCAACCCGGTTCTCGTCGAGGTGTCGGGGGAGCCGGAGCGCATCGGCGAGGGATGCCTGTCCGTGCCCGGCCTCTGGCACGAGGTGATGCGGTATCCGCACGCGACCGTGACCGGGGTCGATGCCGACGGCAACGAGGTCACCGTCTCGGGCGACGGCGTGCTGGCACAGGCGCTGCAGCACGAGACCGACCACCTCGACGGCATGCTCTACATCGACCGCCTCGACCCCGCCGACCGCCGCGTCGCCATGCGCGAGATCCGCGAGTCCGGCTGGTTCTGACCCGCCGGCTTGCGGCGAGATCGTACGATTTCGTCGGATGAGCATCAAACTGCACGCGGGTTGATGTTCACCCACGAGTTTGGTGTTCACTCGCCGCAAGGCTCTGACTCGCCGGCGGCTTCTGCACAGACACATCCGATGGCGTCCTCTCTCCACAGAAGCGGTGGGGACCGCGTGCTCAGCATGCGCCCGGACCAAGATCATGTGCCATGCGAAAGACACAGGACCCCGCCGCCATCCGCTCCTCGCTGTCGTCGCGTGCGACGCTCATCGCCCATGGCTGGACGGACCACCAGATAAGGGCGGCCGTCCGTGCGAAGGCGGTGCATCGGCTGCATCACGGCTGGTACATGCCCCACGCGTTGTGGGATGGGCTCTTCTGGGAGCAGCAGCACCTGGCCCATCTGATGGCCGTCATCGCGGACGCCGAGCCGCCGGGTCCCGTCGCCGCGAACGTCTCCGCGGCCGTGGCGCACAAGTTGCCACTGTTCCGGATGCTTCCGGAGCGCGTCCACCTCATCTGCGAGGAGGGAGTCCGCATCTCGAGCACCCGTGACGTCCTGAGGCATTTCGGTTCGCTCATGGAAGAGGATGTCGTCGAGGTCGACGGCATCCGGTGTACGTCGCTCGCGCGTACCGTTGTCGACGTCGCGCGTACGAGCACTCTCGAGACTGCAGTTGCCTGTGCGGATGCCGCGCTGAGGTCCGTGGCAGCCGGCGCCGGCTCACGGGACTTTGACGAGGATGCCGCAGCTGCTCTGCGGCATCAGATGCATGCGGTGCTCGGCTCGATGCCGGGTGTGCGAGGTGCACGGCGGGCCCGATGGGTCGTGGACTTCGCCGACGGCCGGGCGCAACTGCCAGGAGAGAGTGTCGCGCGTCTGCGCCTGGCGCAGGTGGGCATCCGCACGCGCCGACTTCAGGTGCCGGTCGACGGCCCCGACGGCACGACCTTCTACGTGGACGCTGACACGGAGGAGGGATGGCTCGAGTTCGACGGCATGTCGAAGTACCTCGACGAGGCCATGCGCCGCGGAAGTGAATTGGAACAGGTGCTTCTGGAGGAGAAGCGCCGGGAGGATTGGATCCGTGCTCGCACCGGCCGGCGCGTGTTGCGTGTCCGTGACGACGACATCGGCACCGTGCGGGCATTCATCGAGCGACTCGCTGTGTACGGCATCCGCCCGCCGCTGCGACGGCCGAATCCCGACCCCGGGCCGCCGGCATCCGGATAACCGGCGAACACTCCGCGACACCACATCAAACTCACCACTGAACACGAGTCAGCGCGCGGATTGGTGTTCAATCGGCGAGATCGTACGACTTCGCCGAAATGAACCGACGGAGGGGCGAGCCCGGCGCGGGAGGGGAGCGTTACTTCAGGGAGACGTTCGTCGTGCTGGCGCCGACGTTGTAGATCTCGTCGATCTCGTCGGCGAAGTCCTTCAGGATGACGTTGCGCTTGATGCTGAACTTCGGCGTGAGGTGTCCGCTCGCCTCGGTCCACTCGGTCGGCAGGATGACGAACTTGCGGATCGACTCCGCACGCGACACCATCTTGTTCGCCTCGTCGATCGCCCGCTGCACCTCGGCCCGGACCTGCGGGTTCTCGGCGGCCTCCGGCAGCGACATCGTCGCGTCGAGCCCGTTGTTGCCGAGCCACGTCGGCAGCATCTCGGTGTCGAGCGTGATCAGCGCCGCGATGAACGGGCGCTGGTCGCCCACGACGACGACCTGCCCGACCACCGGGTTCGCCCGGATCGGGTCCTCGAGAACCGCCGGCGCGACGTTCTTGCCGCCCGCGGTGACGATCATCTCCTTCTTGCGGCCGGTGATCGTGAGGTAGCCCTCGTCGTCGAACGATCCGATGTCACCGGTGCGGAACCATCCGTCGTCGAACGCCTCGGCCGTCGCATCCGGGCGGTTCCAGTACTCCTTGAACACGTTGATGCCGCGCACCTGCACCTCGCCGTCGTCGGCCAGACGCAGCGAGACCCCCGGAAGCGCCGGGCCCACGGTGCCGATCTTCGTCCGCTTCGGCACGTTGACCGTCGCGGGAGCCGTGGTCTCGGTCAGCCCATAGCCCTCGAGCACGATGACGCCGAGGCTCGCGAAGAAGTGGCCGAGCCGCTCGCCGAGCGGGGCCGAGCCCGAGATCGCGTACCGGATGTTGCCGCCCATCGCCTCGCGCAGAGTGCTGTAGACGAGCTTGTCGAAGACCTTGAACTTCAGGCCGAGGAAGAAGGGGACCTTCTCGCCCTCCTGCACTCGCCGCGAGTGCTCGATCGCGGTGCGTGCGGCGGCGCGGAAGATCTTGCCCTTGCCGCCCGACTCGGCCTTCTGCTCGGCGGAGTTGTACACCTTCTCGAACACCCGCGGCACCGCGAGGAGGAACGTCGGCCGGAACGACCCGAGCGCCGGAAGCAGCTGACGCGTGTCGGGCTGATGGCCGGTCTTCACGCCGGCATGCACGTTGAGGATCGAGATGAACCGCGCGAACACGTGCGCCGTGGTGATGAACAGCAGAGTGGATGCGCCCGGTGTCTCGACCACCTCGGCGAGCGAACGCGCCGAGTTGCGGGCGAGCTCGACGAAGTTCGAGTGCGTGAGCACGCACCCCTTCGGCCGGCCGGTGGTGCCCGCGGTGTAGATGAGCGTCGCGATGTCCGCCCCGTTCGCGAGGCTGCGGCGCCGCTCGATCTCTTCGTCGGCGACCGACGCGCCGTTCGCGCGCAGCTCGTCGAGTGCGCCCTCGTGGAGGTGCCAGGTGGTGCGGATGAGCGGAAGCTCGGTCTTCGCCTCCGCGAAGCGCTCGGAGTGCTCGGGCAGCTCGACGATGCACGCCACCGCTCCGGCATCCGACAGGTTCCACTGGATCTGCCCGGCAGAGCTCGTCTCGTAGATCGGCACCATGACGGCGCCGGCATAGAACAGGGCGAAGTCGATGAGGGTCCACTCGTAGGTGGTGCGCGCGATGAATCCCACCTTGTCGCCGGGCTCGAGGCCGCCGGCGACGAAGCCCTTCGCCACGGCGAGCACGTCGTCCCGGAACTGCGCTGCGGTGATGTCGCGCCAGCCGTCGCCCTCGGGCACGGCGAACAGGGCGAGGTCGGGAGTGGCGGACACCCGCTCCTCGAGGAGATCGGCGATGTTCGCCTGGGGATCGGCGGGGACGATCGCGGGAGCGCTGAACTCGGCGAGGGTCATGACGGCATCTCCTTCGGTACCGATGCGGGCGTGCTGTGACTCGAGTCTAGCCGGGGCCCCCTCGCCGACCCGCCGCCGGACGGCTCGGTAGACTTCTCCGGTGCACGCGGAGGGAACGCGGAGCGCATGCGGACGGAAGGGGGCGACAATGTTCTACTGGCTCATGAAGTACGTGGTCATCGGGCCCGTGCTGAAGGCGATCTTCCGCCCCTGGATCGTCGGTCGACGCAACGTCCCGGCATCCGGTGCCGCGATCCTCGCCAGCAACCACCTCTCGTTCGCCGACTCGATCTTCCTGCCGCTGCTCATCGACCGGCCGGTCGCGTTCCTCGCGAAGAGCGACTACTTCACCGGCCGCGGCATCAAGGGGTGGGCGACCCGCGTGTTCATGAAGGCCACCGGACAGCTGCCGATCGACCGCTCGGGCGGCAAGGCGTCGGAGGCGTCGCTGAACACGGGCTTGCAGGTGCTCGGCCGCGGCGAGCTGCTCGGCATCTATCCGGAGGGCACGCGCAGCCCCGACGGCAAGCTCTACCGGGGACGCACCGGGATCGCCCGCATGGCGCTGGAGGCGGACGTGCCCGTCGTGCCGGTCGTCATGGTCGACACCGACACGATGATGCCGATCGGCCGGCGGCTGCCGCGCATCGCGCGCGTGGGCGTCGTGATCGGCGAGCCGCTCGACTTCTCCCGCTACGCCGGGATGGAGAACGACCGGTACATCCTGCGATCCGTCGTCGACGAGATCATGGTCGCTCTACAGCGCCTCGGGCAGCAGTCGTACGAGGACGTCTACGCGTCGACGGTCAAGGACCGTCTGGCGTCATCTGCGAAGAGATGAGGGTGCCCCGCCGGTAGACTTGCCGGATGCTGGTTTCCCTCGACGCCCTCGACCACTGGCGCACGCTTCCCATCAAGCAGCAGCCGCAGTGGGCTGACGCCGAGGCGGTGGCCGCCGCATCCGCGGAGATCGCGTCCATGCCTCCGCTCGTGTTCGCCGGCGAGGTCGATCAGCTGCGCGACAAGCTCGCCGGCGCCGCAGCCGGCAAGGCGTTCCTCCTGCAGGGCGGCGACTGTGCCGAGACGTTCGCGGGAGCGACCGCCGATCAGATCCGCAACCGCATCAAGACCGTGCTGCAGATGGCCGTCGTCCTCACGTACGGCGCATCGATGCCCGTCATCAAGATGGGCCGGATGGCGGGCCAGTTCGCCAAGCCGCGCTCGAGTGAGACCGAGACGCGCGGCGACGTCACGCTGCCGGCCTACCGCGGCGACATCGTCAACGGCTACGACTTCACCGCGGGGTCGCGCACTCCCGATCCGCAGCGCCTGCTTCGCGGGTACCACACGGCTTCGGCGACGCTGAATCTCATCCGCGCGTTCACGCAGGGCGGCTTCGCCGACCTGCGCGAGGTGCACAGCTGGAACCAGGGGTTCGCGAAGAACCCCGCGAACCAGCGGTACGAGCGCCTCGCGGCGGAGATCGATCGGGCGATCAAGTTCATGGAGGCGGCGGGCGCCGACTTCGAGGAGCTGCGTCGCGTCGAGTTCTACACCGGCCACGAGGGCCTCCTGATGGACTACGAGCGGCCGATGACCCGCATCGACTCGCGCACCGACACGCCCTACAACACGTCGGCGCACTTCCTGTGGATCGGCGAGCGCACCCGCGATCTCGACGGCGCGCACGTCGACTACTTCTCGAAGATCCGCAATCCCATCGGCGTGAAGCTCGGGCCGACGACGAGCCCCGAGACGGCACTGGCGCTCATCGACAAGCTCGACCCCGAGCGCGAGCCGGGTCGTCTCACGTTCATCACCCGCATGGGGGCCGGCAGGATCCGCGACGCGCTGCCTCCGCTGCTGGAAGCGGTGAAGGATGCGGGGGCCACCCCGCTCTGGGTCACCGACCCGATGCACGGCAACGGGATCACGACGCCGACGGGCTACAAGACCCGTCGCTTCGACGACGTGGTCGACGAGGTGCGCGGATTCTTCGACGCACACCGTCAGGTGGGCACGTTCCCCGGCGGCATCCACGTCGAGCTCACGGGCGACGATGTGACGGAGTGCCTCGGCGGTTCGGAGCAGATCGACGAGGAGAGCCTGGCCACCCGCTACGAGTCGCTCTGCGACCCGCGGCTGAACCACATGCAGAGCCTCGAGCTCGCCTTCCTCGTCGCCGAGGAGCTCGAGAAGCGCTGACGCCCGGCCACGCCGGCGCGCCCGGTCAGAACGAGCCGCTGATCTGCAGCTGGATCGTCGTCCCCCGGGCGCACTGCGTCTTGTCGGCGTTGCAGGTCGACCCGTCCGCGGGCGATTGAGCGGTGACCTTCGTCACGGCGTTGATCACGGCGTTCCAGAACCCGTTGTAGTCTGCCGCGAAGCCGGCCGACTCGAGCGTCTGCTTCGCGTCATCGCGCGTCTTGCCGGTGACATCCGGCACATCGAACAGCTGCGGCCCCTTCGACACGACGAGCGTCGTCTTGTCGCCCGGACGCCACCAGCCGCCGCCCGAACGGTCGGCCATGCTGATGACCGAGCCGGCGGGCACGTCGCTGCTGTACTCCTCCGACCGCGAGCTCACCGTGATCCCGGCATCCTTGAGCGTCGCGACCGCCTCGTCGACCGGCCTGCCGACGACGCTCGGGAGCGCGCCGAGCGAGACCGACAGCGTCGCGCTGTCGCCCTCGTGAGCGGTGCAGCCGTCGTCGCAGCCGATCGCCTTCCCGCCGCCGGCGGGAGTCACCGTCACACCGAGCACGGTGCCCTTCGCCTGGTCGGTGTAGTAGGTCTTGTTCTTCTCGGCCACCGTGACGTGCTGCGCACCCAACGCATCCCGTGCCTGAGCCTCGGTCTTGCCGCTGAGCTTCGCGATCGTGATCTCCGCCGGTCCCAGGGAGACCACGACGTCGACCGACGACTTCTTGTCGACGCGCGTGCCCGGGGTCGGAGAGGTGCGGATGACGCGGCCTTCCGCGACCTCGAGGCTGTTCTCGCCCTTGCGGACCGCCGTCAGGGTCCGCTCCTGCAGCGCCTTCTGCGCCTGGCTGAACGTCGTTCCGGCCAGCTGCGGGACGGCGACGAGCGAGCCGGGCCCGGATCCGAACCACCACCCGGCGCCTCCGGCGAGGGCGGCGAGCAGCACGACGAGCACGAGCAGCCAGACGCCCTGGGCCTGCCGCGTGCGGGTGCGGCGCCGCAGACGTGTCGCGTTGTCGTCGTCCTCCGCCGGGGGAGCGGTCGACGCCACCACAGCCGAGGGCAGCAGCTTCGTCACCTCACCGGAGTCGAGTCGGTCGGTCGTCACGGTGCCCGGGACCGACAGCGTCCGCTGCACCTGCGGCGCGATGCCCAACTGCTGCTCGATCTCGCGCAGCCGGCGCAGCATCTCACCGGCGTCTGCCGGCCGCTCGTCGGGCACCTTCTCCGTCGACCAGAGCACGAGTTCGTCGAGCTGCTCGGGCACTCCGGGGTTCCGCACGCTGGGGCGCGGCACCGAATCGGTCGCGTGCTGGAACGCGATCTGCATGGGCTGCTCGCCCCTGTACGGCTGCTCGCCCGCGAGCATCTCGTAGAGCATGATCCCGAGCGCGTAGATGTCGCTGCGGGCGTCGGCCGTGCCGCGGGTGACGAGCTCGGGGGCGAGGTAGCCGATCGTGCCGAGCAGCATCTGCCCGCTCGCGGTGTTCGCCGTCGTCGCGCGCGCGAGGCCGAAGTCGCCGATCTTGATGCGGCCGTCTTCGGCAAGCAGCACGTTCTCGGGCTTGACGTCACGGTGCACGATGCCTGCCCGGTGCGCGGCCGCGAGCCCCGACAGCACGGCATCCATGATCGTGACCGCCTGCGGCACGGTGAGCCGCTTCTGCTCGCGCAGCAGCTCGCGCAGGGTGATCCCCGGGAGGTACTCCATCACCAGGTAGGCCATCTCGCCGTCCTGGCCCTGATCGAACACGTTGACGACGTGCGGATCGGCGAGGCGGGCGGCGGCGCGGGCCTCCTGGATGAAGCGGCTCTGGAACACGGCGTCGTCGCTGAGATGACTGTGCATCACCTTCAGCGCGATGCGCCGCTCGAGCCGCAGGTCGGTCGCGACGTACACGGTCGCCATGCCGCCCCGCGCGATGCGCGCGCGCACCCGGTATCGGCCGTCGACCAGACGTCCGATCAGCGGGTCGGCCTGCTGACTCGTGCTCACCCCAGAAGTCTACGGACGACAGGGTGTGGGCCCCGGGAGCGGCTCACCGCCCGAGACCGCACCGTGACCGGGCGGACGCCTCAGCCGATCGCCGCAAGCCAGGCGAGCGCGGGCTTCTCCCACTGGGCGTAGGCGTCGGGATACGCCGAGATCTGCACGGCCTGGGCCGCCTCGGTGAACGCCATGCTCTGCCAGCCGGGGATGTCGAGAAGGCCGCGTGTGCGGGTGCCGTTCGGATCGCCGGGTCCGCCGAAGAAGACACGGATCGCGCGCTCGGCGTTGCGCACCTGCGCCGCCGTGCCCCATCCCGTGCTCGGTCGCTGCTGGAAGAGCCCCAGTGAATCCCGGTCGCCGTAGTCGAGGTTGCGGAGGCTGGACTCCTGCATCGCGGTGCCGAGCGCGATCGCGATGCCCCGCTCGGGCACTCCCATCTGCCGTCCGACGCGCACGATGAGCCTGGCGTTGGCCGCCTGCTCGGTCGTGAGTCCCGGGATGCCGCTCGTGGGGATCGTGAGCTTCTGGCCGGGATAGATGATGGAGTTCCAGTCCATGTCATTGGCATGCAGCAGCGCCGTGACGCTCACGCCGTGGCGTGCGGCGATCGCCGACATCGTGTCGCCGGCGCGCACCGCATAGGCGTCTCCGGGGGAGACCGTGCCGGTCGAGGCGGGAGCCGCCGCCTTCGGAGCGGGCTTCGCCGTGTGCTTCGGGGCTGCGGGCTTCGCGCTCGCCGGCTTCGCCGCCGGCGCGGCCTTCCCGGGGATCGTGAGCTTCTGGCCGGGGTAGATCGTCGACGACCAGCGCAGCCCGTTCGCGTTGAGCACGGCCTGCGTCGACTGGCCGTGTCGGCGTGCGATGGCGCTGACGGTGTCACCGGAGCGCACGGTATACGTGCTGCCGGTGGTGCGTGCCGTGACGGTCTTCGCCGCCTTCGGCTTGGTGGCGGGGCGGGATGCGGCAGCCTTCGACGGCGCGGAATGCGCTGACGCTGCGCCGGGTGCCGTCAGGCGCAGGGTCTGGCCAGGGTAGATGATGCTCGACCAGGTGAGGTGGTTCCACGAGAGCACGTCTGCCGTGCGCAGGCCGTACCGGGCGGCGATGGCGCTCACGGTGTCGCCGCGCACGATGCGGTGAGTGGTCGGCGTGCGGCGTGCCGCCGGGGCCTTCGCCGCGACGCCGAACGACCCGACTGCCGTGATCGCCGCGCCGGACATCGCGCCCGCCGAGGCGAGGTGGGGGATGGTCGCCGTGGCCGGCGCGTGGGGCTCGAGCGGCGCCCGCTGCGGCACCTCCGCCGCGTGGGCGGGTGCGCCGGCGAGCGACAGAGCCAGCGATCCGGCGATGGATCCCGCGATGGCGACCGGCAGCGCCGCGGTGGTACGACGAACAGAGATGTGCGAATTCGGCACGAGCTTCCCCCTCAGTGACCATGAGAGCGTGTCACGGATGTGAATTGCTGTCAACCAGTGCTATAGGAGGGAGAAGTGTGGTTTCTGGGACTGAAGTGACGAGAGCCGGGGATGCGCACGAGCGTGAGATAGTGGGCGGATGACCGGTGAGAATGCAGCATCCGTGCCGATCGAGTGGCTCAGCATCCCCGAGGTCGCCGAGGCGCTCGGCGAGACGCCGAGCCGGGTGCGGCAGATGCTCGAGGACCGTCAGCTCGTCGCGTCGCGTCGTGCGGGCGGGGCGCCGCAGGTGCCCGGCGCGTTCCTCGTCGACGGGCGCGTGCTCTCCTCGCTGCGCGGAACGCTGTTCGTCCTGCACGACGCGGGCTTCACCGACGACGAGGCCATCGACTGGCTGTTCGCGCGGGAGGACTCGATCGGCGTGGCGCCGATCTCGGCACTGCTGCAGGGTCGCAAGAGCGAGGTGCGCCGGGTCGCGCAGACCCTCGCCTGATCACGCGAAGACGCGGTCCTCGCCCGATCGACCGGAGATCACGCCGCGCGCACCGCCGCGGCGCGCGCGAGGTCGCGCAGCCGGCTCACCGAGGCGTTGCCGAGGCGTGCCGCGTTCAGCGCCCGATCGGCGGTACGGACGAAGCGCTCGATGAGCGCCTCCACACGGTCGAGTGCCCCGCTGTCCTCGATCGTGCGCTGGAGCGCCGTGATCTGGGACTCGTCGAGATCGGGGTCGCCGAGGAGCTCGTCGAGGGTGCGCCGCGCCCCGGGCGGCAGCTCCTCGCGCGCGTACGCGATGAGGACTGTGCGCTTCCCCTCACGCAGGTCGTCGCCGGCGGGCTTGCCCGTTACGCGCTCGTCGCCGAACACGCCCAGCACGTCATCGCGCAGCTGGAACGCCATGCCGACGGGATGACCGAACTCCGCGAGAGCGCGCACCTGATCCGGATCGGCCCCGGCGAGGCGTGCGCCGATCAGCAGCGGCTGCTCGACGCTGTAGCGCGCCGACTTCAGCGACGCCACGCGCAGCGCCCGGTCGGCGTGCTCCTCGTCGGGAGCGACGGTGTGCGCGGACTCCTCGGCGACGTCGAGGAACTGCCCGATCGTCACATCGCGCCGCATGCGCGCGTACTGCTGTCGCGCCGCCGCGGCGAGGGCGGTGTCGAACCGGGCGAGCGCCTGTTCGAAGAGGTCGTCGCTGAGCGCGACGAGGAGGTCGCCGAGCAGAATCCCGCCGGCGCGGCCGAACGCCTCGGCGTCGCCGCTCCAGCCCGCCGAGCGGTGCTCGGATTCGATGAGGCGGTGCGCCGAGCGGCGCCCCCTCCTGGTGTCGGAATTGTCGATGATGTCGTCGTGCACGAGGGCGGCGGCGTGGAAGACCTCGAGCGCCGCAGCGGCGGTGATCACGTCCGTCGGAGGGGCGCTGACCCCCGCGCGATTCTCGCTCACCGCTTCCCAGCCGGCGACGCAGAAACGGGCGCGCAGCCGCTTTCCGCCCGTCGTCGCATCGGCCGCGGCATCCATCAGCATCGCCGCCTCCGTGCCGAAATCGGCGGCCTGCGCACGCTGCGCCGAGAAGAAGTCATCCAGTTGCTGAGAAAGCGCCGCGATCAGGTCGGGGGAGGATGCCACAGGCCTAGCCTAGTGATCACAGCCACGAGTAGACTTGTGGGAACTGGTTGACCCGAGGGGGACGCATGCCACTCTCCGAACAAGAGCAGCGCCTGCTCGATGAGATGGAACGCCATCTCATGCATAACGACGCCGACGTCGTCCACGCCTCCCGTGACGGCCGATCCATCAGCTATCGCAACGTCGTCTATGGCATGGTCCTCGTCCTCGTCGGACTCGGCGGACTCATCGCGGGCGTCGCGATCCCGCTCGTGTTCATCGGCGTGATCGGCTTCGTCGTGATGCTCGGCGGCGTCATCCTCGCCGTCACCCCTTCGCACCGTGGCCTGCGCGGGCTTTCCGCCTCGGGGTCGAAGTCGGGCAGCACGTCGCGCGGCCGGCAGCAGTCGGCGTCCTTCATGGACCGGATGAACGACCGCTGGGACCGCCGCCAAGACGACCACTGATCCTCCGGGCAGCCCTTCGCCCCACCTCACACCGACCTTCGGGTCGGTGTTTTTTTGTGCCCGCGCGGGACCGCCGGGGAGCGCCAGTGGAGGAATCGACGTCGGAATGGTGGTGAAGTGGAGGAGAGTGGAGTAAAGTGGCGAACAACCTCAGGGGGGCCGGACGAAGGGGGGTGATTCGGCGATGTTGCTGGGCACGCACAATCCCAAGCTCGACGACAAGGGCCGGGTCATCCTGCCCGCGAAGTTCCGGGACGATCTCGGCGCGGGCGTCGTGGTCACCCGTGGGCAGGAGCGGTGCCTTTACGTCTTCTCCACCGAGGAGTTCGAGCGGGTTCACGAGCGGATCCGCGAGGCCCCGCTGACGAACAAACAGGCACGCGACTTCCTGCGCATGTTCCTCTCCGGCGCGAGCGCCGAGAAGCCCGACAGCCAGAACCGCATCACGATTCCCCCTCCGCTGCGGACCTATGCCGGGCTGAACAAGGAGCTCGTCGTCACGGGTGTCGGCGCCCACGCCGAGATCTGGGATGCCGAGAGCTGGAACGACTACCTCGCCGGCAACGAGGAGACCTACGCCGAGATGGAGCAGGAGGTGATCCCCGGGCTGTTCTGATCCCTGTTCGTGATGCCCAGCCGCTCACGCCCTGACGCACTTCCCCGGCGCCAGGTCAGAGCGGATGGGGATCAGGATCCGGGATCGGGCACGGCGCCGGTCACGCTTATGGACATCCGCGACATCCACACCCCCGTCATGCTCGCCCGCTGCGTCGAGCTGCTCGCCCCCGCGCTGAGCGGCGACGGCGCCGTGCTCGTCGACGGCACCCTCGGCATGGGCGGCCACTCCGAAGCGTTCCTGGAGCGCTTTCCGACGCTGCGGCTGATCGGCCTCGACCGCGACCAGGACGCCCTGCGGATCGCCGGCGAGCGGCTGCAGCGCTTCGGCGACCGCGTCACGCTCGTGCACACGGTGTACGACGGCATCGCCGACGCCATCGCGGGCGCCGGCCACGACGCCGTCGACGGCATCCTCTTCGACCTCGGCGTCTCGTCGCTGCAGCTCGACGAAGCCGACCGCGGGTTCGCCTACGCACAGGACGCGCCCCTCGACATGCGCATGGACCAGACGGCGGGGACGACGGCGGCCGATGTGCTCGCCGGCTACGGCGAGGGCGACCTGCGGCGGATCTTCGAGCGCTACGGAGAGGAGAAGCTCGCCGGGCGCTATGCGCGCGCGATCATCGCCGCCCGCGCCGAGGAGCCGATCCTGCGGTCGGGCCAGCTCGTGCAGATCCTCTCGGATGCCACGCCTGCCGCCGTGCAGCGCGCCGGACACCCCGCCAAACGCGTGTTCCAGGCGCTGCGCATCGAGGTGAACGGCGAGCTCGCCGCCCTCGAGCGGGCGATCCCCGCTTCGCTCGCCTCGCTGCGGGTCGGCGGGCGGATCGTCGTCCTGTCCTATCAGTCGCTGGAGGATCGCCTCGTCAAGCGGGCGATCGCGCTGGCGACGGCGTCCACCGCCCCGGCCGGCCTCCCCGTCGAACTGCCCGAGCACGCCCCCCGGTTCCGGTCGCTCGTCAAGGGCGCCGAACTCGCGGGCGACGAAGAACGCGCACGGAACCCGCGTGCGACCCCGGTGAGACTGCGCGCCGCCGAGCGTGTGCGACCGGATGCCGTGAAGGAGAACTCATGAGCACGCAGCTCGCCACCGCACGGCCCTGGGTCGTCCCCGATGAGCGCAGCGGGCGGCGGCTGCACGCCGTCGAACAGCCCTCACGCCGCCGCCGCCCCCGGATGATGTACGGCCTCGTCGCCGTCGCCGGGGCCCTCGCGATCGTGGGAGCGCAGATGGTGCTGTCGGTCATGACGACGCAGACCTCGTACGAGGTGTCGCGGCTGAGCGCGCAGCAGAAGCAGCTCACGTGGCAGAAGCAGATCCTCGACGACGAGATCACCGGGCTCAGCTCGCCGCAGTACCTCGCCGCCAACGCCTCCAAGCTCGGCATGGTGATCGCCGAATCGCCGGCGTACCTGCGCCTGAGCGACGGAAAGGTGCTCGGCAGCGGCAAGGCCGCCACCGGCCGCGGGGCGGTCGACCCGACGGCACGCGGTGGAGTCGCCAACGCGCTCATCGCCGCCACGCCGCTCGTGACCGATCCGCACGCGACCATCGACGGATCGGCGGGGAGCGCGACGAAGGGCACGACCACCGAATCGGTGACACCCGTGCCCGTGACCGACGGTCTGCCCACCGTGCGCACACACTGAGACCATGACGACGCGCAGCACTCGAAGCCCCCGCCGCCGCACCGTGGTCGCATTGGCCGTCGTCCTCATCGTCCTCGCGACGTTCGTCGTGCGCCTCGTCGACATCCAGGTCGTCAACGCCAAGGAGAACATCGACAACGCGATGTCGTTCGGCCTCGCCGGCTCGCAGGTGCTCTCGGGCACCCGCGGGTCGATCGTCGATGCGAACGGCGACCCGCTCGCATCGAGCGTCGTCGACTACAACTGCCAGTTCACGCCCGTGAACGTCCGCACGATCACCCGCCGCACCGACGACGGTGCCACGGTGAAGGTGACCTGGCCCGAGCTCTCCGACGAGATCGCGCACATCACGGGGCAGAGCGGCGACACCGTGCGGCAGATCGTGTCGGATGCGCTGACCGAGAACCCCGGCTCCCAGTACGCGCCGCTGAAGAAGGGGCTGAGCACCGAGCAGTATCGCAAGCTCGTCGAGCTCGGCGCCGACTTCATCAGCTGCTCGCCGAGCCCGTCGCGGACCTACCCGAACGGCGCGGTCGGTGGCAACCTCGTCGGCTTCGTCGGCTCCGACGGCACGCCGCTGACCGGACTCGAGGAGATGCAGAACACCTGCCTCGAGCCCACCGACGGCAAGCTGTCCTTCCAGCGCGGCAAGGACGGGGTCATCATCCCGGGCACCGAGGCCGAGACGCCTGCGGTGGACGGCGGCACGCTGAAGCTCACGATCGACACCGATCTGCAGTGGTACATGACGCAGCTGGCCAAGCAGGCGACGCAGGAGATGCACGCGCAGTACGCCACGGCGACGGTGGTCGAGGTGAAGACCGGCAAGATCAAGGCCGCTGCCGAGTATCCGACCGTCGACCCGAACAACTTCAACGCGGCAGGCTCGTACAAGAACAGCCACATCTTCAACAGCCAGTTCGAGCCCGGCTCGACGTTCAAGGCGCTCACCGCGTCGACGCTGATCGACGCGGGGAACCAGTCGCCGACCTCCACCGCCGTCGTGCCCGATCGCAAGACGTTCGCCAACGGCGCCCGGGTGAGCGACGCCACGCGGCATCCCACCTACGACTACACCCTCGCGGGTGTGCTCATGGACTCGTCGAACGTCGGCGCATCCACGTTCAGCCAGCGGATCAGCCTGCAGACGCGATACGACTACCTGAAGAAGTTCGGCATCGGCTCGGGCAGCGCGATCGACTTCCCGGGACAGACGCAGGGCATCGTGCACCCGTACCAGGAGTGGGACAACCAGATGCGCTACGACACCTCGTACGGTCAGGGCCTCACCACGACGATCCCCGAGCTGCTCGGCGCGTACACCGCGATCGTCGACGGGGGAGTGAAGAAGCCCCTCCGCCTCGTCGAGTCGTGCACGAAGGCCGACGGCACC
The DNA here is from genome assembly GCF_058349865.2 of Microbacterium altimontanum. Lineage (NCBI taxonomy): Bacteria > Bacillati > Actinomycetota > Actinomycetes > Micrococcales > Microbacteriaceae > Microbacterium > Microbacterium altimontanum. The sequence continues at coordinate 16,713 of NZ_JBYRJB020000009.1, read as the reverse complement.
GTCGTCACCCCGACGCTGCCGAAGTCGACCCGGGTGATCAGCGAGAAGACCTCGTCGCAGATGCGCGAGATCCTCGAGAACGTCGCGCTGCAGGCGTCGTACAAGGACATGATCAAGATCCCGGGCTACCGGATCGGCGTGAAGACCGGGACCGGGCAGATCTCCAACGGCCACGGCTACAAGCAGGGCGTCTACTACACGACGATGATCGGATTCGCCCCCGCCGACGACCCGCAGTACCTCGTCGCGATCACGCTGAACGAGCCCACTAAGGTAAGGTCGTCTTCGGCCAACGCGCCCTACTTCAAGAAGGCGATGACCCAGGTTCTGAAGACGTACCGGGTCATGCCCGCCACCTCGAAGCCGAAGATCCTCCCCAAATTCGGCTGATCGGCCCCCTGCACTCATGATCGCTCTCACGCTCGCCCAGATCGCCCATGCCGTGAACGGCCGGCTCCGCACCGTCGGCGCCGACACCGTCGACACCGTCGTCGCAGGCGACGTCGACACCGACTCCCGCGAGCTCCGGCCCGGCGGGATCTTCGTGGCCAAGCCCGGGGAGACCACCGACGGGCACCTGTTCGTCGACGCCGCCGTCGAGCGCGGCGCGGTGCTCGCGATCGTGGAGCACGAGGTCGACGCATCCGTCACCCAGATCGTCGTCTCCGATGCGGTACAGGCGCTGGCCGACCTCGCACGCACCGTCGTCGCGCGCGTGCGCGAGGTCGGTGACCTGAAGGTGGTCGGCATCACCGGGTCGAACGGCAAGACCACGACGAAGAACCTCCTCGCGCGCATCCTGCAGGACGAGGGCGAGACGGTCGCCCCCCGCGCCTCGTTCAACAACGAGGTCGGCGCGCCGCTGACGATGCTGCGCGTGACCGAGCAGACCCGGTTCCTGGTGTGCGAGTTCGGCGCCAGCGGACCCGGCGCGATCGCCCGGCTCGCGGGGCTCGTGACCCCCGACGTCGGGGTCGTGCTCATGGTCGGGATGGCCCACGCCGGCGGCTTCGGCGGCATCGAGGGCACCGTGAAGGCGAAGTCCGAGCTCGTGCAGGCGGTCCGCCCGGGCGGCACCGCCGTCCTGAACGCCGACGACGCGCGGGTCGCATCCATGTCCCGGATCGCCGACGAGCGCGGACTCGCCGTGCGCTGGTTCGGCACCGCGCCGACCTCGGATGTGCGCGCGGAGAACATCGAGACGGATGCGTCGGGGACGCGCTGCACCGTGACCGTCGACGGCGCGCGGAGTCCCCTGCACCTGCGAGTGCTCGGCGCGCACCACATCATGAACGCCCTGGCCGCGCTGACGGCCGCCACGGAGCTCGGCGTCGACCCGGCCGCAGCCCTGGCGCGGCTGGAGTCCGTGGAGCTCGCGGAGCGGTGGCGGATGCAGCCCCTGGGCAGCGACCGGGTGCGGATCATCAATGACGCCTACAACGCGAGCCCCGACTCGATGGCGGCGGCGCTGCGCACGCTGGCGCAGATCACCGGCCCCGGCGAGCGGACCGTCGCCGTGCTCGGAGCGATGAGCGAGCTGGGGGAGTACGCGGGCGAAGAGCACGATCGCATCGGCGAGCTCGCCGTCCGCCTTCGCATCCAGCGCATCGTCGTGATCGGCGCGGAAGCGCGGCGCCTGTACCTCGCCGCGGTCGGCGAGGGCTCGTGGAATGACGAGGCGGTGTTCTTCGCCGACGCCGATGAGGCGTACGACTACCTCGTCGGCGAGCTGCGCGACGGCGACCGCGTGCTCGTCAAGTCGTCCAACTCCGCGGGCCTGCGGTTCCTCGGCGATCGTCTGGGAGAATCGTTCTCGTGAGATCCCTCCTGACAGCGGCTGCGGTCTCCCTCGCATTCACGCTCTTCCTCACCCCGGTCTTCCTGCGGCTGTTCCGCCGCTGGGGCTGGGGACAGGTGATCCGCACCCCCGAGGACGTGCACAACCCGAGCCACTCCGCGAAGCGCGGCACTCCCACGATGGGCGGGGTGATCTTCATCCTCGCGTCGATCGTCGGATACCTCGTGGGCTGCTACACGGGCAACAACCCGCCGACCGCCTCGGGCCTGCTCGTCATCTGGATGATGGTCGGCTTCGGCATCGTCGGTTTCATCGACGACTTCATGAAGGTGCGCAGTCAGCGCAGCCTCGGCCTGAGCGGCTGGCGGAAGATCCTCGGCCAGGTGCTCGTCACCGTCTCGTTCGGGATCCTCGCGCTCAACTTCAAAGACCCCTACGGGCAGACCCCGGCATCCGGCATGGTGTCGATCGTGCGCGACGTGCCGGTGCTGAACTTCTTCGCGCTCGGCGCGATCGTCGGCTGGATCCTCTACCTCGTCTGGATCAGCTTCATCGGCGTCGCCTGGTCGAACAGCACCAACGTCACCGATGGGCTCGACGGCCTCGCGACCGGCATCGGCATCTTCACGATCGCCGCGATGAGCCTCGTGACGTTCTGGCAGTTCAACCAGGCCTGCAGCGGGCAGGGGCTCGTCGACGCGTATCAGCCCGCGTGCTACCCGACGCGAGACCCGATGGATCTCACGATCGTCGCGGCCTCCTTCGTGAGCGCCCTGATCGGCTTCCTCTGGTGGAACGCGCCGAAGGCGAAGGTGTTCATGGGCGACGTGGGATCGATGGCGATCGGCGGCGTCGTGGCGGCCATGTCGATCCTGTCGCACACCGAGATCCTCGCCGCTCTGCTGGCCGGCGCCTTCATCATCGGCACCGGATCCGTGATCCTGCAACGCCTCTACTTCAAGCTCACCCGCGGCAAGCGGCTGTTCCTGATGAGTCCGTTCCACCACCATCTCGAGATGCGGGGATGGCCCGAGATCACGATCGTGGTGCGGATGTGGCTCATCGCGGGCATGCTCGCCGTCACGGGTGTGGGCCTGTTCTACGTCGAATGGCTGTCCCGGACATGACCGCACGGCTCGACGCCCTGACCAGCTGGAATGCCGACTGGAAGGGTCTGCGCGTCGCGGTGCTCGGACTCTCCGTCACCGGCTTCTCGGTCGCCGACACGCTCGCCGAATTGGGCGCGGACGTCCTCGTCGTGACCGAGGACGCGGATGCCGAGTACTCGCGGCTCCTCCCGGTCATCGGCGCGCGGCTGCACACCGGCCCGCTCGACGAGGTGCCGGATGAGCTCGCCGCCTTCGCCGCCGAGGTGATCGTCGCATCCCCGGGCTTTGCTCCCGACCACGCCGTCGTGCGCTGGGCCCTCGACTCCGGCATCGCGCTGTGGGGCGACATCGAGCTCGCGTGGCGAGTGCGCGACAAGGTGACACGGCCCGATGGCACGCCGGCCGAGTGGGTGCTGATCACCGGTACGAACGGCAAGACCACGACGACGCAGATGACGGCCGCGATGCTCGCCGCGGGAGGCCTGCGCGCCGCGCCCTGCGGGAACATCGGCGTGCCGGTGCTCGACGCGGTGCGCGACCCGGGCGGCTTCGACGTGCTCGCGGTCGAGATCTCGAGCCACCAGCTCTGGTACCTCTCGCACCAGACCTCCGGGCCCGACCCGGTCTCGCCGCTCGCCGCCGTCTGCCTGAACCTCGCCGCCGACCATCTCAAGTGGCACGGATCGTTCGAGGCCTACCGCGACGCGAAGGCCGTCGTCTACGCGAACACCCGGGTCGCGTGCGTGTACAACAGAGCGGATGCCGCGACGATGCGCATGGTCGAAGAGGCCGATGTGGTCGAGGGGGCGCGCGCCATCGGGTTCGGCCTCGACGTGCCGGGGCCGAGCGACCTCGGCGTCGTGGACGGCATCCTCGTCGATCGCGCTTTCCTCGAGGAGCGGCGCACGACCGCGCTGGAGCTCTGCACGGTCGCGGAGCTGCGTGACCGCGGCCTCGCGGCGCCGCACGTCGTGGCGAACGCCCTCGCGGCCGCGGCGCTGGCGCGCGCCGCCGGCGTCGAGCCGGGCGCGATCCGTGATGCTCTCGACGGCTTCCGTCTCGACGCCCACCGCATCGAGGTGGTGGGCAGCGCCGGCGGCGTCACCTGGATCGACGACTCGAAGGCGACCAATCCGCACGCTGCGGCATCCTCTCTCGCCGCCTACCCCGGCGCGGTGTGGATCGTCGGGGGGCAGCTGAAGGGCGTCGACATCGCCGACCTCGTCGCCACGCGGGGCGCGACGGCCAAGGCGGCGATCGTGATCGGCGTCGAGCGGGCGGCGATCGCGACGGCGTTCGCGCGACACGCGCCGGCGGTGCCGGTGATCGAGGTCGACGCCGGTGAGACTGATGACGTCATGGCGCGGGTCGTGCAGATCGCGGCCGGAGTGGCGCGTGACGGGGACGTGGTGCTGCTCGCCCCCGCCGCGGCGTCGTTCGACCAGTTCTCGTCCTACGCCGACCGGGGCGCACGGTTCGCCGCCGCGGTGCATGAGCTGATCTCGAGGGGGGCCGATGACGAGCACGACGACCCGGCCTCCGGCGGGGCCGCCTGACGCCGACCCGCAGCGCGGGCTCTCGGCCCGCGTCGTGCTGGGAAGGGTCTTCGCACCGGTTCCCAGCGAGTTCCTGCTGATCCTGTCGACGGCGCTCATGCTGACCGGCTTCGGTCTGGTGATGGTGCTGTCCGCGACATCCGCCATCGGCACGGCGAACGGCGATGCGCCGTACGAGGCGCTCCTCAAGCAGGGGATGTTCGCCCTGATCGGCATCCCGATCATGCTCATCGCGAGCAGATTCTCGGTGTCGTTCTGGAAGAAGGCCGCCTGGCCCGTTCTCATCGCGGCGACGCTGTTCCAGCTTCTCGTGTTCACCCCGCTGGGCGTCACGAACGACGGCAACCGCAACTGGATCCAGGTCGCCGGTCTCCAAGCCCAGCCGTCGGAGTTCCTCAAGCTCGCACTCGCGCTGTGGATGGGGTACGTGCTCTTCCGCAAGCAGACCCTGCTCGGCCGGTGGCGGCACGTGTTCATCCCGGTCGTGCCGGTCTCGATCGCGGTGATGGCCACGGTGCTCGCCGGCCATGACCTCGGCACGGTGATCATCCTGCTGTTCATCGTGCTCGGCGCGCTCTTCTTCTCCGGAGTGAAGCTGCGCATCTTCATCCTCCCGCTCCTCGGCGGACTCGCCGCGCTCGCGGTGTTCGCCGTCACGAGCCCCGACCGGATGCGTCGGATCATGAGCTTCATGAATCCGAACTGCCTCGCGGACTACTACGGCGACTGCTATCAGCCGCTGCACGGCGTGTGGGGGCTCGCCAGCGGAGGGCTCTTCGGCGTCGGGCTCGGGAACTCGAAGCAGAAGTACGACTGGCTGCCGGCCGCGGCGAACGACTACATCTTCGCCATCACCGGCGAGGAGCTGGGACTGATCGGCTGCTGTGTCGTGCTCGTGCTGTTCGCCCTCTTCGCCGTGGGGGTGTTCCACGTGATCCGCAAGACGCACGACCCGTTCGTGCGGATCGTCTCGGGCGCCATCATCGTGTGGATCGTCGGTCAGGCGCTGCTGAACATCGCCGTCGTGCTGCGGCTCGCCCCCGTGCTCGGCGTGCCGCTGCCGTTCATGTCGCAGGGCGGCACGTCGCTCGTGTCGGTGCTGATCGCGTGCGGTGTGCTGCTGTCGTTTGCGCGGTCGCTTCCAGCCAAGCCGCCCGCCCGGCCGATTCCCGTCACCCCTCCAGCACGCACCCGTTAGGGTCGTCAGGTGACGACGTACCTTCTGGCCGGTGGAGGAACCGCCGGCCACGTGAATCCGCTGCTGGCCGTCGCCGATGGGCTCCGCGAGCGTGAGCCCGGTGCGCAGGTGCTCGTGCTCGGCACGCGTGAAGGTCTCGAGGCGCGGCTCGTCCCCGCGCGCGGCTACGAGTTGCTGTTCGTGGACAAGGTGCCGTTTCCCCGGCGGCCGAACGGCGCGGCGGCGGCGTTCCCGGTGCGGTTCCGCCAGGCGATCGCGCAGGTGCGCGCGCAGATCCGCGACCGCGGTGTGGACGTCGTGGTCGGATTCGGGGGATACGCGTCGGCTCCGGCATACGTCGCCGCCCGTCGCGAGAGGGTGCCGTTCGTCGTCCATGAGGCGAATGCCAAGCCCGGGCTCGCGAACGTGCTGGGCGCTCGTCGCGCGGCGGCCGTGGGAGTCGCGTTCGACGGGACGCCGCTGCGTCGGGGCGAGGTCGTCGGGATGCCCCTGCGCCGGGAGATCGTGACGCTCGACCGCGACGCGGCGCGGGCCGAGGCATCCGCTCTTTTCGGGCTCGACGCCGCGAAGCCCACGCTGCTCGTGTTCGGCGGGTCGTTGGGGGCGCAGCGGCTCAACGAGGCGTTCAGCGGCAGCTGGCGGGACGTGCTGGATGCGGGGTGGCAGCTGCTGCACGTGACGGGGGAGCGCAGCGAGCTGGCCGACCCCGGCCTGCCCGGTTACGCGGTGCGCCGGTACGTCGATCGGATGGATCTCGCGTTCGCTCTTGCCGACCTGATCGTGTCACGCTCGGGGGCGGCCACGGTGAGCGAGATCAGCGCGCTGGGGATCCCGGCGGTGTACGTCCCGTACGCCGTCGGCAACGGCGAGCAGAGCCTCAACGCGGCCTCGGCGGTGCGGGCGGGAGCGGCGCGGATCATCCCGGACGGCGAGTTCACCGCCGATCGGGTGCGCAGCGACGTGGTGCCGCTGCTGGCCGATGGCGCGGCGCTCGACGCGATGCGGCGGGCCGCGGCATCCGTCGGCACGCGCAGCGGAACCGAGAACGTCATCGTCCACATCGACCGGGCGCTGGGGCGTTAGCCGCCCGCGCGGAGAGCCGCAGCGACGATCGAGAGCGCGTCGTCGGCGTCGAGCTTGAGGGAGCGGATCTGCTCCGCGAACGCCGCCGCGGCGCGCTGGGCCTGCTGGCGCACGGGGTCGCGGTCGAGCGTGACGAACGTGCCGGCGCGTCCCCGCGTCTCGATCACACCGGATGCCTCGAGCTCGCGATAGGCGCGGGCCACCGTCCCGGGTGCGAGGCTGAGGTCCTCGGCGAGGCGGCGCACCGTCGGCAGCCGCTCGCCCGGGGCGAGCGCGCCCGACGCGACGGCGTCGACGAACTGCGTGCGCAGCTGCTCGAACGGCGGCGTGGCGCTCTCGGGGTCGATCGTGATCATGCGGGGCTCCCGGGGGTGGTGGGCGGCGAGGTCAAACGTATCAACGCGTGCGACGCCGCGCGCCCTGGGCGGCGCATCAGGAGCGCCAACTTAGGATGGAGCCGACATGATCAGACCCGACTTGAGCCTCCCCATCCCCGACGAGATCCACGCCGCGCACTTCATCGGCATCGGCGGATCCGGCATGTCGGGGCTCGCGCGCATGTTCCTGGAGCGCGGCATCCGGGTCTCCGGCTCCGACCGCGCCGACAGCGACAATCTGCGCGCTCTCGCCGCGCTCGGCGCCGACGTGCACGTCGGCCATGACGCCGCCCACCTCGGCGACGCCGACACCGTCATCCACACCGGCGCGATCTGGCCCGAGAACCCGGAGTTCGTCACCGCGAAGCAGCGCGGCCTCGCGGTCATCCACCGATCGCAGGCGCTCCACTGGCTCATCGGCGGGCGGCGCCTCGTCTCGGTCGCGGGCGCGCACGGCAAGACCACCTCGACGGGCATGATCGTGACCGCGCTGCAGGCGCTCGGCACCGATCCGACGTTCGTCAACGGCGGAGTGATCGCGCAGCTCGGCACCTCGAGCGCCACCGGATCCGACGACCTCGTCGTGATCGAGGCTGACGAGTCCGACGGCACGTTCCTGCTCTACGACACGTCGATCGCCCTCATCACGAACATCGACCCCGACCACCTCGACCACTACGGCACCGCCGACGCCTTCGACGCAGCCTTCGCGGCGTTCGCCGACAAGGCCCGCGAAGCCGTCGTCATCTCGGCGGACGACACCGGCGCCCGGCGTGTGCGCGAGCGCATCACGCATCCCCACGTCGTGACCTTCGGAACGGATGCCGCGGCCGATGTCCGCGTGACAGACATCCGCACCGATGGACCGGTCTCGTTCACCGTCACCCATGCGGGCGCGAGCGTCGACGTGCAGCTCGCGGTCCCCGGCGCCCACAACGCGATCAACGCGGCCGGTGCCGTCGCCGTGCTCCTCACGCTGGGCCATGGCCTCGGCGAGGCCGCGTCGGCGCTCTCGGGGTTCACCGGAACCGTCCGCCGCTTCGAACTGCACGGGACCGAACGCGGCGTCAGCGTGTACGACGACTACGCGCATCACCCGACCGAGGTCGCCGCCGCGCTCTCCGCCGCTCGCACCGTCGTCGGCGACGGGCGCATCATCGCGGTCCATCAGCCGCACACCTACTCGCGCACGCAGCATATGCACCGCGAGTTCGCCGAGGTGCTCGAATCGCTCGCCGACCACACCGTCGTGCTCGACGTCTACGGCGCCCGGGAAGATCCCGTTCCCGGTGTCACCGGACGTCTCGTCAGCGACGACTTCGCCGACCAGGATCGGGTGCACTTCGTCGCCGACTGGCAGGAGGCGGCCGACTACACCGCGTCGGTCGCCCGCGACGGCGACTACGTCATCACGCTCGGCTGCGGCAACGTGAACCTCATCATCCCCCAGGTCCTCGAGGCCCTGACCCGCGTGCCCGCGGGGGAGTAGCCGTGCGCCGGCCCTCGCCCCTGCCCGCACCGCCGCCGGTGCGCAAGCCGGAGCGCGTGCCGACCGTCCCCGCCCAGACCGACGACGGCATCGCCGACGAGCGCCCGGCGCACGTCATCCCGCTCGATCCGGAACACCGGGAACAGACGGAGGCGTCTGATGCCGGTGCACGCGCGGAAGACGACGCACGTCGCGTCGGCATCGGCGCGGTCTGGAAGGCCGCCCGCGCCCGCCGCCGCACCGAACGGGCGGAGGTGCGCCGGTTCACGGCGCGCCAGCGACATCGCCGAGCGATCTGGATCGCCGTCGGCGCCTCGCTGCTCGTTCTCGTCGCGGGCTCCTTCGGCGCCGCCTACAGTCCGCTGTTCGCTGTGCAGCAGATCAGCGTCGTGGGCGCCCACAGCCTCGACGCCAGCGCAGTGCGGCAGGCGCTCACGGGCGAACTGGGCACGCCATTGCCACTCGTGGACGAGGGCGACGTGAAGGCGGCGCTCGTGACGTTCCCGCTCGTGCAGTCGTACTCGCTCGAGGCGCGTCCGCCTCACGAGCTCGTGGTGCGGATCGTCGAGCGCACGCCCGTCGGGGTCGTGAAGGGTCCGGCGGGGTACACGCTCGTCGACGCCGCGGGCGTCGCATTGTCGACGACCGCGTCCGCCCCGAAGAACCAGCCGCTGATCTCCATCGGGGCCGGCGTGCACTCGAAGGCGTTCCGTGCGGCCGGTCAGGTGGTGAGGTCGCTGCCCGCGGGCATCCGCTCTCAGGTCACGAAGGTCACGGCGACCACGCCGGACGATGTCACCCTGACCCTGGGCAAGACCGGCACATCCGTCGTGTGGGGCAGCGCCGACGACTCCGCGATGAAGGCGCTCGTGCTGCAGAAGATCATGAAGGCACGGCCGCCGAAGGGCGTCTCGTCCTACGACGTGTCCAGCCCGTCCGCGGTCCTGGTCCGCTGAGACCGCGCCGCCCCCGAATCGCCGACGAAACTTGCGCGACACGCCCGTGTCCTCGCGGGTGCACGGCCGTGCTCCGCTTACCTTCGAACTCGAAGGAATTGCATACCGGGCAATTCTTTAAACCTCTAGATGAGGTTGAAGGTTTAACAGCGTGGTTCGGGACGAGACGGAGGCCGGCATGAGCCAGAACCAGAACTACCTCGCAGTGATCAAGGTGGTCGGTGTGGGTGGCGGCGGCGTGAACGCCGTCAACCGCATGATCGAGCTGGGGCTGCGCGGTGTCGAGTTCATCGCGGTCAACACCGACGCCCAGGCGCTGCTGATGAGCGACGCCGACATCAAGCTCGATGTCGGACGCGAGCTCACCCGCGGCCTCGGAGCCGGTGCCGACCCGGAGGTCGGCCGACGCGCCGCCGAAGACCACGCGGAGGAGATCGAGGAAGCCCTCGCGGGCGCCGACATGGTCTTCGTCACGGCCGGCGAGGGCGGCGGCACCGGCACGGGCGGTGCACCGGTGGTCGCCAAGATCGCGAAGTCGATCGGGGCCCTGACCATCGGTGTCGTCACGAAGCCGTTCTCGTTCGAGGGCCGTCGCCGGCAGAGCCAGGCCGAGGCCGGCGTCGCGAAGCTCAAGGAAGAAGTCGACACGCTCATCGTCGTGCCGAACGACCGGCTGCTGGAGATCAGCGACCGCGGCATCTCGATGATCGAGGCCTTCGCCACCGCCGACCAGGTGCTCCTCGCCGGTGTGCAGGGCATCACCGACCTCATCACCACGCCGGGTCTCATCAACCTCGACTTCGCCGACGTCAAGTCGGTCATGCAGGGCGCAGGATCGGCTCTCATGGGCATCGGATCGGCGCGCGGCGCCGATCGGGCGATCAAGGCCGCGGAGCTGGCCGTCGAGTCCCCGCTGCTGGAAGCGTCGATCGAGGGAGCGCATGGCGTGCTGCTGTCGATCCAGGGTGGCTCGAACCTCGGCATCTTCGAGATCAACGACGCCGCGCAGCTGGTGAAGGAAGCCGCGCATCCCGAGGCGAACATCATCTTCGGCACCGTGATCGACGACACGCTCGGCGACGAGGTGCGTGTGACGGTGATCGCGGCGGGCTTCGACGGCGGTGAGCCGCAGCAGCGCATCGAGCCGATCATGACGAGCCGGCCCGCAGCGGCGCCCGCGCTGCCGACGACGTCGGCCGACGATGCCGCGCGCGGAGCGTCGGAGTCGGCGGACGAGATCAAGAGCGTTCCGGTGCCGGTCGTGGCCGAGTCGGGCTTCGACTCCGCCTTCGGCGAGGACGATCTGGACATCCCCGACTTCCTGAAGTAAGTGGACGATCTCGCCGGTCGGCTCGCCGACATCGACGCGCGCATCGCTGATGCGGCGCGCGCGTCGAGGCGCGATCCGTCCGCCATCACGCGCATCGTCGTCACGAAGTTCCACCCGGCCTCGCTCGTCGCCGACCTCCACCGTCTCGGAGTGCGCGACGTCGGCGAGAACCGGCAGCAGGAGCTCACGGCCAAGAGCGAGGAGCTCGCGGACCTGACCGACCTGCGCTGGCACTTCATCGGGCAGGCGCAGTCCAAGAAAGCACGCGCGATCCGGGCCGCGGCATCCGTCGTCCACTCGCTCGACCGGGAGAAGATCGCCGACGCGCTCGAGCGAGCCGGCGAGGACGACCCTGCAGTGCTCGACGTGCTGCTGCAGATCAACCTCACCGACGACCCCGACCGCGGGGGTGTTGCTCCGGAGGGCCTGGAGCGGCTCGCCGAGCATGTGGCCGGATGCCGCACGCTGCGCGTGCGGGGCGTGATGGCGGTCGCGCCTCTGGACGAGTCGCCGGCGGCCGCGTTCGCCCGGCTCGCCGGGTACGCGGAACGCCTCCGCGCGGTGGTTCCGGATGCCGACTGGATCTCGGCGGGAATGACGGCCGATTTCGCCGAGGCGATCGATGCGGGTGCGACACACCTGCGGATCGGCACGGCAATCACGGGCTCGCGGCCCGTGCACACTTAGCCTCGAATCAGACGAGCAAACGGAGGATGCGATGTCGAACCCGCTCAAGAAGACCATGGTGTACCTGGGCCTCGCCGACGAGGAAGACGTGTACGACGAGGAACCGGAGCAGCAGCAGCCGGCCGCTTCGCGCAGCACGGTGAAGAGCGTCGAGAAGCCCGCCGCGCCGGTCACACCCATCCACCGCCCTGCCGTGGTGCGCCAGCCGGCACCTAGCGCCGTGAGCGAGATCCTCACCGTGCACCCGAAGCAGTACCGCGACGCGCAGCTGATCGCCGAGAACTTCCGCGAGGGAATCCCGGTGATCATCAACCTCTCGCAGATGAGCGATGCCGACGCGCGCCGCCTCGTCGACTTCGCGAGCGGGCTCTCGCTGGGCCTGTACGGCCGCATCGAGCGCGTCACCAGCAAGGTGTTCCTCCTCTCGCCCGAGAACGTCGCCGTCTCCGGCGACGGCACCGTCGCGCAGGCGGACCCCGAGGTCGCGCCCTTCGCGCAGCCGTAGTCCGACGTGGGAGCGGTCCACCTCATCGCAGCCGTCCTGAACGGACTTCTGCTCCTGTACGTCATCGTCCTGCTCGCACGGATGGTGCTCGACTACATCCCGCTGTTCGACAGGGGATGGCGCCCGAAGGGCGCGGGACTCGTCGTGGCAGAGCTCGTCTACACCGTCACAGACCCGCCCATCCGGCTCCTCCGCCGGTTCGTCAAGCCGGTGCGGATCGGTCCTGTGGCGATCGACTTCGCGTTCACCATCGTGCTTCTGGCGTGTTTCGTGCTGCTGTCGATCACAGGTACCATCGCGGCGCTGTGAAGCCTTCACCGGGCCGGTCGAGGGCCGGCCGCTGCGTGTCGCGCGGTGGCGCCTCGCTCGCGTCGCACCGAGCGCCCCGACTATGCTTTCCTGATATGACCGGTCGGCAACGCCGGTTATCCTGACATCGGCCAGCACTGATACGAGCCCCGAAAGAGGAAGAAATGCCTTTGACTCCGGATGACGTCGTCACCAAGCAGTTCCAGCACGTCCGGTTCAAGGAGGGCTTCGACCCCGATGAGGTCGATGACTTCCTCGACGAGATCGTCGTGGAGTGGCGCAAGGCACTCGCCGAGAACGAGGAGCTGAAGGCGAAGCTCGCCGCGTACGAGTCCGGCGCGACGCCGGCACCCGCCGCCGAGCAGGCCGCCGCTCCCGCTCAGGCTGAGGCGCCGGCTCCGGCCCCCGCCGAGGCTCCCGCGGCCGCGACGGGCGGCGCGAACCAGAGCGCCGGCATCATCGAGCTGGCGCAGCGTCTGCACGACGAGCACGTCGCAGAGGGCAAGGCGCAGCGCGACAAGCTCATCGCCGATGCACAGGCCCAGGCCGCGTCGATCGTGTCCGACGCGGAGGCTCGTGGTCGTGAGGAGATCGCGCGGCTCGAGAAGGAGCGCGCGGCGCTGGAAGGCCGCATCTCCGAGCTGCAGAACTTCGAGCGCGACTACCGCAGCCAGCTCCGCAGCTACATCGAAGGCAAGCTGCGCGACCTCGACTCGACTGCGAGCAGCAGCGGCTCGGCGTCGGTCTCGGCCGTCGGCCGCTAGGCCCGGTCGTTGAGCGGCCGCGCCCCACTGCGCACGGCGGCGGCCGGCACCATCACTGTGATCCTCGCAGTGCTGGTGCTGGCCGCCGATCAGTTCACCAAGTACCTCGCGCTGCAGCACCTGCCGCTCGAGCAGCCGGTGCGTGTGATCGGCAACTTCCTGATCTTCTTCCTCATCAAGAATTCGGGGGCTGCGTTCTCGATCGGTGAGAACGTGACATGGGTCTTCACGATCGCGCTGGCTGTCGTGGCGCTCGTCATCATCTGGCTCGTCGGCACGCGGGTGCGTTCCCGCGCCTGGGCCATCGTGCTGGGGCTCCTCCTCGGCGGGGTGCTCGGGAACCTCAGCGATCGGCTGCTTCGTGAGCCGGGCTTCGCGGTGGGACATGTCGTCGACTTCATCAACACACCGTGGATGATGCCGGCGACCTACAACGTGGCCGACATGTTCATCACGACGATGATGGTGGGGGTCGCCATCCTCGTCCTCGTCGGCGTGCGGCTCGACGGCACCCGGGAGAAGCGCACGAAGGCCGAGAGCGCGGCCGAGGACTGACGTGGAGTCCCGTACGCTCCCGGTTCCCGACGGGCTCGACGGCATCCGCGTCGACGCCGCCCTCGCGAAGATGCTCGGCTTCTCGCGCACCTTCGCCGCCGAGGTCGCCGACAGCGGGGGCGTGAGCGTCGACGGCCGCACGGTCGGGAAATCGGACCGGCTGCACGCCGGTTCGTGGGTCGGGGTGACGTGGACCCCGAAGTCAGAGCCCGCTGTCGAGGCGATCGCCGTGCCGGACCTCGGCATCGTGCACGACGACGATGACATCGTGGTGGTCGACAAGCCCGCCGGTGTGGCGGCGCATCCGTCGCTCGGATGGGAAGGCCCGACGGTGCTCGGGGCGCTGAAGGCGGCCGGGTTCCGGATCGCCACGAGCGGCCCGAGCGAACGGCAGGGGATCGTGCACCGGCTGGACGCCGGAACGAGCGGGCTGATGGTCGTCGCCAAGAGCGAGCGGGCGTACGTCGAGCTGAAGCGGGCGTTCAAGGAACGGACCGTGGAGAAGATCTATCACGCCGTCGTGCAGGGGCATCCCGACCCCCTGAGCGGGACGATCGACGCGCCGATCGGCCGGCACCGGTCGCATCCGTGGAAGTTCGCGGTCACACCCGACGGCAAGGACTCGGTGACGCACTACGAGACGATCGAGGCGTTCCGGGGCGCGGCGCTGCTGGAGATCCACCTCGAGACCGGGCGTACGCATCAGATCCGCGTGCACATGGCGGCGCATCGGCACCCGTGCGTCGGCGACCCGCTGTACGGAGCGGATCCGACGATGTCGGCTCGGCTGGGCCTGACGCGGCAGTGGCTTCACGCCCACCAGTTGGCGTTCACCCACCCCGGTACGGGCGAGTGGGTGCAGTTCGCGTCGGAGTATCCCGCCGACTTCCAACACGCGCTGGACGTGCTGCGCGACGAGTGAGTCGCGGCGCAGCAGCGCTTGCCGTGGGTCGGCAGCCGGGCTTACGTCCTGGGCATCTCGACTTCAGGCGATGGTGTGGATTCAGGCGGATTGTGGCGCGATCTGCCTGAATCTGTCGCTGTGCCTGATTCGGTGACGTCCGGACTGCGCGGAAGTCGGGTCAGCGTCGGTGTTGCGTCGTGGGGTGTCGCGAGTTCAGGCGATGGTGTGGATTCAGGCGGATCGTGGCGGGATCTGCCTGATTCCGTTGCTGTGCCTGATTCGGCGACGTCCGGGCGGTGCGGTGAGTGGGCTTGCGGGCGGGGGTTGGGGTGCGTGTGGGGGTGGGGTGTGGGTCAGCAGCCGGGTGCGGTGGGGTCTTCGGTGCAGGTGTGTGCGACGAGGGCGGTGTGTGCTTCGAGGATGCGGATGCGTTGGGTGCTGCTGGTGGCGGTGATGTAGCCGGGCACTGTTTGCCAGGTGGTGTTGTCGAAGGTGACGGTGGGGGTGTAGGAGACGGTGACGGTGGCGGGGTAGGTGCCGCGGTGGGTGTAGGTGTGGCTGGTGGGGGTCGGGGTGAATTGGGCTTTGCCGGTGGAGGCCCAGGTGGTGCCGCCGGTGTGGTGGGTGTGGGTGGTGCCGTCGCCGGGGGTGAAGGTGTAGTGGTGTGGGGTGAATCGGACGGTGACGGGCAGGTCGAACAGGTGTCCGTGGAGGGTTTGGGTGGTGGTGTGGGCGATGAGGTTCTGGGGGAGTCCGGCGATGCCGATGTGGTCGGGTTCGCTGATCAGGGTCGGTGGGGTGGGGCGGAAGGAGACCAGGTCGGTGAGAGTCACCGCCGGGATGGTTGTCGCCTTCGGGGTCGGGCTCGGCGACGGGGACGGGCCGTTGAGGCGGCACGGGGTCGCAGGGTCTTCGCAGTCCACCGCAGTCAGCGGGTCGGTGGACGGAGCGTGGACGGTGTCGTCGTGTGAGCCTCCGTTGTCTGTCGTGCCGCGGTACTGACGAGGCGTGGCAGGCGCTGGATCGCGACCCGGCTGATGCTTCTGACCGGTCACGGTCACCGAGGTCCCGTCAGATGCGGCTTCCGATTCCAGCCCACCCACAAGACCGCCGCCCGGAGGGTCTTCCGCTCCGCTCATGCCAATAATGGAGATCAGAAGTGTGGCGACGAGCAGCGATGATCGCCTCAGCCCGGTGAACACGAGGGTCCATCCGTTCGTTTCCATTCGCTTTCGACGAGGAAGCCCGTTTGTTATGAGCTAGACGCTTTCAACGTCACAACGTTCTGTTGCACGTCCGGGCGATCGGCGGCCACGATCGATACACCGGACTTATCGATGAGGTCGACTCCGGAGACGTTCTCGCAGACATCCAGGGAAACCGAAGATCGGTCCGGCGTTGACGTCCCGAGGAGCAATCAGCTCTATGACGATTGCACCTGTCTTCGAGATGCCCTTCGAGTAGTAGCGGGTGAGGTTCTTCTTGTCCGCGGCCAACGCCTCGCCGGTGGTCCAGTCATAGGCCGATTCAAAGGTCGCTGGGTCCAGCGTATCCAGGGCATTCACTGCATCGACGTACGCGCGATAGGTCTCCTCTGCGGCCTTGAAGGCCTGTGCTTCGTTCGTGAAACGGGGCGTCGGAGTCGGCGTTTCGGTGGGCTGCGGTGTGCAGCCGGTCAAGAGCGCGAGCGCGCAGACGGCGGCGATGGTGAGCCCTGCGAGACGACGAGACACATGCACCACGGTAGCGACCCGATCGCATGACACGTCGGAGTTATCCACAGGCGGGCCGGAGCCCCCGGCCATGGTCTACCAGGGTGGTGGGTCGGTGTCGGTGGTGATGCCGGTGGGCGAACGGAACTGCACGGTGCCGTCGGGTGTGGTGGTGATGTTCCACCGTGTTTCGGTCTTCACCCGGTGGTGGGATTTGCACAGTGGTCCGGTGTTGTCGGCGTCGGTGGTGCCGCCTTGGTGCCATTCGATGCGGTGGTCGATCTCGCAGTCCCGGACGAGGCGTCCGCAGCCGGGGAAGGTGCACACCGGGTCGCGGGCGCCCAGCCAGCGGCGCAGGGCGTTGGGGACCCGGTAGGTGGT
>NZ_JBYRJB020000008.1:0-137148 GCF_058349865.2 Microbacterium altimontanum | reverse complement strand
ATCACACGGTGACCGCGTCTACGTCGCATCCGACGAGCCCGGCCACCGCGCGCTACACCACTATGCAGGACTCCACTCCGCATCACGGACCCCGGTCACGACCTCATGCTTCGCGAAGTCCTTGACCTGCATCCCGATGCGCCCGAGAAAATTGGTGCTGGAGTCAAATACTTCTACGTCGGCCTGACCAGCGACGGCGACAAGTTCAACGTGCGACCTGATGCCACGGGGATCTGGATCAAACGCGTAGATGGGTCCGACGTGGACTTCAGCTACCGCACCTGCATCCAGAATCACACCGAAGAATCCGACGCGAAAGAGGGGCTTCGACTCGCCGTGGAAGACCGCCGGCTCTCATACCGCGACGACCGAATCGCGGCTGGGACGTTCGCGAGCGATGTCTCCGGGGTCGTTTTCCCCGACCGCAACGAGGCGCACGTCATCTACGAGGACCCGTCGTGGGGACAACTGACGTACCGGTTCGCCGAGGACGAGGGCGGATGGGACCACATCCTGGTTCACTCAGGGAGTGGTGGTGTCCTCATCGGCAGCCACCTCATGGATTCAGACGTCCTCGCGAGGTGGCTGGAGTTCTACGATCGCCATGCCAACCGCCGGCTCGCTACAGCCAGCGAAGCCGCAGCCCGGCCGCGACCCCCGCAAGACGCGTGGACTCCGTGACCGCCGCGGAAGGCACGTAAGGGCGACTGACTGGCAGGCGCGCACGCTTCGATGAGGTTGAGGCTACGCTCCGCCGCATCTACAACGGGTTGGCTACGGTAGGTCAGCGGCGGGAGGTAGCGCGCCGAGCGAAGGAAACCGCCATCTCGTGTGGAATCCCGATCTCAAGACGATTGCCAACTGCCCTGGATTCGGCGCGATCCTCCGCCATCTCGACCAGGAACCTACACTGTTGTAGGTTCCACGCCGAGATGACATATTCCGCGGACAGTTGGCAGGCGCTTGGTATCTCTGCCACGTGGAGGGGGTCGGGTGTGCGTGTCGAGCTTGCATGCTTCGAGCAACGCGAGAGCACCTGATCGCGCCGCCACCAGCCCGCGGCGCGTGTCCGGGTGTCCGGTTGACTGCCAAGTCCGCTGCGCTAGTATGTGCGTGTGCGTGAAGATACGAAGAGATGCACTTTTGGCGTGGAGAGTCAGTATGTCGACCTGGCGGCCGAGGTGTTCACTCTGCTGTCGGATGCGACCCGCATCAGGATCATCCTGGCGTTGCGCGACGGGGAGCTGCCCGTGGGCGAGCTGGCCGAGCGGGTCGGGAAGCTGCCCACAGCGGTATCCCAGCATCTCGCGAAGCTGCGGTGGGGCAGGATCGTCGAGGCGCGGCAGGAGGGCACGCGCGTGTTCTACAGCCTGATCGACGAGCACGCCCGTGAGTTGGTGAACCATGCCGTGTTCCAGGCTGAGCACGTCGTCGATGGGGTGTTCCCGCCGCACCATCTGACCGCTGAGGGTGTGACGACGACCGCCGCAACCGGATCGGCACAGTGAGCGCGACCGACACGCGGCTGAGCGACGCCGCGGCCGCGACGAGCGCGGCGAGCCTGTGGCGCAAGATCGACCGCGGCGACCTGCTGCGTACCCTGTTCGTCGCGGCGTGCACGGTCGCCGTGGCGCTCGGCCTGACGTGGCCGTGGCCGGCGGTGCCGGTCGTCGCCCTGGTCGGCCTGGTGGTTGGCTGCTGGCCGATCCTGATGGAGGCGCTGCACGACGTCCGCAACCGGCGGATGAGCATGGAGCTGTCGATGCTCATCGCGATCGTCGCCGCGGCGGCGATCGGTGAGTGGGTGACGTCGCTGGTCATCACGACGTTCGTGCTCGCTGCCGAGATTCTGGAAGACCTCTCGATGGACCGCGGCCGTGACGCGCTCACCGATCTGATGGCGTTCCTGCCCGAGACGGTGCAGGTCCGGCAGGGCGGCGACATTGTGACGGTGCCGCTGGCCGAGGTCAGCGCGGGGCAGGTGGTCGTGGTCGCTCCGGGCGGCCGCATCCCGGTCGACGGGGTCGTGGTCGCGGGCGAGTCGACCGCGGATCAGTCGCGGATCACGGGCGAGTCGCTGCCGGTTGAGATTGCGACCGGCGCGGAGGTGTACGCCGGGTCGATCAACCAGATCGGGGCGGTCGAGGTCCGCGCCGAGCGGGTCGGTGCGGAGTCGTCCTACGGGCGCATCGTCGAGGCGGTGCGGGATGCGCAGTCCTCCGAGCCGCCTGTGCAGCGGCTCGCGGACAAGCTGGCGGCGTGGCTGGTGTACCTCGCTCTCGGTGGCGCGGTCCTCACCTACGTCATCACTCGCGATATCACCGCGTCTATCTCCGTGGTCGTGGTCGCCGGGGCCTGCGGCATCGCGGCGGGCACGCCGCTGGCCGTGCTCGCCTCTATCGCCCGGATCGCCCGCTCGGGGGCGTTCATCAAGCATGGGGCGCACCTCGAAACGCTCTCCGCGGTCGACACGGTGGTGTTCGACAAGACCGGCACGCTCACGACCGGCACCCCTGCCGTGGTCGACGTGCGCACCGTCGACGGCGAATCCGTCGACGGGCTGCTCATCCTGGCCGCGGCGGCCGAGTCCTACTCCGAGCACCCGCTGGGACAGGCGATCGTCGCCCACGCGCGCGCCGAGGGCCTGCCGCTCGGACCGGCCGAGGAGTTCGTCTACCGGCCGGGCCTCGGGGTCACGGCGACCGTCGCCGGTCGCGCGGTCGCGGCGGGCAGCCGCGGCCTGGTCACCGACGCGCCCGACGCCCTCGAAGGTCAGGGCATCGCGACCGCGGTGCACGTCGCCGTCGACGGGCGTTACGCCGGCTCGATCCTGCTCGCGGACACGTTGCGGGACTCCGCACGCGGGGCGGTGGCCGAGCTGCATCGCCGCGGGCTGCGCACGCTCATCATCACGGGAGACCAGGAAGCGACGGCGAAGGCCGTTGCGGCCGAACTCGGCATCGACGACGTGCGCGCAGGTCTCCTCCCGGAACAGAAGCTCGCGGCGATCGACGCCGAGCGCGCCGCCGGCCACAAGCTCGCGATGGTCGGCGACGGCGTGAACGACGCCCCCGCGCTGGCACGCGCCGACGTCGGGATCGCAATGGGCTCGGGAACGGACATCGCCCGTGAGAGCGCCGACGTCGTGCTCATCAGCTCCGACCTGCACGACCTGGCCCACACGATCCACGTCGCACGACGAGCGCGCAGGATCGTGATGTTCAACTTCGCCGGCACGATCGCCGTCGACCTCATCGGCATGGGTCTGGCCGCGTTCGGTCTGCTCGGGCCGGTGCTGGCCGCGTTCATCCACGTCGGCAGCGAGACGGCGTTCATCCTCAACTCCGCCCGCCTCATCCCAGGACGCCGCAAGAAGTAGAACCGAACCGAGACACATCGACGCTGTTACGTCACCACCACCGGCTCATTAGCGTCTCGAGCGACGCGCGGACAAGCCATGAGTCCCGTGTAGGAATCCGCCATTTCGCGTGGAATCCTGCCCCCGAGACCTCTGCCAACTACCGTGGAATCCCGGAACTCTTCGCCATCTCGAGCGGGAACCTACAAGGAGCCCGCAGCGGCATGTCGCCGGGGGTTCCGTCGCATTGCACGGAGACCTAGGCTCGTCCCATCCGCGCACGGGTCGGCCTGCGCGGGGCGACCGAACGGGAACGGGGCGCTCATGCAGACCTTGACGATCGACTTCATCTGCTCGCTCGATGGCTACGGTGCTGCCGAGGGCTGGCCGGGCTGGTGGGGACTCGAGGGTCCCGAATACCTTGCCTGGTTGTCTGAATCGCCCGAGCGGGATGCTCCCCTCCTCATGGGCGCCACGACGTATCGGCTGATGTCCCAGTTCGCCGCCGCCGGTGAAGAGGGAACGGGCGTGCTCGATGGTGTCCAGAAGTACGTGTTCTCATCGAGCCTCGAGGAGCCACTCGACTGGGCGAACTCCACGCTGGTCAGCACCGACGCTGTCGAGTTCGCCCGGACGCTGAAGGAGGAGTCGCCGTGGCCGCTGCGCACGCTCGGCAGCATCGCCCTGTGCCGTTCGCTCCTGACGGCTGGCCTCGTCGACCGGTACCGCGTCGTGATCTTCCCGGTGATCACCGGCGCGACCGGCCAGGACCGCATCTTCGACGGCTACCCGGATGTCCGGCTCGAACTCGTCGAGGCCCGCACGTTCGACGGGCAGATCCAGCTGCTGGAGTACATTCCGACGGTGCTCGACGGTCCTCCCGGGGCTTGAGGACCGGGCAGGCCGGAGGAACCGTCCTAAAGCCACAGGCAGCCATCAGTGGTCAAACGGAAGTCGGTGAGGCCGCCTCGTCGGACGTCAGCAGGACGACGTTGCCGTCCGGGTCGTCCACCATCGCGGCGTAGGGCCCCGCCGTCTGGGTGGGCGCCATCCGGCCGTGATAGCCGGCCGCCACAAGGTCGTCCCACGTGCTGTCGACGATAGCGTCGTCGCCGACGTAGAACTCGAGCATCTGTGAGTAGCCGCCCGCCGGAGGCGTCCAGTCCGGGTCGTAGCGCGAGGCGAATCCGTTGATCAGCAGCAGGGTCACCCCGCTGGCCATCCGGTGCGCGACGACAGGTCGCTCACCGCTCGGGTCGGGGATGTCGAGACCCAGCCGACGGTAGAAGCGCACGGATGAGTCGAGGTCGGCCACTTCGAGCACCACCATGCTGAGCTGCAGTTCCATGCCGCGATTCTGCTCCTGCTCACAGCCATCGCGCCGAGCGTCACGGACATCGCGCCCAGCCTTCATGGATATCTCGCCGACGCAGGCGGCCGGACGTCGTCAGAACAGGGGAGCCGGAAGGGCGCCTTCGAGCTCGAGCAGCCGGCGCTTCGTGACCAACCCTTGGCCGTCGACGCCGCCGGAGTACCCGCCCAGCCCGTCGCCGGCCAGCACCCGATGGCACGGCACGATGATCGGGATCGGGTTGGCGCCCATGATCGCGCCGATCCCTCGCGCGGGGATGCCCGATCCGCTGCGGGCCGCAAGTTCCCCGTAGGTGACGGACTCGCCGTACTCCACCGTCTCATACAGTGCCGACAGCACCGCACGTGTGCCGGCCGTCTGCCGCCCGAGATCGAACGGCACATCGAAGCGGCGGCGGTCGCCCGCGAAGTACGCCGACAGCTGCGCGATCGCCTCGGCCAGCACGGCGTCGGGCCCATCAGCGACGTCCCCCGGTGGTGTCATACGCCAGCCGACGCCGGTGATCGCGTCGCCGCTGCTGCTCACGCCCAGCGTGCCCACCGGCGTCTCGAGCGTGGCGAACGAAGGCATGACGGGAGACTACTGCCGGGATGCGACATCCGCTGCCCGACCCCGGAGGCAAACGCCGCTGTGCTTTGCTGGAGGCATGGCCGATCTCGACAAGCTCATCCCCGCCAACCGCCGCCATCTTCTCGAGCTGCCCCTGTTCGGGCACCTCGGCACGATCCGCCCGAACGACACGGTGCAGGTCACCCCGATGTGGTTCGAGTTCGACGGCGAGCACGTGCGTTTCACGCATACGAACAAGCGGCAGAAGTACCGCAATCTGCAACACAACCCGTCGATGGCGCTGTCGATCGTCGACCCGGAGAACCAGGAGCACTACCTCGAGGTCGCCGGCACTCTCGTCGAGGTTGTGCCCGACCCCGAGGGCGCGTTCTACGTGCGGCTGCAGAATCGCTACGGCGACCCGAGCACCACTCCTCCGGCGAACAAGGCCGACCGCGTCGTTCTGGTCATGTCGATCGAGCGCGCCACGAGTCAGTAGACCGCCTCGCACAGCGAAGCGGCGGGTGCAAGCCCCTCGTGACCCCGTCGGCACCCGCCTAGCGTCGCGGTCGTGAGCGAAGAACGCATCGACACCGCCGACTCGCCCGCGCCGCGGCGCGCGATCGTCACCGGATCTGACTCCGGCATCGGCCGAGCCACGGCCGTGGCGCTCGCCGCCGACGGGATGGATGTCGGCATCACCTGGTGCGCCGATAAAGAGGGCGCACAGCGCACCGCCGACGAGGTGCAGAGCCACGGGGTGCGGGCGGTCGTCACCCACCTCGACACGACCCGGCTCGATGAGTGCGGCGACGTCATCGATGAGCTCGCCGAAGAGCTCGGCGGACTCGACGTCTTCGTGAACAACGTCGGTACCGGCTCGACGACGCCGCTGCTCGAGCTCACCCTCGACGACTGGCGCCATGTGGTCGACACCGACCTCACCGGTGCCTTCCTGTGCATCCAGCGCGCGGCGCGCAGGATGGTCGCGGCCGGTCGCGGCGGGCGGATCATCGCCGTCACGAGCGTGCACGAGCACCAGCCGATGGTCGGCTCGAGCGCCTATGACGCCGCGAAGCACGGGCTCGGCGGGTTCATGAAGAGCGCCGCCCTCGAGCTCGGCCGCTACGGCATCACGGCGGTGAGTGTCGCACCCGGCGAGATCGCCACGCCCATGACCGGCCAGACCGACGAAGACCCGAGGACGAAGCACCGGCCAGGGATCCCGCTCGGCCGCCCGGGCGATGCGCGCGAGGTCGCCGCACTCATCGCCTTCCTCGCCTCCCCCGCGGCGTCGTACATCACCGGCGCGTCGATGGTCGTCGACGGCGGGATGCTGCAGATGGGCCCGCAGGCCGGCGCGGCCATGACCGACGACAGCTGGCGCTCCTGACGCGTCGGCAGGCGGTCAGTCGCGCTCGGCGATCTCCTTCACCTTCGCGACGAGCCCGTCCCACACGGCCTTGGAGTGCGCGGCCGCCTCGGGTGTGGGGTTGTTGTCCTGCGAGAGCGTGAACACCGTCGTGCCGGGACCGCGCCCGTCGTCGAGGGCCCACGTGAGCGTGTGGTAGTTCTCCGGCGCATCTTCCGCACCGCTCAGCGGACTGAAGTGCGTGTTCACGAGACGGCGGCCTGGCTCGAGTTCGACGATCACCCCGTGATCCTCGTACGGCTGCCCCTTCCACTCACCGCGCCAGCGGATGGGACCGCCGACCACCCAGTCCGTGTCGAGCTCGGTGCCGAGCATGAACTCGCGCACGGCGTCGGGATCGGTCAGCACGGCCCAGACGCGTTCCCTGGGTGCGGCGATCTCGATCGTCGAGGTCGCCTCGAAACCTGCACTCATGCGTCCTGCTCCCTTCGCGCACGCGGGCGACGATGCCCTGCGCTTACTGTAGGCCGCACCCGCTACCGGGTGGACGGCGTCAACGCCGGGGGCCCCAACGCCGACTGGATCCGGCGGATGACAGAGCCGAGGATGCCGGCGGCGAGCAGTCCCGGCCCGAGCGGTCCGGACGAGTCCGTTCCCAGCGGAGGCAGCAGACGCAGCGCCGCACGCACGTCGTCGGTCATGTGCGCGAGCTGCCACTGGACCTCGGTGTCGACGGCGTCGGGGCCCGCGGACGCGGCGAGCCCCGCCGCTTTCGCGGCGTAGGCTGCGGCGCCGAGCGCGTGGGCGCCCATGTGCGCGACGCCCGCCGCCTGCGCCGCCGCTCGGGCTGCGGCGACCGCTGCGGGATCGGCCACGTCGCGGGCCGCACGTCCAGCCACGAAGCGGCGGCGGATCTCCCCAGCCGCGCTCAGTTCCCCGCGCGCGAACGCACGTGCGCGGGCGATCGCATCGCGGGCGCGGTCGTCTGTCGGCGATGCCGCCTCGAACAGCGGGAGCACGCGCTCCGCGCACTCGGCCGCCCACGCCGCGACGATGCGGCGATCGGCTTCACTCAGTGCCTGTGGCGACGCCATGCTGTTCTCCTCGCTCACGACGCCCGCGTGCCCTGACCTGCGGCGACGCAACGATGACTCTCCATCCCTCCATAGTCGCGTGAAGGGCGGGGGCCATGCGCTGCTTGAGAGGATTGTCTCGTGACACGCATCCATCTCACCGGAGAACTACGCTGCCGCGATGATCGCGAGGCGGCGATCGTGACGACGCACCTGCCGGCGCACGTCGCGCGCACCCGCCAAGAGCCGGGATGCCTGTCGTTCGCCGTCACGGCCACAGCCGATCCGCTGGTCTGGGCGGTGGAGGAGTGGTTCGCGGATGCCGAGGCCCACCGGTCGCACCAGGAGCGCGTTGCGGGCTCGGACTGGGGACGGCTGACCGCCGGGATCGAGCGACGGTACACGGTCGAGATCCAGCCGGTGCCCTCTTCGCCGGCTGGCTCGGCATCGCGAGAGGGGAGCGGGCATGGACATCCGTGACGCGGAGGCGCAGGATGCCGCAGCCATCGCCGCGATCTACAACGACGCCATCGAGCACACGACCGCCACTTGGCACACCGTGACCGTCGACGCCGCCGACCGCGTTGCCTGGATCACCGACCGACGGGCCGCCGGTCATCCGGTGCTCGTGGCGGTCGAGGGCGATGCCGTGCTCGGCTATGCCACGTACGGGCAGTGGCGGGCGTGGGAGGGGTACCGATTCACCGTCGAGCACTCGGTGTACGTCGACGCCGCGCATCGCGGGCGCGGCGCGGGCACCGCCCTGCTCGAGGCGGTGATCGCCCGGGCGCGTGCCGCGGGGATGCACGCGATCATCGGCGGCATCGCGGCCGAGAATCTGGGGTCGATCGCGCTGCATCAGCGCTTCGGTTTCGTCGAAGTCGGCCGGCTGCCCCAGGTCGGCGCCAAGTTCGGGCGGTGGCTCGACCTCGTCTTCCTCCAGCTCACGCTCGACGACCGCCCGGTTCCGCCAGATTGACGGCCGCGCGGCATGTCGCGAGCGGAGGACGCGGCACCGAGGAAGGAGGATCGGGCGCACATCATCCTCCCTCCGCTCCGTTTCCTCCCTCGGTGACGCCGCTTCGCCGGAGCTCGCACACTGTCCGACACCCTCGCTACGGTCATCGCATGACCGAACCGGCGACGAAGGTCGACCTCACCCGTGAGATCCCCACCTACACGGCACGCCGTGGGCGGTTCGACGTCATCGAGGTGCCACCGATGCAGTACCTGATGATCGACGGGGGCGGCGATCCGAACACCGCCGTCGAGTATCGGGATGCCCTGCAGACGCTGTATCCCATCGCCTATGCGCTGAAGTTCTCCAGCAGGCGCGAGCTCGGCCGTGATTTCAAGGTGATGCCGCTCGAGGGCCTGTGGTGGGCGGAAGACATGGAGTCCTTCACGAAGCGCCGCGACAAGACGCAGTGGCGCTGGACGCTCCTGATCGCGACGCCGGACTGGATCACTGTTCAGCGGTTCGAGGAGGTGAAGGATGCGGCGACCCGCAAGGGGCCTCCTCCGAGGCTCGGCGAGTTGCGGCTTGAGCGGTTCGCCGAAGGCTTGTGCGCGCAGACGCTGCACATCGGTTCCTACGATGACGAAGCTCCGGTGCTCGAGCGCCTCCACGAAGAGTTCATTCCGGCCCAGGGCGTCCGCATGACGGGAAGGCACCATGAGATCTACCTGAGCGATCCGCGTCGCACCGCGCCGGAACGCCTGCGCACGATCCTGCGGCAGCCGGTCACACGGCTCGCCGAGAACGCGTGAGCGTCATCCGCATCCGTCGACTCACCCGCCCGACGCGCTGACCGCGACGGCGCGTCACTAGCCGGCGAAGGCCCAGAGCAGCAGAACCAGCAGGAAGCCGACGACGGAGATCAGCGTCTCCATCACCGACCAGGTCTTGATCGTCTGCCCGACGGTGAGACCGAAGTACTCCTTCACGAGCCAGAAGCCGGCATCGTTGACATGGGAGAAGAACAGCGATCCGGCGCCCACGGCGAGGACGAGCAGCGCCAGTTGGATCGGACTCAGCCCGCCCGCCAGCGGGGCGATGATCCCCGCCGCCGTGACGGTCGCCACCGTGGCCGAGCCGGTGGCGAGACGGATCAGGACTGCCACGATCCAGCCGAGGAACACCACGGACAGGCTCGCGGCCACCGCGACCTTGGCGATCGCGTCGCCGGTGCCGCCGTCGACGAGCACCTGCTTGAAGCCGCCGCCGGCGCCGACGATGAACACCACGCCGACGATCGGCAGCAGGCTCTCGCCCACCTTCTTGCTCAGCGTGGGCACCGAGAAGCCGACAGCGGTCCCGAACGTGACCATCGCCAGCAGCACCGCGATGAGCAGCGCGACGATGGGGTCTCCGATGAAGTCGAGGACGCCGCGCAGCACCGTTCCCTCGGGAACCCAGAGGTCGGATGCCGCCTTGGCGAGCATGAGCACGACGGGTGCGAGCACCGTGACGAGCGTCCACGTGAAGCTCGGTTGACGCTGCGCCTCGGGATCCTGAGCCTTCGTCGTCGCGGTGTTCAGTTCTGCACCGCTCGGCTGCGTGCCGGCCGTGCCCTCACGGTCGGCGGCGGTCGCGACATCCGCGTCCAGCCGCCGCGGTCCACCGCTGCTGACGGCGATCGCGGCACCGCCCGCGCCGACGGGCACCCAGCGGGACGCGATCTGGCCGAACAGCGGTCCGGCGATCGCGACGGTGGGGATCGCGATGAGCAGGCCGAATGCCAGGGTGATGCCGACGTTCGCGTGCAGCACGCCGATGGCTGCGAGCGGTCCGGGGTGCGGGGGGATGAAGCCGTGCAGCACGGACAGGCCCGCAAGGGCCGGGATGCCGAGCCGCATCGCCCGGCTGTCTGAGCGCCGGACGGCGAGCATGACCACGGGGATCAGGAGCACCAGGCCGATCTCGAAGAACATCGGGATGCCGATGATGCCGGCGATGAGTGCCATCTTCCACGGCAGGGTGGCGCGTCGGCCGCGCAGCAGCGTGTCGACCACGCGATCCGCGCCACCGGAATCGGCGAGGAGCTTGCCGAGGATGGCGCCGAGAGCGATCAGCACACCCACGTAGCCGAGCACGCCGCCGACGCCGTCCTCATACGAGCCGGTGACCTTCTCGACGGGGATGCCCGACGTGAGGCCTACGAACAGCGCGGCGATCGTGAGCGCGAGGAACGCGTGGATCTTCAGCCAGACGATGAGCAGCACGACCAGCGCGATGCCGATCGCCGCCATCACGATCACGAGTGTGTCGTGACCCGTCCACGGCTGATGGGCGACATCGTCGGCCTGTTGCACGATCGTGTTCGTCCACATCCGTACTGCGTTCATGTCGGCCTCCCCGCATCGTCGCGTCAGCCCCGTGTCTACTCCCGCCGCGCCACGTTCTCAACGGGGTGGACGCGCAGGAGGCGAACAGCGCGTTCCATGCGGTGCGAGCCGGTTGGATCGCCTGCTCGAGCCAACGTGACCTATCGCGGCTGCAGCCTGCGGAGGTCGCGCACCGCCTCTTCGACGATCGACGCGATGTCGGCGCCGACGTCCACGACGGCGCCCACTTCGTCGTCGCCCAGCGGTTGGAGGGTGTCGAGCTGCGATTCGAGCAGCGACGTCGGCATGAAGTGGCCGCTGCGATGCGCCAGTCGATCGGCGATCACTTCACGCGGCGCGGTGAGGAGGAGGAACACGGTGCGCGGTTCTTCCGCGCGGATCGCGTCGCGATAGGCGCGCTTGAGCGCCGAGCACGCGATGACGAGCCCGGTGTCCTCCGCCTCGGTCAACGATTGACCGACCCGTGCGAGCCAGGGCCAGCGGTCCTCATCCGTCAGGGGATGGCCGGCGCGCATCTTCTCGACGTTCGACTGCGGGTGAAGGTCGTCGCCGTCGATGAACGGCACGCCGAGGCGCTCCGCGAGGGGTTCGCCGATGCTGGTCTTGCCCGATCCGGAGACTCCCATCACGACCACCAGCGGCTGGTTCTCGGTCATCGCGTTCACCTCGTTCACTATCGTGCCATGGCATCCAGAGCGCTTGGTGGTCAGGATCGGCGGCGGTCATCGGACGACGTACTCTCGCGTTGGTACTACCCTCCGCCGCGCGCGTCCAGCCCTTTCGCCATGAGATCTGCGACTGCCATGGTGAAGCGTGGACTTCACGGATGAGCTCGGAGCCTGGGTCAGACGGCAGCGGTGGTACGCAGGCAAGAGCCACGAACCCCGCTTTCGGATCCTCGACAGCCAGTCTGTCGGGGACGCGACGCGTTATCTCCTCATGGATGACGGGGGGACTCGGCCGGCGCTGTACAACGTGCCCGTGGCGCACGTCGCCGCACCTCGCGAAGGGGATGCTGTCATCACGCACGGTTCCGGCGGCTATCTCGTCGATGCGGCCCAGGATCCCTCCTTCACCATCGGAATGCTCGCTCAGATGGGAGTCGATGTCAGTGGGGTGACGGGCTCCCGCGCTTTGACGGGCGAACAGTCCAACACGTCGATCGTCTTC
Organism: Microbacterium altimontanum; assembly: GCF_058349865.2. Lineage (NCBI taxonomy): Bacteria > Bacillati > Actinomycetota > Actinomycetes > Micrococcales > Microbacteriaceae > Microbacterium > Microbacterium altimontanum. Next base: position 124,906 of record NZ_JBYRJB020000008.1, on the reverse strand, counting down.
GAAGAGAACGGCGACCGAACGATGATCCTCAAGCTCTTCCGTACGCTTCACCACGGCGAAAATCCCGATGTCACCGTCCAGCGAGCGCTGAGCGACGCGGGCTCGCCGTATGTGCCGCGATTCCTGGGGAGTCTCGAGGCCGAGTGGCCCGACGTCGGTCGCCGATCAGGTGTGGCCCACGGCACCCTGGCTTTCGCGCAGGAGTTCATGCAGGGCGTGCGGGACGGATGGGCGATCGGGCTTGAGGCCGCGCGGGACCGGCGAGACTTCACCGATGCAGCCCGCGATCTCGGGATCGCCGTCGCCGGTGTGCACGACGCGCTCGCGTCGGCGCTCGGAACCGTGGATGCCGGGGCACGCGCTGTCAGCGCCACAGGCATCGCATGGCGTCGGCGGCTGGCGATCGCCGCAGCGGAGGTGCGCGCGGTCGCGGACCGGCTCCCTGCGATCGAGGCCGTCTATCAGACGGCGCTCGGGCGCCCGTGGCCGCGCTTGCAACGCATCCACGGCGACCTGCATCTCGGTCAGGTGCTCGCGGTGCCGGATGGCGGATGGCGCATCATCGACTTCGAGGGCGAGCCGCTCCGCCCCATGGAGGAACGCGCGCTCCCCGACCTGCCTCCCCGCGACGTCGCCGGGATGCTGCGGTCCTTCGACTACGCCAGTGCCGTCGGCGGCGGCGCGGACGCCGCCGATTGGGCGGCGGCGTGTCGAACGGCGTTCGTCGACGCGTACGTGCAGAACGCAGGATCGGTCGAGCTGGATCCGGTGCTGCTGAGGGCGCTGGTGCTCGACAAGGCCGTCTATGAGTCGATCTACGAGGCCCGCAACCGCCCGCACTGGCTGTCCGTTCCGCTCGCGGGCATCGACGCCGCTCTCGCGTGACTCACGGGACGACGGGCTCCAGCGGCTCGAGCACGAGGAACAGCGCGCCGTATGCCGGAAGCGAGACGGCGAAGCTCTGGAGGTCGTCGACCCGCCCGATCGTCTCTCCGGATGCGGCATCCACCACGATGCTTCCTGGTACGAGGTACTCAGATCGGACGGTCCCTTCCGTCGGCTCGGCGGAGAAGTTGAGCACCGTCACCTGCGTCGGCGCGTTCGCCTGCGTATCGCCGCCATCGAGACGGTGCACGAGTACCAGCATTCCGGCGTGGGCGACCTCGGGGACGTCGACTTGCGTGGCGGTGGCGATCCCGGACCGCCGCCGGAGGTCGAGCAGACCCGCGAGCCGTGAGGCGAAAGAATCGGAATCGGCGAGTTGCGCCGGAAGCGCCCCATAGAGCGCGCGCCCCCGCGGCATCCCGGCCGCCGAGCGTGCCGCGGTCGGATCGACGTCGAGAAGGTCATGCGCTCCGCGCTCTATCCACCGGGTGTCACCGGCCCCGATCAGGTCTGCGACCTGATCGGACGGGATCGTCAGCATGCCGACGAGGTCCCACCCGGACAGCGCGAAGACGCCGGGTTGCCACGCGTTGTACGCGCAGAGGAGAAGGTGCGCGTCCCGAATCGCGGGGATGTCCGCCTGCGTGATGTCGTCGAGCCGGGTGATCCCCTGCGTCGCCGCGATGAGCGAGGCCGTCGTGCAGGCGATGCCGTTCTGCGTGAAGATGCGGTTGTAGTCGGCCGCGCCGGTGAGGGCTTCTGTGAGCTCGGCGCGCACCAGTTCGGCGAGCTCGGCGCCTGTGACCTCGCCGCCACGGAAGCGATAGCAATCGTCCCTGTGCCGGGCCTCCCAGTGCACGAGTTCGTACGTGAGCTCGTCGTGGTTCTGCAGTCCGTGGACGAGCTGCACCGGCGGGACGCCGAGGTCGAGCGACGAGGTGAGCGCCAGCCGCAGGAACTCGGTCTGCCCGGTGGCGAGGGCGTGGTGATAGCCGGGACGCCCGATGAAGTCGTAGGAGAGGTCCGCGCCGACGGCTCCCGTGTCGCGGATATCCTCGATCGTGAGGTTGAGCTCCTGGAACGTGAAACCGCCGACCTTGCGCACCATCCCGGCGATGATGTGATTCGCTGCGTGGGAGAGCGGGTGCCCCTCCGACCAGGCGGGAAGGCCCTCGGCGCTCTTCTCCACGCCGAGAAAGCCGTTCGCGTCGAGGCGAAGCGCGCTCGTGCCGAGCTCACCGAGTGAGTGCAGCGCGTCCCCGATGACGAGACGCATACCGGCGAACGTGGGGTCGAGCCAGTTGATGGAGGGCTGGCCCTGCTTGAAGTAGTGCAGGTAGACCCAGCGGCGCGTGACGCCGTCCGGTCCCGTCACAGGTGCGGTCGTGCTCCAGTTCGTCTCCTTCACGCCCGGCGTGTAGAAGATGACGCGTTGAAGGGCACCGATGATGTACCCGCGCTCGGCGAGTTCGTGCTCGGTCGCCGGGTCGAGGTTGACGCTGTCGACGCCGTCTGGCACGTTCGGCAGCAGCGACCAGTCCTCCGGCAGAACCTCGACCATGTGGTAGATGCCGGGGTAGTCCTTGTATCCCATCTCGGCCAGGCGGAAGTCGGCCCCTTTGCCCGTGTGACCCGGCACGATGTCGTCGATCACGCTGCCGCCGTGCGACTCTGCGACGTCGCAGAGGGCGCGGAACTCCTCCTCGGTGCCGAACGCGGGGTCAATGGCCGTGCCGATGCGGTCGAAGTGCCCGTCCACGCTGGGTGTCTGGAGCCACCCGGCGATGCCTCCCGCCCGCTTCACCGGGCCGGTGTGCACGGCGGTGATGCCGATCTGCTCGAACGCGGACCACAGTTGTTCATCGCCGAGTGCCGCCAGGAACGACTCCCCAGGTCGGGTGACGAGCGACAGGGGATAGGCCGTGAACCAGACGTCGGTCGTTTCGATGGCGCGGCGGGCATCGGGGCGTGCGTACGGATTGCGCCACATCGTGGGCTGCCCGGACAGCTGGCGGGCGAGGACGTCGGCGTCCTTGAGCATCGACTGCCGCACCAGCCATTCGACATACGACGGGTTCGTGCCGTTGGCGGTGCGGGGGTCGGTCGTCACACGACGCACCCGGCCCCCGCGGAGGTGGTCGCGGGGCCGCAGCCGCTTCGGCCGCGCCGGATAGCGCTGCTCGTCGTAGCTGATCTCGATCTGGTCGGGATCGGCCTCCTCGCCCTCGAGCACTCGCCGTCCTGGAAGGTCGATGGGACCGGTGTACAGATCCTCAGGCTGAAACTCGTCGTGCGCCATTCTTCGACGTTAGGGACTTCGCCGCAGCGAAGGGAAGGACTGGCGCTGAAGGCGGTGAGGAACTATGCGCCCCGTGCGGCACCCCCAACCTCCCCGGTGGCGCTCCTCCGAGGTGCCCTACAATTGCCGCTCATGACGCTCGACCCGCCCTACCGTCGCGACGTAATGAGCGGTCCATGCGATTCCGGGCGCTGACGGTAGACGATCTCGTCGAGCCCGCCTCGTGGATGACCGAGATCGAGCTCGGGCCAGACCGATGGCGCGACGGCGACACCCGATCGGCCGTCGGCGTCTCGCCATCCGGCGACGTGGTGGCAGCCGGCATCCTCTGGACGTCCCGTGCTCATACCGACCGCTACTGGGCCGACATCGTCGTCGATCCGGTTCATCGGCGCCGCGGTTTCGGCACCGCGATGCTGAGTCACCTGTCGACCCTGCGGGCCCGGTCCCTTCCGCTCAAGACACGGGGATACGCCGGCGACGAGCGCCTCGCCTTCGCCTTCGCCATGGGCGCACGGACGATCCAGGTCGTGCCGCCCTCGGTCGTGTCAACACGCGAGAGGACCGCGCTGCGGGCGCATTCGGCCGTGGTCGCAGCCGGCCAGCTTCCGTTCACGCGGATCCTTGCCGCTCACGCCGCGATGTACGAGTGGATCCATCGGTCGTGGAGCCCCGTCTCGGCAGAGTTCGCCGAGGCCGTGAACGACGGCCTCGACGTGGACCTCGACCGCGAAGCCTCCGCGGTCGCAGCGGATCGTGACGGTGACGTGCGTGCGCTCGCGGCGGTGTACCGCGCCGGCGAGAGACCTGTCGTCTGCGCTGAGACGACGTCGCCGGCCGATCCGGAGGGCGAACGGCTGGTCGAGGGATGCGTCCGCTTCGCGCTCGACAGGCTCGCCGAGCGCGGTGTCCAGAAAGTCGAGTTCGACGGGCACGTATCGGATCCGCACTTCCTGCCGAACTGGGCCAAGCTGAGCCCGACCGGGCGGTGGTTCCTGCTCGTCGAGCTCCCTACGGACTGATCGCCGGCGTCGGCCTACTCGTCGAGGAGAGCGGCGGCGTACATCGGCCGGGCGGCGTCGGCGCTCGGCGGGTGGAAGAGCCCGGCGGTGGCGTCCCGGAACAGGCGGCTCAGCTCGGCGCTGTTCTCGAACCCGCTGCCGCTCGCGCTCATCAGGGCCGTCTCCGCTGCCCGACGCGCGGCCGTCGACGCATTGATCCGTGCCGAGACCAGCCGCAGCGGCCAGCCCGCCCCGTGGTCGACGAGCTCATCGAACTCGCGCGTGTACGCCTCAAGCTGCGCCGGAACCGCCATGTATTCCATGAGCGCGTCAGCCAGCCGCGCGCGCGACTCCGGCACCTCGGCATACGACACGCCCGCCTTCGCCGACTTCCGGCGCTTCAGCCCTGCCGCTCCGAGATCGAGCGCCCGCCGCGCGACACCGGCATACACCGAACCGATCAGCAGCTGGAAATTGCTCGTGATCGCGAAGGTCAGCAGATCCGGCACCCGCCCCGGCGGCAGTCTGCGTGCCACGCGGTCGGGCCGCATCCGCACGTCCTTCAGGATCGTCGCGCGGCTCTGCGACGCCCGCATCCCGAGCACATCCCACTGGTCCGACACCACGATCCCCGGTTCGCTGCGCTCGACGAATCCGTACACGAGCGTCGGGTTCGCCTCATCCGTCGCATCCAGCCCGTGCGTGATCAGACGCGTCCACACCGGCGACAGCGAGGTGAAGATCTTGACCCCGCTCAGCAGGTAGCCGCCGTCCTCCTGCGGCGTCGCCGTCGTGTTCGACCCCTGCAGCACCCAGTCGTTGCTCGGCTCGCTGATGCCGAACGCGAAGATCTCGCCCGCCATCACCTCGTCGAACACGTACGCGAGCGAGCGGTCGCCCCGATCGACCATCGCCTTGACCACGCCCGTGCACATGAGATGCATGTTCACCGCGAGGGCCGTCGCCGGGGCCGCGGTCGCGAGCCGCTGCTGCAGCCGGGACACCTCGTTGAGGCTCAGGCCCGGGCCGCCGAACTCGGCGGGGACGAACAGCAGCAGATACCCGCGCTCGCGCAGCTCGTCGAGGTCTTCGTCGAAGAACCGGTTCTCCCGGTCGTAGACGGCGGCACGTTCCCGAAAACGCTCCAGCAGCTCATCGGGCAGGTACTGCTCGGCCCGCTGCGCGTGACGTGCTTCACGATCCATGACATCTCCTTCTACGAACGGCTCAGGACGAGGGCGCCGTTGTGTCCGCCGAACCCGAACGACGTCGACAGCACCGTGTCGACGCGCTGCGCGCGCGGCGTGGCGACGATATTCCAGTCGGGGAATTCGGGGTCTTCGAGGTTCAGCGTCGGCGGCAGCAGGCCCTCCTGCAGCGACCGCGCGGCGATGATCGCCTCCACCACGCCCGACGCTCCCAGGAGGTGACCCGTGCTCGACTTCGTCGCGCTGATCGGGATGTCGCGGCCACCCGGTCCGAGGGCGCTCTCGAACGCGAGCAGCTCGGCGGCGTCGCCGGCGGGGGTGCCGGTGCCGTGCGCGTTGATGTGATCGACATCGTCGGCGCCGAGGCCCGCGTCGCCGAGCGCAGCCGTCACCGCCTGCGCGGCGCCGCGGCCCTGGGGATGCGGCGCCGTCGCATGGTGGGCGTCGCTCGACGCTCCGAAGCCGACGAGCCGGGCGAGGGATGCCGCTCCCCGCGCGCGAGCGGATGTCTCCGACTCGAGCAGGATCGCCGCCGCGCCCTGCGCCATGACGAACCCGCGCCGACTGCGATCGAACGGTCGACATGCCGTGGTCGGTCGATCTTCATAACCCGATGCCAGCGCGCGCATATTCGCATTGGACGACAGGTTCACGCCGTTCAGACAGTCCTCCATGCCCACCACGAGAACGGCGTCGGCGTACCCATGGCGGATGCGCCGCATCCCCTCGCCGAGCGCGATGGCCCCGCTCGCACACGTCGCCGAGACGCCCTGTGCCGGGCCGATGATGCCGTGGCGCTGGCTGAGCAGCGCCGCGGCCGCGTCGGGCGCTCCGTACACGGCGAGCGTCAGCGGAACGGCCCGGGGCCCGCGCGCGTCGAGGATGCGGGTGGCGTCCTGCATCGCGTCGACGGGGCCGGATCCGGTGGCGGCGATCACCGCAATGCGGTCGGCATCCCACGGGATGTCGCTCGCGCCGGCCTGGGCGAGCGCCTCGTCGGCAGCCGCGATCGCCCAGTGCTGCACCGGGCTCAGGCGGCGGGCGAGCGCGGGCTCGAGGGAGGTCTGGAAGCCGCGCACCTGGCCGCCGATGCGCACGGCGAGGTCGTCGAACTGCGCGCCGTCGAGGACGGTGATCGCACTGCGTCCAGAGGAGACGGCGTCCCAAAGAGCGGGGGCCGACAGGCCGCTCGGCGTGATGGCACCCATGCCGGTGATGACGACGGGCGTCATGGGATGACCGCCCGGATGACGCGGCGTGGGCGTCGTTCCGAGGCGCTGCGCTCGCCCAACGACCGGGACGCGCTCACAGGCGCGCCGCCTCTCCGCGAGCGACGAGAGCCGCCGTCTCGGCGCGGCGGATCTTGCCGCCGACGGTGCGCGGCAGCCGGTCGACGCGGTACCAGCGTCGCGGCACGAACTGGGGCGCGAGCCGCGGCCGCGCCCACTCCTGCAACGCCGACTTGTCGGCGTTGCCCTCCACGACGAGCGCCACGATGCTGCCGAGCCGGGGGTCATCGAGCGCGACAGCACACGCGGCGCCGAGCATCGGCATCCCGTCGAACGCGCGCTCCACCTCCGTCAGCGCGACCTTGTGCCCTCCGGTCACGGCGATGTCGCCCGCGCGACCGACGAGCTGCAGCCGACCGTCGACCATCCGACCCTGGTCGTGCACGGTGGCCCAGCCGTCGGGCCCGACCAGCACCGCGCCGGTGGTCGCCGATACATACCCGTCGGAGCATGCCTCGGCGAGGATCCACAGGGTGCCGAGCTCGCCGTCGGGAACCGGAGCGCCCCGCGCGTCACGGATCTGCGCCCCGATCCCGTCGTAGACGGTGATGAGGGTGCCGTCGCCGTCGCGGCTGTCTCCGATGAATCCGATCTCGGCGGCGCCGTAGTAGCTGATGAGCCGCACGCGGGGCAGCACCGCCGCGAGCCCGTCGCGCAGCGCTCCGGAGAGGTGCGCTCCGCCCGTCACGACGAGTTCGAGCCCCTCGAACCGGGATGCGTCGCGGCGCGCCGCATCCGTGATCGCGCGCACGACCGCGGGAACGGCGACAACGCGGGTGATGCCGTCGTCGCGGATGCGTCTGCCCGCCTCGAGCGGATCGAACTCATCGGCGAGGTGCACGCCGCCGCCCGTCGCCAGGCACTCGATCACCGCGTACAGCGTGAGGCTGTACGAGACGGGCCCCGGCGCGAGTGTCATGACTCCCGGCAGGGGTTCGAGGTGCGCGGACGAGACGGCGACGTTCGCGCGGTACTGCCGACGCGTCTTCAGGAACGCCTTGGGGTCGTTCGTCGTCCCTGACGAGAAGAGCATCAGGAACGCCTCGTCGCCGTCGCGCACAGCCGGCGCCGGCGCAGGCGTCGCGCGCTCCTGCCGCTCGAGGAACTCCGGCAACGACACGAACGTCCCCGTCCAGCCGCGCTCGGCGAGGGCCTCGGCAAGCTCGGCTGAATCGCTGACCACGGCGCCGATCCCGGTGGTGAGGATCACGGCCACCCGGTGCGCGAGCGGCCAACGCGGGTCGATCACCGCCGATACCGCGCGGTAGCCCGCGAGGCCGGCGACGATCCGGGCGGTGTGGAACGCGGATTCGGTGCTGACCGCCGTGATCGGGATGCCGCCGGTCTCTCGGGCGGGTGTCGGCGGCGCGCTCTGTGCGGCGTGCAGTGCCGACACGGCGGCGAACACCCGCCGTGAGTCCTCGACGAGCTGCGCGTAGGTGAGCCGGCCGTCGGCGCCGGCGATCGCGACCCGGTCGGGATGACGCTCCGCGACATCGAGCACGGTCCCCGTGATCGGCACTCTGACCTCCCGCCCTCAGCCGTCGCCAGTCTAGTTCGCGCGCACGGCCGACCGTCCCGGAGGACGACATCCCGCTCAGCGCGGAGGAGCCGTGGACGCCCGCTCGATGAGCACCGGCGAATACGCGCGATGGTCGGGAGCGTGCTCTCCGGAGACGAGCATCGCGATCGCGTCGCGCGCCATCTCCTCCACCGGCTGGGAGACGCTCGTCAGGGCCGGCCACGTGAACGCCGCCTCCCGCGTGCCGTCGAATCCGACGACCGACATCTCGCCCGGCACGTCGATTCCCCGTGTGTGCAGCGCGGCCATGAGGCCGGTGGCCACCTGGTCGGATGCCGCGAACACGGCGGTCACCGCATCCCGCTGCTCGGCGAGGAGGAGACCCGCGTCGAATCCGCCCTGCAGGGTGTAGTCGCTGTGGAACACCGGGCCGGCCGGCAGGCCGGCGTTCGCCAGGGCGCGTCGCCACCCCTCCTCGCGCGGGTCGAGCGCGGAATCACTGCCCACGAAGGCGATGCTGCGATGCCCGAGCGCCACGAGATGGTCGACGGCGAGCGCGGTGCCGGCGAGGTAATCCGTGCTGAACGTCGGATGCCCCGGCCGGGCCGTGAACTGATTGAGGTACACGAGCGGCGTACGGCCCTGCGCGATGAGGCGCAGTTCCTGCGCCGTCAGGGGATCGGCGCTGACGATGCCCTCGAGCTGCTGCGACGTGAGGCCGGCGATCTCGTCGCCGTCACCCGAGCGGCGCTCATAGGCGTTCAGCGTGAGCACCGTGAGGTCGTGCTTGTGGGCGGCGTGGTCGACGGCGGCGACCATCTCGGCGAAGAACGGGTTGCGCTGGTCGGGCACGATGAAGCCGATCATCATCGACCTGCCCCGGCTCAGCGCGCGCGCCGCGGCGTTCGGACGGTAGCCGAGGGCGTCAGCCGCCGCCCGCACCCGCGCGCGGGCCGCATCGGAGACCGGGCGGTCTGACCCCGACAGCACGTAGCTGACCACGGCGGTGCTCAGCCCGGCGAGGCGCGCGACATCCTCCCGGGTGACGTTCTTTCGGCGATTCTGCATCTTCGCGGCTCCCCAGCGCCGGGTCACCGGACCGGCGTCGGGCCGAAATCCGGTACATCCAGGCGTTCTCCACCCCGGCGGGCGGACTCGTGGGCGATGATACCGGGCACAGTGAAGCGCGCGGCGCGCCACGCGTCCACCGGAGGCTGCACCCCCGACTCCACGGCGGTCGCGAAGTCGTCGACGAGGAAGTGGTGGCTGCCTTCGTGACCGTTCGGCAGCGTCGCCAGCGCCGTCGGGATGCGGCTGCGATCGTGCACCGGCGCGTACCCCGACACGAACCCGGGCCGCAGCTCGGGGGCGATGTGCGCGAGCGACGGATCGTCGACGCTGAGGCTCGCGACGGTCTCGACCTGCTCGGAGACGTCGGTCGCCCCGGTGCGGTCGTACCAGTAGGCGGCGGTGGCGACCTGTTCGAACGACCCCTCGGTGCCGAAGAAGCGGAACCGGGATTCGCGGATGTGCGACGGATACCCGACGCGCCGGAACTCGTTGGTGCGGAACGACCCGCCGGCCGCGACCTCGAAGAGCGCGGTCGCGTTCGACACGTCGTTGTCGAACATGCTCACCGCCCGGTCGAACACCCCGTCGCCGCGAGTGTCGGGGATGCCGATGCCCACCGCTTTCGTCACGTAGGTGTCCCACGCGCCGAGCACGCCGCCGATGGAGTGCGTCGGGTACAGCAGCGGCGGGTAGCTCGCCGTGCGCTTCCACTCCTCGCCGCCGCTGAAGCGGTAGGCGTCGTAGAAGCCGAGGTCCATGTCGTGCACGTAGTCGCCTTCGGCGTAGAAGAGGTCGCCGAACTCCCCGGCCGCGAGCTTGGTGCGAGCGAGCACCGTCGCAGGGTTGTAGTAGCTCGTCTCGCCCATCATGTAGACGAGCCCGCTCTGCGCCACCGCGTCGACGATCGCGCCGATCTCGTCCACCGTGATGCCCATCGGCACCGTGGAGTACACGTGCTTTCCGGCGTGCAGCGCGCGCAGGGCGAGTTCGCCGTGCGTCCAGCGCTGGGTGAAGATCGCCACGGCGTCGATCTGCGGCGCGGCGATCATCTCGTCGAAGGAGCGCATCGTGCCGCTAAGGCCATGCACACTGGCCAGCCGCTCGGCGCGCTCGGGCAGCACGTCGGTGACCCACACGTCGCTCACCAGCGGGTGGTGGCGGAGCAGCGGGGCGAACGTGTCGGCGAACTGGCCGGCACCGATGAGGCCGATCGTGAACGGCATCTGGCTCCTTCGAATCGACGACTCTCTCGCGCAAGGGGCCGTCCCTCTCAGCATCGCGCAGCGGTCTACGCGCGTCAACTGTGAAACCGCTTTCAGGAAGGGTGGCTTGCACCGGCCGCGTTACGCGGGTAGATTCCGACTACCCGCCCGATCCAGCCGAGTTCACGATCACAAGGGAGTGAAGACATGAACGCACGCAGGGTAGCACTCGTCCTCAGCGCCACCGCTGGGCTCGCCGTCGTGGGTGTCGTCGCGACCGGCTGCGCCGGTGGCAGCGGGGGGCCGGGCGGTGATGCCAAGCTTGAGATGCAGACCGGGCTCGGCGCTGCCGACCCCACGCTCGCGGTGCTCAAGGAGGTCACGAAGACGTGCACTCCCGACGGCACCACGATCGACCTCGTCCCCATGACGAACACGTACGAGGCCGACATGAAGACCCGGATGGCCTCGGGCGATCTTCCCGACATCTGGTCGACGCACGGCTGGTCTCTGCTGCGGTACAGCTCGTTCCTCGAACCCCTGAACGACCAGGCGTGGGCGAAGAACTTCAACAAGGCCCTCGCGCCGGCGATGCAGAACAAGGACGGGCAGTTCTTCGCCCTGCCCATCAACACCGACCTCGCCGGCATCCTGTACAACAAGGACACGCTCAGCAAGGCCGGGGTCGACCCGTCGACGCTGAAGACGTGGGATGCGTTCACTCAGGCGCTCGCCACGCTGAAGGCCAAGGGCGTGACGCCGATCTCCTCGTCGTCGAAGGACTCCTGGATGGCCGGCAACATCGCCGACTTCATGGCCTCCGGGGCGTTCACCGAGGCCGACCTCGAGCAGTTCACCAAGGGCACGTTCGTCTCCGACGGCTACACCACGATGCTCGACCAGGTGAAGACGTGGGCCAAGGCCGGCGACTTCAACGCCGACTTCTCCTCGATCACGATGGACGAGATCGGCAAGGGCCTGGGCAAGGGCGATGTGGGCTTCGTGTTCGTGCAGAACTCGCTCGTGAACACGGCGCTGGAGCAGAACCCCGACGCGAAGCTCGGCTTCATCCCGATCCCGTCGTTCGTCGGCGACCCGTACTTCGTGGGCGGCGAGGGCACCGCCTACGGGGTGTGGAAGGACTCTCCGCACAAGAAGGAGGCGCTCGAGTACATCGACTGCCTCGCGAAGCCCGACAACATCAGCAAGCTGGCGAAGGCGCTCGGGGCCATTCCCGGACTGACCGACGCCACGGCCGACCTGGGGGTGCTGCAGGACACCTACGACACCCTGGTGAAGCCGAACACGTTCGCACTGGAGCCCTACTTCGACCGGGTGTATCTGCCGGGCGGGATGTGGGACACCATGGTGACCACCACGGGAGCGGTCATCAGCGGACAATCCGAGCCGGCCGCGGCGACGAGTCAGGTGAAACAGCAGTTCGCGTCGCTGTACGGCCAGTGATCGCTGGGGGCGGTCACACGTGGCCACGCGTGGGGGCGCGCGGCCACAGGGAGGCGGGGGGATGACGGGGGTCGCCCCCCGCCTCGGTCGCGCGCGCAGCGCCGGCCGTGCGGGGCGCCGCGCGCATCCGGCCCCCTTCGCCCGGCGAGGGATCAACCTCCTGTACCTTCCGGCGCTCGCCGTGTTCGGCGTGTTCACCGTGTACCCGCTCGTGAGCGGCATGCTGATCTCGCTGACGAAGTGGGACGGCTACAGCCCGAACCGGGTCTTCGTGGGCCTCGACAACTACCTGCACATGTTCGCCGATCCGCTCGTCGGGCAGGCGCTGCTGAACACGTTCGTCTACGGATTCGGCTCGACGATCGTGCAGCAGGTGCTCGGCCTCGCGCTCGCCCTCGCTCTCGACCGGGCGCTGCGGGGCCGCAACGTCGCACGGGCGATCGTGTACCTGCCGGTGCTCGTCTCGCCGGTCGTGATGGGCACGATGTACTACCTGCTGTTCTCCTACTCGTACGGCGGGCTGAACGACATCGTCGTCGCGCTCGGCGGCCAGCGGGTGGCGTGGCTCAGCAGCTCGGCCTCCGGGGTGGCGATCATCGTGATCGTGAACTCCCTGCAGTTCGTGGGCATCTCGATGGTCATCTATCTTGCCGGACTGCAGTCGATCCCGGTCATGTACTACGAGGCCGCGCGCATCGACGGCGCAGGTGGTTGGCAGCAGTTCACCGGGATCACGGTGCCGCTGCTGCAGCCCGCGTTCGCGACCAGCATCGTGCTGAATCTCATCGGCGGGCTGAAGCTTTTCGACGTGATCCGGGTGATGACCGGGGGCGGCCCGGGCTACTCGACCGATTCGATGTCGACGCTCATCTCGAAGTTCTACTTCGACAACCAGAACGCCGGATACGCCTCGGCGGTCGGTGTCGTGCTGTTCCTCATCATCGCCGTGTTCACCCTCGCGCTGAACACGGCGCTGAACCGCCGCCGCCTGGAGATCTCGTGAAGCGCCGGCTCGGAGCGGTCGGACTGATCGCCGGCCTCGTCGTCGCCTGCGTCGTGCAGCTCGTGCCGTTCTACATCACGCTCACGACGGCGATGAAGCCGCGCACCGACTTGTCGTCGCAGTGGATCTTCCCGACGCAGGGCATCTACTGGCAGAACTTCCAGACGGCGATCGTCGACGGGAACATCCTGCTCGCGATCGGCAACAGCGCGGTCGTCACGGTCGCCTCGACGGTGCTCATCTGCCTGCTCGGCGCGCTCGCCGCGTACCCTCTGGCGCGGCGGCCCACGCTCGGCAACCGGCTCGTGCTCGGCGGCATCATCGGGCTCATCATGATCCCGCCGCTGTCGATCCTCGTGCCGGTGTACACGCTCATGGCGCAGCTGCACTGGATCAACACGTACTGGGGCGCCGTCGCGCTCATGGTCGCGTCGCAGCTGCCGCTGAGCATCTTCCTCTACGCGAACTTCATGCGGGGACTGCCTCTGTCGATCGAGGAGGCGGCGACCGTCGACGGCGCCGGCGTGCTGCAGGTGCTGTTCCGGGTCGTGTTCCCGATGCTGAAGCCGGTCACGGCGACCGTCATCATCCTCACCAGCGTCTCGGTGTGGAACGAGTATGCGTTGAGCGTCTTCATCCTGCGCGACCCGTCGGTGCGGACCACGGCACCGGCGATCGGCACGTTCTTCGCGAGCCAGGGGAGCGACCCGAACGCCGCCGCGGCCGCCGCGCTGCTGACCGTCATTCCGGTGCTCGTCGCGTACCTCGTGCTGCAGCGGTACTTCATCAAGGGCATGGTCGCCGGCTCCGAGAAGTGACCCTGCCCGGGTGCGGCGGCGGAGCCCGGGGGCGCGCCGCGGGGCGCACGACAGGGCGACTCTAGACTCGAGCGCATGACCGTCACGACCCGCCGCATGCAGGACCTCACCGTCGAGGATCACACGATCACCGTCCCCCTCGTGTGGGGCGACGCATCCGACACCCGCACGATCGAGGTGTACGCGGCCGTCGTGGCACGGGAGGGCGGCGAGAACCTGCCGTACCTCGTGTTCCTGCAGGGCGGGCCCGGGTTCGAGGCGCCGCGCCCGTACCACTCTCCGGCTGCGCCGCCGTGGCTGGATGCGGCACTCGAGCACTACCGCGTCGTGCTCATCGACCAGCGCGGCACCGGGCGGTCGACGCCGCTTGGCGACGCCGACCTCGCGCGGGGCACCGATGAGCTCGTCGAGTACATCACGCACCTCCGGGCCGACAGCATCGTGCGCGACTGCGAGGCGCTGCGCGAGCACCTGGGGGTGGCCGGCTGGAGCGTGCTGGGTCAGTCGTTCGGCGGGTTCACGACGCTCGCATATCTGTCGACGGATGCCTCGGCCGTGCGCGAGGCGTTCTTCACGGGCGGTCTCCCGGCGACCGGGCGGCATCCCGACGAGGTCTACGCGCTCACGTACGACAAGATGCGCGCGGCGTCGGAGCGGTACTACCGGCGCTTCCCGCACCACCGCGACGTGGTGCGGCGGCTCGCCGATCTCGCGGCGGCGGGGGACATCGTGCTGCCCGACGGCGAGGTGGTGTCGGTGTCGCGACTGCGCTCGCTGGGGATGCTGCTGGGGACGAACGACGGTTGGCAGACGCTGCACCATCTGCTCGAGGAGGAGCCGAGCACGAACGCGTTCCGCTACGACCTGGCCGCGGCGCTGCCGTACTCGGCGCGGAATCCGCTCTACCTCGCGTTCCATGAGTCGAGCTACGCCGATGGGCATGCCACAGGGTGGTCGGCCGATCGGGTCGAGCCCGACGACTTCCGCTCCGACCCGACGCTGCTCACCGGCGAGCACGTGCGCCGGGACTGGCTCGACACCGTGCCCGGGCTTCGGCCCTGGAAGGACGTGACGCTGGCGCTCGCCGAGCACGAGTGGCCGTCGCTGTATGACGCCGACGCGCTGCGGGGCTCCGGAGCGCGCGGGGCGGCCGCGGTGTATGCAGGCGACGTCTACGTGCCGATTGAGTTCTCACTCGAGACCGCGGCGCTCATGCCGGGCGTGACGCCCTGGGTCACGAGCGAGCACGAGCACTCGGGGCTGCGTCAGGGCGACGTGCTGCCGCACCTCATCGACCTCGCGCAGGGGCGCCGCGTCCGTTGAGCTGGGCGATTCGGCGCGGTGCGCCGTCGCGAGATCAGGCGATGTGGTGCCGCTTCCGTTGTGCGCCGTCACGAGATCAGGCGACGTGACGAGATCAGGCGAATTCTCGGGGAAATCGCCTGAATCCGTGTCATCGCCTGAATCGAGGGCGGCTGCTACGGCTGGAGCAGGGTCTTGATCGCGCGGCGCTCGTCCATCGCGCGGTAGCCCTCGGCCACCTCCGACAGCGGAAGGGTGAGGTCGAACACGCGGCCGGGGTCGATCTCGCGCCGCTCGATCCGCCCGATGAGGTCGGGAAGGTAGCGGCGCACGGGCGCCGGACCGCCGAACAGGTGCACTTCGGCGTAGAAGAGCAGGTCGCCGGGCAGTGATACGTCGTGCGAGACGCCGACGAAGCCGACGTGTCCGCCCGCCCGGGTCGAGCGGATCGCCTGCAGCATCGACTCCTGCGTACCCACCGCCTCGATCGTCGAGTGCGCGCCGAGACCGTCGGTCAGGTCCTTGATGCGGGCGATGCCCTCGTCGCCGCGCTCCTCCACGACGTCGGTCGCCCCGAACTCGCGGGCGAGCGCCTGCCGGTCGGCGTGCCGGCTCATCGCGATGATCCGCTCCGCTCCGCGCTCCCGCGCCGCCAGCACACCGAGCAGTCCCACCGCGCCGTCGCCCACGACCACGACGGTCTTGCCCGGGCCCGCCTCCGCCGCCTCGGCGCCGAACCAGCCGGTGCCCAGCACGTCGGATGCGGCGAGCAGCGAGGGGACGAGATCGGCGTCGGGCTCGCCATCCGTCGCCACCAGGGTGCCGTCGGCCCAGGGCACGCGCAGCAGCTCGGCCTGGGCGCCCAGACGCCCCATCGGCACGACGTTCACGCAGCGAGACGGATAGCCGGCGCGGCAGATCTCACACGTGCCGTCGGATGCCATGAAGGATCCGACGACCGTGTCACCGGGCTTCACGGTTCGCACATCTGCGCCGACCTCTTCGACGACGCCGACGTATTCGTGGCCCATCGGCGTCGGGCGGCGCACCGGATTCGCGCCGCGGTACGACCACAGGTCGGATCCGCAGACACACGTGGCGGTCAGCCGGATGACGGCATCCGTCGCCTGCTCGATGCGCGGATCGTCGCGCTGTTCGTACCGCACGTCGCCCGGCGCGTGGATCACCGCTCCGTACATGTCAGTCCTCCTGTCCGCCCGCGACGCGGCGGGTTCCTTCGTCGGTGATCTCGAGGATGCCGGTGTCCTCGTGCAGCGCGGCGACGGTCGCCTCCGCGGCCCGGTCGATCTGCACACGCGGCCCCTCCGGGAGGGCACCGGGATGGAACGTGCCCTCGCCGTAGAACTGGCCGTAGCGCAGCACCACCCCGCCGAACGCGAGCGTCGCGCGCTCCAGCTCGGCGGTGGCCTCCTGCGCGGGGCCCGGCGCCATCGGCCACGCGACGCTCTGCGCGAGGAACCGGGCGGCCGATGCGGCGCGCGCCGCCGCGATGAGGTTGTGCGTGCCCTCGGTGCGGATGCGGGCGTGACGCTCGCGGAACTCCGCGATCTTGCCCGGATCGTCGGGCAGGTCGGTGAGCTCGTGGATGACGAGGTTCGGCTCGAACGCGACCATCGCATCGGTGAGGCCGGCGCTGTCGTACACGTCGCACACGACCGGCTCGGCACCGAGCTCGGCGAGCCAGGCCGCCTTCGCCTGAGTGCGGGTCAAGCCGGCCACTGTGTGGCCGCCCACGCGGAGCAGGGGGATGAGGCGACTGCCGATCACGCCGGATGCCCCGGCCAGGAACACGCGCATGCTCCGATCGTAGGACGACCCGCCGCTCGGCGGGCCGCCGCATCCGACGCCATAGTGTGGTGCCCATGGGACATGATCTCGATTTCGACACCCGTGCCGTCCATGCCGGCCGCGACGACCTCGCCGCCCTCGGAGTGCACGCCCTTCCGATCGACCTCTCCACGACGAATCCCCTGCCCGACATCGAGCGCGGCGGGGATTCCTACGAGTCGATGGCCACCGGCGGCCATCCGCTCGAGGCAGGCGGCATGGTGTACGCGCGCCTGTGGAATCCGACCGTCGCCCGGTTCGAGGAGGCGCTCGCCGATCTCGAGGGCGCCGAGGCGGCCGTCGCGTTCGCGTCCGGGATGGCGGCGACCACGGCGATGATCATCGCCCACACGGGCACGACGGGAAAGCGCCACATCGTCGCGGTGCGTCCCCTGTACGGCGGCACCGACCACCTGCTCGAATCGAACCTGCTCGGCACCGAGACCACGTACTGCGCCGAGGATGCGGTGGCCGACAGCATCCGGGATGACACGGCGCTCGTCGTGATCGAGAGCCCGGCCAACCCGACGCTCGACCTCGTCGACATCGCCGCGGTGGTCGCGCAGGCCGGATCCGTGCCGGTCGTCGTCGACAACACGTTCGCCACCCCGGTGCTGCAGAACCCTCTCGCGCTCGGCGCGCGCATGTCGCTGCACAGCGCCACGAAGTACATCGGCGGGCACGGCGACGTGATCGCCGGCGTGATCGCGTGCGACGAGGGGACCGCGGTGCGACTGCGCAGCGTGCGCGCGATCACCGGCGCGCTGCTGCATCCGCTCGCCGCGTACCTGCTGCACCGCGGACTGCAGACGCTGCCGCTGCGGATGCGGGCCCAGCAGGAGTCGGCCCGCCGCATCGCGGAGTGGCTGCAGACGCACCCTGCCGTGAAGACCGTGCACTACCCGGGTCTCGACGGCGATCCGCGCGGGATCGTCGCGCGGCAGATGCACGGCACCGGCGCCATGATCGCGGTGTCGCTGCACGGCGGATACGCGGCCGCCGACGCGCTCACCTCCCGGGTGCGGCTGTTCACGCACGCCGTCTCGCTCGGCGGCGTGGACTCGCTCATCCAGCTGCCCGCCGCGCTCACGCATCGGCCTGTGGCGCCCGAAGCGAGGCCGGGGGCGGATGTCGTGCGCATCTCGGTCGGCCTCGAGAGCGTCGACGACCTCATCGCCGACCTCGCCCAGGCCCTCGACTGACCGGAGCCTGCCGGCGCTCGCGTGCCCGAGCGGCAACAACTCAGGCTGGGCGCGCCGCGCCGCCGGGAGCCCACACGGAATCACGCGGGCTGCCTCTGCACCGGCCGGCTGCCAGCCTGAGTTGTTGCACGAGCGCAGGGGCAGCCGCCCGGGCGGGGCCACACTCAGGCGCGGGAACTAGACTGGACGCATCCGTCGCGCGTTCTGCGCGCCCCGTCTGCCGAGGATTCCGTCCGTGTCGCCTGCCACCGTCGCGCGCCCGCTCCAGGTGCGTCACCTGCAGATCGCGCGCGCCGTCGTCGCGGCGATCGCGGCCGCGATGATCACGTTCTCGCCGGATCACTCCGCGGTGCTCGGTCTGTCGGTGTTCAGCGGATTCGCGATCACCTCGGCCTTCGTCCTGTTCGCGTCGGTGTGGCTCGTCTTTCCGGCGGGCTCGCGCGGCCGCGGGCTCGCGGTGCTGCTCGCGATCGTCGACGTGGTGGCGGGCATGGTCGCCGGCGTTGCGACGATCCGCACCGACACCCTGTTCTTCGTGCTGCTGATCGTGTGGGCGCTCGCATCCGGCATCGCCGAGGGAGTCGCCGGGCTCCTCGCGCGACGGGCGGCAGCGGGTAGCACCACCCAGGCCCGTGCCGACGCCCGCGACGGCATCGTGATCGGCGCCCTCGGGGTCGTCTTCGCGATCGCGCTGCTGTTCGTGCCGGCCGGGTACGCGCTCAACTACCATGTGGAAGAGGCGCATCGCACGTTCACGCTGACGGGCATCACCATCGGCGTCGGGATCTTCGGCTTCTACGCCGCGATCCTCGCCGTCTACCTCGGTATCGCGGGATTCTCGCCGCGGGCCGACACCGAACTCGCGGCCGACGCCGCCGCATCCGACGAGCACTCCGGAGGTGCCGCATGAGCGAGAAGCGCCCCACCACCCGCCGCGATCTGATGAAGCCCGCGCAGCTGCTCGGCCTGGCGCTGATCGCCGCCCTGTTCGCCGGCGTCGTGACCCTGATCTCGATGGGTTTCTTCCAGTCGCGCTTCCCGGGGGAGTCGCAGCACGCGCTGCTGGTCGGCTCGATCGTCGCCGGCATCACATTCATCGTGACGATCGTCGTGATCGCGCTGCTGTTGCTTGCCGTGCAGCCCGACCAGGTGACGCACGCCGTCGACAAGCCGGTGCTGCTCGCCCGCGACGAGGCCGTCGCCGCGGAGAAGGCGGCGAAGGATGCCTCGGCCAAGCCGGCCGACGGGGAGAGCCCCCGTTCGGGCCGCTGACCGGCCCTTCGACTCGCTGCGCTCGCTCAGGGACCTGCGCTTCGCGCGCTCGCTGACCTGAGCCTTCCGTCAGGTCACTGAGCGAGGAGCGCAGCGACGAGTCGAAGTGCCGGCCCCTTCGCCGGATAATGGCGTGGTGGCGAGGGTCAAGAATCAGGGTGCCCGACGTGCCGAGATCGTCGAGGCCGCGAAGCGGGCCATCGCCGAGCGCGGCCTGACCGGGCTGCGTCTCAAGGACGTCGCGGCGCACAGCGAACTGACCGCGGGCGCGGTGGCGTACTACTACCCCGACCTCGAGGACCTCATCCGCGAGGTGCATCAGCACGCGCTCGATCGGTTCTACTGGGGGCGCAAGCGCGAGACCGAGCGCGACGAGGACCCGCGCATCACCCTTCGACGCACGATCCGCAGCGGCGTGCCCGAGTCGGCGCACGACACGGACTTCCAGGTGCTCAACGAACTGCACGTCCACGCGTATCGCGATCCGTTCCACGCGCAGCTCATGGCCGAACTGTTCGACCGCGAGGTCTCGCTCTACGTCGACGTGCTCGAGAAGGGCGTCGCCGCCGGCGCGTTCGACCTGAAGGCCTCGACGCTGACCGTCGCCCGCAACCTCGTCGCGCTCGAGGACGCCTACGGCCTGCACCTGCTCGGCGGGTCGCATCTGGGCCGCGGCGACATCCGCGATCTCATCCTGGCCAACGCCGGAGTCCTCACGGGGTGCGACCTCGCCGCCGTTCGCGTCCCGGCCCGGTAAGCCATCGACCTGATCGATACCCTCCTCCTGCTCTTTCTGATTTATCTTTGGCGTCCATCGCAATAGCGTGACCTCAACGAGGGCCCAGCACGAAGCTGTGCGGAAGGCCGGCCCACGAGAAGAGGAGCACCATGTCGTACACCGACACGGACCACCACCCCCGCACCGACGAGGCGATCGAGCAGACGGATGTCGTCGTCATCGGCGCCGGCCAGGCGGGCGTCGCGATGAGCGAGCACCTGAGTGCCCGCGGCATCCGCCACATCGTGCTCGAGCGCGGCCGCATCGCCGAGCGGTGGCGGTCGATGCGGTGGGACTCGCTCGTCGCCAACGGGCCGGCATGGCACGACCGCTTCCCCGGGCTGGAGTTCTCGGACGTCGCTCCCGACGGCTTCGCCACGAAGGACCAGGTCGCCGACTACTTCGTCGATTACGCCGAGCACATCGCGGCCCCGATCCGCTGCGGCGTCGAGGTGACCGCCGTCCGCAAGCAGGAGGGGCGTGCGGGCTACCGCGTCGAGACGAGCGACGGCACCATCGACGCCCGCTACGTCGTGGCGGCCACGGGACCGTTCCAGCTTCCGGCGATCCCGTCGATCGTGCCCGAAGGCAGCGGCATCGCGCAGCTGCACTCCAGCGCCTACTTCCGGCCCGAACAGCTCGCCCCGGGCGGCGTCCTCGTCGTGGGGGCAGGCTCCTCGGGCGTGCAGATCGCCGCCGAGCTGCAGCGCGCAGGCCGCGACGTGTACCTCTCGGTCGGGCCGCACGACCGACCGCCGCGCGCATACCGCGGCCGCGACTTCGTGTGGTGGTTGGGCGTCCTCGGCCTCTGGGAGATGGCGACGCCCCCGCAGGGCGCCGAGCACGTCACGATCGCGGTGAGCGGCGCCGACGGCGGGCACACCGTGGACTTCCGCCGGCTCGCGGTCGAGGGCATCACACTCGTCGGCCGCACGAACGCGTACGAGGGCGGGACGATGCGCTTCGGCGACGATCTGCGCCGCAACGTCGCGCTCGGCGACGAGAACTACCTCTCGCTCCTCGACGCCGCCGACGAGTTCATCGAGCGCAACGGACTCGACCTGCCCGAGGAGCCGGAGGCGCGCGAGATCATCCCCGATCCGCCGTGCCTGGCGGACCCGCTGCGTGAGCTCGGCCTCGCCGAGGCCGGCGTGACCACGATCATCTGGGCGACGGGCTTCCGCGCCGACTACAGCTGGATGCACGTCGACACGTTCGACGAGGCGGGCCGGCCGCTGCACAATCGCGGCGTCGCACGCGTGCCCGGCATCTACTTCCTCGGGCTCCCGTGGCAGTCCCGCCGCGGATCGAGCTTCATCTGGGGCGTGTGGCACGATGCGAAGTACCTCGCCGACCAGATCCAGATCCAGCAGGGCTACCTCGCCTACACCGCGCCCGACGCCGCCGCGAGCGCACAGCCACACGAAACCGACCGCGCGCACGGCGAGGGCGCCGCGGTCCTGTCGGCAGGAGCCGCCTGATGCCCACGCACACCCGCATCCGTCCGTTCAACACGAAGCAGACATACCCCGAGCAGAACCTCGACAACGACCTGTGCCAGGCGGTCGTCGCGGGCGGCGTCGTCTATCTGCGCGGCCAGATCGGCCAGGACCTCGACACGCGCGAGAGCGTCGGCATCGGCGACGTCGGCGCGCAGACCGAGAAGGCCATGGCGAACATCAAGATGCTGCTCGAAGAGGCGGGCAGCAGCCTCGACGACATCGTCAAGGTCGTGGTCTACCTCGTCGATGTGCGGCACCGCGAAGAGGTGTACCGCATCATGGGGCGTTGGCTCAAGGGCGTCTACCCGGTCTCGACCGGCATCGTCGTCTCCGCCCTCGCGCGCCCGGAATGGCTCGTCGAGATCGACGCGACCGCGGTGATCAGCGAAGGCGACGCCTCGTGACGTTCTCGATCGTCGCCCGCGACGCGACGGGCGCCCTCGGCATGGCGGTCTCATCCTCGTCGCCCGCGGTGGCCGCGCGCTGCATCCACCTGCGCTCGGGGGTGGGCGCCGTCGCGTCGCAGAACATCACCGACCCGCGCTACGGCGCCGTTCTGCTCGACGCGTGCGCCGCCGGTCAAGAGGCCGAGGAAGCACTCGAGCACCTCGTGGCGACGGATGCCACCGCGCCGTACCGCCAGGTCGCGGTCGTGGATGCCGCCGGCTGCGCCGCCGTGCACTCCGGTGCACGCACGCTGGGCCGTCACGCGACGGCAGTCGGAGACGGCGCTGTCGCCGCGGGGAATCTCCTCGCCGACACCGGCGTTCCGCAGGCGATGATCGCGGCGTTCGCAAAGACAGGGGGCGACCTCGAACGGCGACTGCTCGCCGCGCTGGAGGCGGGCCTGGCTGCCGGAGGCGAGGAAGGCGACGTGCACTCGTGTGGACTCGCCGTCACCCGCGAGTCGGGATGGAACGAGACCGACCTGCGCATCGACTGGGCCGACGAGGACCCCATCGGCCGGCTGCGCGAGCTCGTCGAGCTCTGGCTGCCGCAGCGCGACGCGTACGTCACCCGCGGCATCCACCCCGAGACGGCGCCTGCCTACGGCGTGCCCGGCGATGAGTGAGGGCAGATGACGGAGACGACGACGGCCACGACAGTGAAGGATGCCGCACAGGCGGTCATCCGGCAGAACAAGACCCCGCTCGTGGCGCTCTCCGAGCAGCTGCACGACGACCCCGAGACCGCCTGGCACGAGGAGCGGTCGGCGCGAGCGATCGAGGATCTGCTGCGGGACGCCGGGTTCACCGTCGAGAGCGGATACCTCGGCCTGCCGACAGCGTTCCGCGCCGTGGCGGGCGACGGCCCCTTCCGCGTCGGCCTCATGGCGGAGTACGACGCTCTCCCCGGGCTCGGACACGCGTGTGGCCACAACCTCATCGCGGCGATGAGCACCGGCGCGGCCCTCGGGCTCGCACGTGTCGCAGACGAGGCGGGATTGACGGTCGAGGTGTACGGCACCCCCGCCGAAGAGGGCGGCGGGGGGAAGATCGAGCTGCTCGACCGCGGCGCGTTCGCCGGGCTGGACCTCGCCCTGATGGCGCATCCTGCGCCCGTCGACGTCGCCCAGGCGCGGCCGTTCGCCGTCGCGCACTGGCACGTCGAATACCGCGGCCGCACGGCGCATGCCGCCGCCTACCCGACGCAGGCGGTCAACGCGGCCGACGCGTTCACGATCGCGCAGGTCGCGATCGGCCTGCTGCGCCAGCAGCTTCCGGGCACCGTGCGCGTGCACGGCGTCGTCACCCACGCCGGGGAGGCGCCGAACGCGATCCCCGGCCACAGCGAAGGGCGCTGGTACGTCCGCGCCGAGACGCTCGCGCAGCTGGAAGAGCTCATCCCGCGCGTCGAGGCGTGCTTCCAGGCGGGTGCGCTCGCGACCGGCTGCGAGCTCGAGATCACCCCGGAGAGCAAACCGTACGCCGAGTTCCGCACCGACGAGCGCGCGCTCGCGCGTTACGTCGCGAACGCGGAGGCGCTCGGCCGGGTGTTCGAGACGGAAGGGCCGGCCACCACGATGGCCACGGCATCCACCGACATGGGCAACGTCTCGCAGCATGTGCGGGCCATCCATCCGTACATCGGTGTGGGGTCGTATCCGGTGTCGAACCACCAGCGCGAATTCGCCGATCACTGCGTGGGCGAGGCGGCCGAGCAGACCCTCATGGACGGGGCGACGGCACTCGCCTGGACGGCCCTCGACGAGGCGGCCGGCGCGGCGGGCGCTGAACGGTTCACCGGAACCGATCGCTGATCTCGACGAAAGTCATATCCCGAACTGCCGATGTCCCTTCCATGTGGCGGTGGAAGGTGCAATTCTTTACGACACGCCACAAAGAATTCCGGGAGACCCGGAGACCACAAGGAGGTGGGGACTGGTGGATGACCACTCGACGGTCTTCGCACAGACGCAGACCAGTCATCTGAAGAAGTCGCTGGGGAGATTCGACATCATCTTCCTGGTCATGTCGGCGGTGCTCAGCATCGAGGTGCTCGCGCAGACCGCGTCGTTCGGATCCGAGACGTTCACCTGGACGCTCGTCCTCGCGGTGTTCTTCCTGATCCCGTACGCGATGATCTTCGCCGAGACCGGCAGCACGTTCATCGGCGAGGGCGGCGCGTACCTCTGGGTGCGGCGGGCGTTCGGACGCCCCGCCGGTGCACTTGCGTCGATCCTCAGCTGGATCACCCAGCCGGTGTGGGTCGGCGGCTCGATGGCGTTCCTCGCCGCGGCGACATGGGACCAGTTCATCTCGCCGCTGCCGTCGGGCTCGGTCGCCGACTGGGTCTTCAAGATCGTGTTCATCTGGATCACGGTGGTCGCGGCGATCCTGTCGCTCGCCAAGGCGAAGTGGATCCCGAGCCTCGGCGCGATCCTCAAGCTCGTGTTCCTCGCGTTCTTCCTCGTCACGACGGTCGTGTACGCGCTGCAGCACGGGATCGAGCCGATCGACGTCGGCTCGTTCAGCCCCACCCTGTCCGGCTTCCTCGGCCTCGTGCCGCTGCTGCTGTTCGCCTACCTCGGCTTCGAGTCGGCCAACAGCGCCTCGGGTGAGATGAAGAACCCGAAGCACGACATCCCGGTCTCGATCGCCCGGTCCGGCGCCGTGTCGGCCGCGTGCTACCTGCTGCCCATCCTCGCGATGCTCCTCGTGCTGCCGACGAAGACGATCACCGGCATCGGCGGCCTGATGGACGCGGTGCAGGAGGTCTTCAGCGTGTACGGCCCGCTCGCCGGCCCGATGGTGTTCGTCGCCGCCCTCATGTTCGTCATCATCCTCGCGTCACAGGGCGCCGCCTGGATGATCATCAGCGACCGCATGCAGGCGCTGACGGCGGCCGACGGCGCGTTCTTCGGCGGGTTCTTCGGCAAGTTCCACAAGAACCTCGGCACGCCGGTGCACGTCAACCTGCTCTCCGGCACGGTGGCGACGCTGTTCCTCATCGCCGCGATGCAGCTGACCGGGACGTCGGCTGCCCTGTTCGGCGTCGTGCTGTCGATCTCGATCTCCACGTTCCTGCTCAGCTACCTGCTGATCATCCCCGCGGCGATCAAGCTGCGGTTCGCCTACCAGCACGTCGAGCGCCCCTACCGCGTGCCCGGCACGAACGCGGTGTTCGCGTCTCTCGGAGTGGTCGCGTTCCTCTGGGTGCTCCTGGGGTCGTGGACCACGGTGTTCCCGGGCACGCTCGAGGCGCTGTTCGGCGTGGACTACGACTTCTTCGAGGTGTGGGGCGTCGAGCAGGGCGCGTTCGAGGCGCTCACGATCGGCACGCTCGTCGTGCTCATCGCGCTCGCCCTCGTGGGATACGTCCGCGGCGCTCGCATCCGCGCCGAGCGGCCCCTGCCTGACACGACGACGCTGACGACGATCGAAGACGAGACGACGGGGGTCGCGGTCCTGCCCGCACCCGTCGCATTGGAAGGAGAGCAGTAGTGACCATCGCCGAGACCCTGACCACCGGCATCCACCCCCTCGCCCGGCTCACCGCCGACGAGATCGAGGCGAACCGCGTGATCGTGGTCAATGCCGGCTACGTCACCGACGACACGCTCTTCACGCTGGTGACCCTCGTGGAGCACGGCAAGAAGGCCGTGCTCGCCGGCGAGACCGGACTCGACCGCCGGGTACGGTCGCTGCTCCTCGAGCGCCGCACGCAGGAGGTGACCGAGGTCGTCACCTCGCTCACCGACGCCCTCGTCGTCTCTGCGCGGGTCATCGACATCCGTTCCGAGGGCCAGCCGCCGATCACGCTCACGGAGTACGAGCAGGCCGAGCAGATGATCCGTGCCGACGCGGGCTGGCGCGAGGCGCTCGCCCGCCGCGGGGTCACGGATGTGTCGACCGCGCGGGTGTGTGCGCTGTCGGCGGGATGCTTCGACATCCCCGGAGAGGAGGGTCGCCGGCTCGTGCGCGGGTCGACGTTCATCCAGCACGACCCGAGCGACAACGCGTGGGCGCACCCGGTCGAGGGGCTCGTCGCCTACCTCGACATGAACACCGGTGAGGTCGTGGAGCTCATCGACACCGACATCGTGCCGGTGCCGCAGGAGCGGTTCGACTTCCACCGCGACGAGTGGATGCCGCAGCCGCGCACGACGCAGAAGCCGATCGAGATCACCCAGCCCGAGGGGCCGAGCTTCACGGTCGAGGACGACGTCGTGACGTGGGAGAAGTGGCAGGTGCGCCTTGGCTTCGACCCGGTGGAGGGTCTCGTGCTGCACCAGCTCAGCTTCGAGGACAAGGGAATACGCCGGCCCATCGTGTACCGCGCGTCGGTGCCCGAGATGGTCGTGCCGTACGGCGACCCCAGCCCGGTGCGGTTCTGGCAGAACTACTTCGACGCGGGCGAGTACTCCATGGGCAAGAACGCGAACTCGCTCGAGCTCGGCTGCGACTGCCTCGGCGACATCACCTACTTCGACGCGGTGCTCGCCGACGACCAGGGGCATCCCCGCACGATCCGCAACGCGATCTGCCTGCACGAGGAGGACGCCGGCATCCTCTACAAGCACACGGACGAGTTCACGTTCTCCGCCGATGTGCGGCGCAACCGTCGCCTGGTGATCTCGTTCTTCATCACGGTCGGCAACTACGACTACGGCTTCTACTGGTACCTGTACCTCGACGGGACGATCGAGCTCGAGTGCAAGGCGACGGGCGTGGTGTACACCGCCGCGTACGCCGACCAGGCGCAGCGCGCGACGTGGTCGACGCCGCTCGGCGACGAGGGGCTCGGGATGCCGTTCCATCAGCACATGTTCTGCGCGCGGCTCGACATGCAGATCGACGGCGACGTGAACGCCGTCGACGAGATCGAGGCGGTCCGGGTTCCGATGGGACCCGGCAACCCCTGGGGCAACGGCTTCACGAAGTCGGTCACGCGCCTGCGCCGCGAGAGCGACGGCGCGCGCCTGGCCGACAACACGGCGGGCCGCGCGTGGCACATCGTGAACCCGGAGCGGAAGAACCGGCACGGGCAGAGCGTCGGGTACGAGCTGCGGCCGAGCGGTCAGCCGACGCTCATGGCCGATCCCGGCTCGTCGATCGCGAAGCGTGCGGCCTTCGCGACGAAGAACCTCTGGGTGACCCGGTACGACGAGGACGAGCGGTTCCCGTCGGGCGAGTACGTGAACCAGAACCCCGGTCATGGCGGCATCGCCGAGTGGGTGGCGCAGGACCGCCCGATCGACGGTGACGACATCGTCGTGTGGCATTCGTTCGGCATGACGCACTTCCCGCGCCCGGAGGACTGGCCGATCATGCCCGTCGACCGGCTCGGGTTCGTGCTCAAGCCGTACGGCTTCTTCGACGAGAACCCCGCGCTCGACCTGCCGAGGCCGGAGTCGGCGCACTGCGCTTCGCACGTCGGCCACGATCACGCGTCCCACGGTGAGAAGGCGGGTCACTCGGCGCACGACGATGCCGGTCACGAGCACGCCGTCCACGATCACGGAGGGCGCTGAACCATGACGGGGACGTGGCACGAGCGCGCCGCCGCGCTCGACTACGACGGACGTGCCGTCGTCGACGGACAGCGGCTGGATGCCGCAGACGGTGCGACGACCGATGATGTCAACCCCGCGACCGGTAAGGTGCACGCGCGCGTCGCGGCCCTCGGGGCGTCGGACATCGACCGCGCCGTGACCGCCGCGCGCACCGCGTACGAGGACGGCCGGTGGTCGCGCCGCGGCGCTGCCGAGCGCAAGCAGGTGCTGCTCCACCTGGCCGACCTCGTCGACGAACATGCCGACGAGCTCGCGCTGCTCGACAGCCTCGACATGGGCAAGCCGGTCCGCGAGGCGCGGGGCGAGGACGTTCCGGGGACCGCCGCGACGTTCCGCTGGTACGCCGAGGCCGTCGACAAGCTGCTCGACGAGATCCCCGCGACACCGCCGGGGTCGACCGCCCTCGTCACGCGCGAGGCCCTCGGCGTGGTCGCCGCGATCACGCCGTGGAACTATCCGCTGGAGATCGCCGCCTGGAAGCTCGCTCCCGCGCTGGCGCTCGGCAACAGCGTCGTGCACAAGCCGGCCACCGTGTCGCCGTTGTCGGCGCTGCGCCTGGCCGAACTCGCACTCGAGGCCGGCTTGCCGCCGGGCGTGCTCAACGTCGTCCCCGGTCCGGGCGGCACCGCCGGCGAGGCCCTCGGGATGCATCCCGACATCGACGCCCTCACCTTCACCGGTTCGACGGCCGTCGCCAAGACGCTGCTGCAGTACTCGGGGCGCTCGAACATGAAGCGACTGAGCCTGGAGGCGGGCGGCAAGAGCGCGAACATCGTGTTCGCCGACTGCGACGACCTCGACGCGGCGGCCGAGACGGCGGCACGGGGCGCCTTCTACAACCAGGGCGAGGTATGCTCGGCGAACAGCCGGCTGCTGGTGGAGCGATCCATTCGAGACGAATTCGTCGCGCTCGTCGCCCGTCACAGCGAGGCGTACCGGCCGGGTGATCCGCTCGACGAGGCGAGCGGATCGGGCGCCCTTGTGAGCCGTACCCACGCCGACGAGGTGTGGGCGGCCGTCGAGTCGGCGCGGGCCGACGGCGAGATCGTCGCCGGCGGTGAACGGCTGACCTTCGGCGGGTCGGATGCGTTCATCGCACCGACGATCGCGACGTCACTGCCCGATGGCCATGCGCTGCTGCACACCGAGGTGTTCGGACCGCTGCTCACCGTGGAGACGTTCGACGATGAAGACGAGGCCATCCGGAAGGCGAACGCGACCGACTACGGGCTCGCCGCGTCCGTCTGGACGGGGTCCCTCGCCCGCGCGCATCGGGCGTCGTCGCGGCTGGTGGCCGGCACCGTGTCGGTGAACACCGTCGACGCGCTGGGGCTCACGACGCCGTTCGGCGGCTTCAAGCAGTCGGGATTCGGACGCGATCTGTCGGTGCACGCGTTCGACGCGTACTCAGCGCTGAAGACGACCTGGATCCAGTTCGGCTGAGGCTCACCTCATGGTCGCTCTGGCAGCAGCGGACCTCATTCCGCGTCGTCGGCGTACAGGTCGCGCGTCGCGTGTCGGGCTGCAGCGCGCTGTGGGGATGCTGCGGCATGCCGTCATGATCGCCGCCATGGTGCCATGTCTCGTCGGCGGGGACACCGTGGTGCACGCCGGCGCGGCGGTTGCGCTGTTCGCCCTCGCGGTGGCGCACGCGCCGCGTTCCCGGCGCGATCCGCGTGGCCTGCCGGTCGTGCTGGACGCCCTCGCCATGGCGGTGCTCTCGGTCGCGGCGACGCTGTGCGGCGACGCCGTGAGCGGGCACGCGCACTCCGGCGGTGTCATCGGCACAGCCACGATCCTCGCGGTGCTCACCGTCGCCGGATGGACGGGGTTCCGGCTCGCCGCGCGGCCCGACGGAAGCCGCCCCGACGTGGGTCTCGTCGCCGCGGCCGGGATGATCGTCGGGATGGCGACCATGACGCTGCTGCACACACTGTGACAACGGTCTCTCGGCGCCCGGTGGCGCCGCGTCGCAATGCCGACGGGAGCGCGGTCGACGGATCCGGTGCCGCGTCTAAAGTGGGGCGCATGGCGCGCGTCACCCTCCGACAGCTGGAGTACTTCGTCGCCGCGGCGGAGACCGGCAGCGTCACCGCGGCGGCCGCGCGTGTCTTCCTGTCGCAATCGGCGGTGTCGACGGCGCTCGCCGAGCTGGAGGAGGGCCTCGGCGTGCAGCTGTTCATCCGGCACGCCCGTGGCCTGACGCTCACGACCGTCGGTCAGACGATCCTGCGCGACGCGCGCCGGCTGCTCGACCAGGCCGACGAACTCGAGCGCAGCGCCGAAGAGCACAACGAGGCGCTCTCGGGCCAGCTCACCGTCGGCTGCTACACGACGCTCGCGCCTCACCTCCTGCCGCCCGTGCTCGACGCGTATCTGACGGCGCATCCCGATGTCGACCTGAACTTCGTCGTCGGCTCACACGCGCAGCTGCACAGCCGCCTGCGCGACGGCACGTGTGACGTCGCGCTGCTGTACGACTACGAATTCGCGTCGGGGCTGCTGTCCGGTGACATCGAGAAGATCCAGCTGCAGAGCATCCCGCCCTATGTCCTGCTCTCCGCCGACAGCCCGCTCACGGCGCTCGACGCGATCCCCATCGAGCGGCTCGCGGAGGAGCCGCTCATCCTGTTCGACCTGCCGCCCGGCGGGGAGTACTTCACCTCGCTGTTCACGCTGCACGGGCTGACGCCCACGGTGCGGTTCCGGACCACCGAGTACGAGCTCGTGCGCGCCCTCGTCGCTCGGGGGCTCGGATACTCCATCCTCAACCAGCACACCGACATCGATGTGAGCTACGAGAACCGGCGGCTCGTCGCTCGGCCGCTCGCCGGCGAGTGGCATGGCCTCTCCGTCGTGGGCGTGAGACTCGGCGGGGGAACTCCGACTCGTCGCGCACAGGCCTTCATGGATCAGTGCGAGGCATCGCT
Source organism: Microbacterium altimontanum (assembly GCF_058349865.2). Taxonomy (NCBI): domain Bacteria; kingdom Bacillati; phylum Actinomycetota; class Actinomycetes; order Micrococcales; family Microbacteriaceae; genus Microbacterium; species Microbacterium altimontanum. The sequence goes on along the minus strand of NZ_JBYRJB020000008.1, from coordinate 94,294 downwards.
GGGCACGGGCCGGTAGGCGGAAGCGCGGGCCTCCCGGCGGCTATCGATTCAGTCGAAGAGGGATGCCGCTTTTATCTGTTTCCCTGATGGGAACCGCACGGTCAGACTTGTCGCATCCCGAAAACGTGCACAGCACGGCTTCTCGATGTGGAGAGGATCAGTCGATGTCGACACCTGCCGGAACTGAGATGAGCGACTTCGTCGACCCCAAGAGCCTGCGCAAGAGCGTTGTGGCGGGGTCGATCGGGGTGCTCGTGCACTGGTTCGACTGGGCCGTGTACGCGTACATGGCCGGAACGATCGCCGTCGTGTTCTTCCCCGAGTCGAGCGCGACGGCCGGTCTGCTGGCGGCGTTCGCCGTGTTCGCCGTGTCGTTCTTCGTGCGGCCCCTCGGCGCGATCATCTTCGGCCGGCTGGGCGACCGCCTCGGTCGAAAGACGACCCTTTCGATCGTGATCATCGCGATGGCCGTCGCGACGCTGGCGCTCGGCCTGCTGCCCGGGTATGGGACGATCGGCATCTTCGCCCCGATCCTCCTGATCGTGACGCGCATCGTGCAGGGCCTCGCTGCCGGCGGCGAATTCGGCAGCGCCGCGGCCTTCCTCGGCGAGTTCTCGCCCCGCAAGCGCCGTGGCTTCGGCTGCAGCTGGCTCGAGTTCGGAAGCCTCATGGGCTTCCTGCTCGCCTCGTTCGCGGTCTTCCTGCTGAATGCCGCGTTCCCGAACGACGTCATCGTCGCGTGGGCCTGGCGCATCCCGTTCCTGTTCACCGCCCTGCTCGGCGTCATCGGCCTCTACATCCGGCTGAAGATCGAGGACACGCCCGATTTCGAGCAGCTCAAGGAGCTGCAGGCGGTGTCACACGCTCCCGTCAAGGAGGTCTTCCAGCGCAACAGGCGCGAGTTCTTCCAGACGTGCGGCATCGAGATCTTCATGAACGTCACGTTCTACGTCGTGCTGGTCTACCTGCTCACTTATCAGGAGGAGACGATCGGCTTCGACGCGGGCCGCGCCGCGCTGCTGTCGACGCTCGCCTCGGCCCTGGGACTCATCGTGGTGCCGTTGGCGGGCATCCTGTCCGACCGTGTCGGACGCAAGCCGGTGCTGATGTTCGCCGCGATCGCCCAGACGGTGCTGTCGGTTCCCCTGTTCCTGCTCATGCAGGTGGGATCCGACTGGGCGGTGTTCCTCTCGACGTTCGGCCTCGCGTTCCTGCTCGCCCTGGTGCTGGGCACCCACGCGGTCACGGTCGTCGAGCTCTTCCCGACGCGGACACGCCAGACCGGCCTGTCGATCGCTTACGCCGTGACGGCCGCGCTGTTCGCCGGCACCGCGCCGTACCTCCTGACGTGGCTCATCGACGTCACCGGCAACGGACTGGTGCCCGGATGGTTCCTGCTGGTCGTGGGGCTCGTCGGTGTGGTGACGGTCGCGACGATCCCCGAGACCCGGGGCATCTCGCTGATCAAGGAGCAGGACCTCAACACCGCGACCGTGCGCCTTCCGCGCCTGCCCCGCCGCGCACGCGCCTGAATCGCCGGTTCCGGCCCTTCGACTCGCTGCCCTCGCTCAGGGACCTGCGCGTTTCCGCCAGGTCACTGCGCGAGGAGCGCAGCGACGAGTCGAAGCGCCGGGCCTCGGCGCGCTCGGGCAACCGCCGAGCACGTTCCACGAAACAAGGCATTCGCGGCGAAGCCGAGGCCATCGGCGCTTGTCTCGCGAATTGTGTCTCAGCGGCCGGGGCGGCTACCCCTCGACGAGGCGCGGGGCGAGGCCGGTGTAGGTCGCCGGCGTCAGAGCGATGAGGCGCTGCTTCGCATCATCCGAGATGTCGAGGCCCTGCACGAACTCGGCGAGCTCGGCCGCTCCCACCCGGTGCCCGCGCGTGAGGTCCTTCAGCAGCGCATACGGGTCGGTGATCTGCGAGCGGCCCGCCGTGATCTCGGCGCGCACGACGGTCTGGATCGCCTCGGCGAGCACCTCCCAGTTCGCGTCGAGATCGGCCAGCAGCACCTCACGGCGCAGGGAGATCGCGTGCAGCCCCTTCAAGAGGTTGTCGAGCGCGAGCAGGGAGTGGCCGAATGCGACGCCGATGTTGCGCTGGGTCGTCGAGTCGGTGAGGTCGCGCTGCAGCCGCGACGTCACGAGCGTCGAGGCGAGCGTCTGGAACAGGCCGCCCGAGATCTCGAGGTTCGCCTCGGCGTTCTCGAACCGGATGGGGTTGATCTTGTGCGGCATCGTCGACGAGCCGGTCGCTCCCGCCACCGGGATCTGGGCGAAGTATCCGAGCGAGATGTAGGTCCACGCATCCGTCGCCAGATTGTGCAGGATGCCGCCCGCGTGCCGCGCGCGGTCGTACAGCTCGACCTGCCAGTCGTGCGACTCGATCTGCGTCGTGAGCGGGTTGAAGCCGATGCCGAGGCTCTCGATGAACGTGCGCGTGAGCTCGGGCCAGTCGACGTTCGGCTCGGCCGCGATGTGCGCCGACCAGGTGCCGGTCGCACCGGAGAACTTCGCCAGGAATTCGGATGCGCCGATCTGGTCGGCGATCCGCCGCAGCCGCCACGCGAACACGGCGAGCTCCTTGCCCATCGTCGTGGGCGTCGCCGGCTGCCCGTGCGTGCGTGCCAGCATCGGAGCGTCGGCGTGCTCGCGAGCGAGCTCGTCGAGGGTCGCGATGACCTCCCGCAGCTTCGGCAGCCACACCTCATGCACGGCACGCTGCACCGTCAGCGCATACGAGGCGGAGTTGACGTCCTCACTCGTGCAGGCGAAGTGGGTGAGCTCGGCGATCTGCTCGAGGCCGAGAGAGGCGAGGCGGTCGCGCACGAGGTACTCGACGGCCTTGACGTCGTGGTGGGTGACGGCTTCCTTCGCGGCGAGCCAGTCGATCTCGTCCTGACCGAAGTCGCGGTAGAGCGCGCGCAGCCGCTCCTTGTCGTCCTCGACGAGCGGCGACGTGCCGAACAGGCCGCGATCGGTGAGGATGATGAGCCACTCGACCTCGACCTCGACGCGGGCGCGGTTCAGACCCGCCTCCGAGAGGTGCTCGCCGAGCGCGGCGACGGCATCCCGGTACCGTCCGTCGAGCGGGCTGATCGGCTGCGGGGCAAGAGTGGTCACGGGGCTCCCGTTCGTGAGCAGCCGCCGGGTGTCAGGCGGCGCGGATCGCCGGTTCGAGTTGCCGGAAGAGCGCCCGGCACGCGCTCTCGATCATACCGAGCACGTCATCGAACATCGCCGGGTCGGCGTAGTACGGGTCGGGCACATCGCCCGTGCCGCGCGCGTTCGGGTCGAACGACAGCAGCCGGGCGATCTTCGCCTCGTCGTCCTCGTCGCGCGCCCACTCGCGCAGCACCCGCTCGTGCCCGCTGTCGAGGGCGACGACGAGGTCGTTGTCGTCGAAGTCGCGGAACGTGAACTGCCGCGAACGATGAGTGGTGGCGTCGTAGCCGTGCCGCGCGAGAGCCGCGATCGTCCGGCGGTCGGCGCGCTCCCCGACGTGCCAGTCCCCGGTGCCGGCGCTCGTCGACACGACGCGTTCGCCGAGCCCCACCGAGTCCGCGAACCAGCGGAAGACGACCTCGGCCATCGGCGAGCGGCAGATATTGCCCGTACACACGAACACGACCCGGAAGGGGTCGGGTGCGGCGGACATGCCTCCATTCTGGCGCCGAGCGCCGGGTTCTGCACAGTCGGTGCGCAATGGCCGTGTGCGGTGGATCTGTCCACCGACCCTCGGTCACGTCGTAGCCGGCGTGGGCGGTGCTGGCACCGTGGAGGGATGGGCACCGTCACACCGGCCGATCTCCAGGAACTTGACGCCGTGATCGCCGCGCTGCGCGACGTGCAGGACCGCCTCCACCGGGTGCGGGATGCCGCGGCCGCGATCACGCGCGACACCCAGTGGCAGGCCAAGGCGGTGCGGGCGTACCAGCAGAAGGCTGCGGCGTGGGACGACGGCGTGGGCGCCCTGGTCGCACGGCTCGCCGACGAGGAGGGGAGGGTGCGCACGCTGCGCGCGGGGGCGTACGCCGCGCTGGCGGCCGGCGGGTGAGGCGGGCGGATGCGTCGGACGGGTGGGTCGGGCGGTAGGGCGAGTCCGCGAGGGAGCGGATGCGTCGAACGGACGAGAGGACCAATGTGGGAGACGACATCGACATCCGGGAGGGCGGGGTGGTCGCCGTCGACACCGGGTCGCTGCGGGCTGCGGCATCCCGCTACCGGTCGCTGCGGCAGGATCTCGACGGCTGCGCGGTGACGCTGCGCGCGCAGGGCGAGGTCTTCGCCGGACGCGGGGTCGTCGCGCTGAGCAGCGGCGCCATTCCCGACCTGCTCCGGCACTCGGCGGCGGTCGCGGCGGCGCTCGCCGACGAGGCCGAGACCACGGCCGGCGAACTGGGTGACCTGGCCGACACGTACGAGATCGTCGACTTGCGCGCACGCCGGGCGATGGTGCTGGGAATCGGCGCCGGGATCGGCCTCGCCGCCGCGACGATGATCGCCGAGGCCAGGCATCCGGAGGCGGCGCAGCGCGCCGACGGGGCGGAGTTCGGGCGTGACCTCGAGGTGAGCGCGGGGGTGGTCTCCGTCGCGAACCTGGGCGCGGCGGCGACGATCGCAGCCGGCGCCCATGTGCTGCTGCCGGGATTCGCGATGTGGGTCGATACGGCGTTTCTCGTCCTGCCGCTGCTGGGCCAGAACCTGCAGGCGCTACTGCGCGAGCTCGGCCACGGCACGATCGAACAGGGGTCACGACTGCGCGGTGAGCCCGAACCGGTGCGCGTCGCACAGGTGGGCGCTGTCGGCGTCTCGGCGCCGCCCGAGGGTCTGGGCGATGCGCTGTCCCGGATCCCGGGCGACGACGCCCGCGTGCGGATCGAGACGTACACGATGCCCGACGGCACGAGGCGGTACGCGGTTTATCTGGCCGGCACGCGCGACTTCTCGGTCGGCGGCGATGACCCGTGGGACATGACCTCGAATCTCCAGCTGTACCAGGGGATGGATGCGTCGGCCTACGAAGCCGTGGTCCAGGCGATGCGCGACGCGGGAGTCCCCGACGGGGCCGGCATCTACCTGTTCGGGCACTCGCAGGGCGGCATGATCGCGGACTGGCTCGCGATGCAGGGCGGGTACGACGTGAAGATGCTCGTGACGGCCGGTTCGCCGACGGAAGCGGCAGTGGGCGAAGAGACGCTGAGCGTGCAGCTGCGGCAGACCGACGACGTCGTGCAGTCGCTCGCGGCCGGCGGCTCGACGGGCCGAGTCGGCGCGGAGGGGAGCCTGGTGGTCGAGCGCGTCGGCGATCCGGTGCCGCGCATGGACGACGTGCGGCTGGCGCCGCATCATCTCGTCGCCTACGTCGCGACGGCACGGCTGGTCGACGCGTCGACCGACCCGCGGACGGCGCACCTGCGGTCCCGCCTCGGGGAGCTGCGCGGAGCGACATCGGTCACGTCGGTCCAGTACGACGCGCAGCGCGCCGCCCCCGACGGCGACCGGGCTCGCACCCGGACGCCGGCGGCCACGAAATCTGTGGGGTGATGTTCCGCGGGACCGCTGGCAGCCTTACGCGAGCGTGCCCGCCGCCTGGCGAGCGGCGCCGAGTGCGACGTACTCGGCAGGGGCCGGCACGTCGACCGGCATTCCGAGCACCTCGGGTGCGATGTGCTGGACCGCCTCCGACTGGGCGCCGCCGCCGATCAGCAGCGCGCGCCGCAGCGGCACTCCGAGCTCGCGCAGTGTCTGCATGCCGACCGCGAGGCCGCCGAGCATCCCCTCGACCGCCGCCCGGGCGAGGTTCTCCCGCGTCGTCGACGCGAGTGTCATGCCCGACAGTGTCGCCGTCGCGTCGGGCAGATTCGGCGTCCGCTCGCCCTCGAAGTACGGCTCGAGCCGAAGGCCGCCGGCACCGGCCTCGGCGGCCAGAGCCAGAGCGCTGAGCTGCGCGTGGTCGACGTCGAGCAGGCCGCGTACCACCTCGAGCACCCGCGACGCGTTGAGGGTCGCGACCAGCGGTAGCCAGTTGCCGTCGGCCGCGGCGAACCCCGCCACCGTGCCGCTCGGATCGATGACCCGATCCGCGCTCACGGCGAACACCGTGCCGCTCGTGCCGATCGACACCACGACGTCGCCCGGGGCGGCACGCAGCCCGAGGGCCGCGGCGGCGTTGTCGCCGGCCCCCGCGCCCACGCGACGTGCAGGAGTGCCCCGGCGCGTGGCGGCGCCCACCCCACGCACGGCCGCACCCGCCTGACGCGCGTCGCCCGGCTGACCCGTCGCCATGCCGGCGTTTCCTGCCGCCGCCGCATCCGTCACCCACTCGTCAGGACCGAGCACCCGGGGCAGCACCGCGTCGTGTCCGAGCGCGGCGGTGAGCAGCTCGCGGTCGTAGCCGTCGGCGCCCCAGTAGCCGGTGCCCGAGGCATCGGACCGGTCGGTGACCAGCTCGTCGAGCGCCGGATTCTCGGGGCCGAACCCCCGCAGGCGCCACGTGAGCCAATCGTGCGGCAGGGCCACCGCCGCGACCCGCGCGGCGTTCCCGGGCTCGGCGTCGCGCAGCCACCGCAGCTTCGTGATCGTGAACGACGCCACCGGAACGACGCCCGTGCGCGCGGCGAGCGCCTCGACGCCGAACTGGGCGATCAGGTCGGCTGCCGCGCCGGCCGACCGCGTGTCGTTCCACAGCAGCGCCGGGCGGACGACCCGACCGCGCTCGTCGAGCGCGACCATCCCGTGCTGCTGGCCGGCGATCGCCCACGCCTCGACGTCATCCATCCCTCCGGCGGCGGCGATCGCGCTCTGCAGCGCGAGCCACCACGCCTCGGGGTCCACCTCGGTGCCGGCCGGGTGCGCCGTGCGCCCCTCCCGGACCACACGTCCGGTGGCGGCATCCGTCACCACGACCTTGCACGACTGCGTCGACGAGTCGACTCCCATCACGAGCGCCATGGCATCCTCTCGTCAGACGGTCGGTGAGAGTGCATCTGACGGACGAGAGTGCGGGTGTTCCCCCTGCTTCTCGTCCGGCAGATGCATTCTCGCGGGTGTGGGGGTGCGACGGGGTCGACGCGCGTCAGCGGGCGCCGAGCAGGTGCTCGGTCGCCAGCTGCTGCAGCCGGACGAAGCCGAAGCCGCGACCGCCGAAGTACGCGTCGGCGTCGAAGTCCTCCCAAGCCGAGCGGTCGGCCAGCAGCTCGGCATAGCCCTCGCCGTCGCCGAGTGTCGGCTCGGCCAGCTCGGGCACCCGCGCGGCGGCCAGCGCCTCCTGCACCTCCGTGTCGGCGCGGAACGCTGCGGCGCGCTCCTTCAGCAGGAGGTACGTGCGCATATTGGCGGCCGCCGACTCCCAGACGCCGGTCTCGTCCTCGGTGCGGCTCGGCTTGTAGTCGAAGTGGCGCGGGCCGTCGTACGCGCGGCCGCCGTCCGGGCCGCCGTTCTCGAGCAGGTCGACGAGCGCGAACGCATTGTGCAGGTCACCGTGGCCGAACACGAGGTCCTGGTCGTACTTGATGCCGCGCTGACCGTTGAGGTCGATGTGGAAGAGCTTGCCGTGGTACAGCGCCTGCGCGATGCCGGCGGCGAAGTTCAGCCCCGCCATCTGCTCGTGCCCGACCTCCGGGTTCAGACCGACCATCTCCGGGTGCTCGAGCGAGCCGATGAACGCGAGCGCGTGCCCGACGGTCGGCAGCAGGATGTCGCCGCGCGGCTCGTTCGGCTTCGGCTCGATCGCGAAGCGCATGTCGTAGCCCTTGTCGATCACGTACTGCGACAGCAGGTTGACGCCCTCGCGGTAGCGCTCGAGCGCCGAGCGGATGTCCTTCGCCGCGTCGTACTCGGCGCCCTCGCGACCGCCCCACATCACGAGCGTCGTCGCGCCGAGCTCGGCGCCGAGGTCGATCTGCCGCAGCACCTTGCGCAGGGCGTAGCGGCGCACCGCGCGGTCGTTCGACGTGAACCCGCCGTCCTTGAACACCGGGGGGCTGAACAGGTTGGTGGTGACCATCGGCACGACCAGGCCGGTGTCGGCGAGGGCCTGCTTCAATCGATCGATCTGCGTCTGCCGCTCGGCATCCGTCGAACCGAAGGCGAACAGGTCGTCGTCGTGGAACGTGAGCCCGTACGCGCCGAGCTCGGCGAGCTTCTCGACGGCGTGTACGACGTCGAGGGCCGGACGGGTCGGTCCGCCGAAGGGATCGGTGCCGTTATAGCCGATCGTCCAGAGGCCGAACGTGAATTTGTCGGCGGGGGTCGGGGTGACCATGACGCTCCTTCGCGGCGCTAAGTGGCGCGGATGCGGCGTCCAGGCGGGCGCCTCGGCTAAATGTTGCTGACGACAACCTATAGCGTGTGGGCCGCCGTGTCCACTTTTTGTCGGCTTCGACTACAAACCCGTACAGTTGTCGCGTGCAGAGTGCGAGACCGGCCGGAGTCCGCGAGGCGAACCTCGCCCAGGTGCTGCGGCTCGTGCATCTCGACGGCCCGCTCTCGCGTGCGACGCTCACCGCCCGCACCGGTCTCAACCGCTCGACGGTCGGCGACCTCGTGACGGCTCTTGCCGACGCCGGGCTGGTGCGCGAGCAGGAACCCGACGGCCGCGGCCGCGTGGGCCGGCCCTCGCCCGTGGTCGCCGTCGCCGAGGCTCCCGTCGCGATCGCGGCGAATCCCGAGGTCGACGCGCTCACCCTCGCGGTCGTCGGCCTCGACCGCAGCATCCGTGCCCGGGTCCGCCTCGAGCGCGACACGCTCCTCACGCCGGAGGAGACCGCGACGCTCATCGCCGAGCAGATCCGGGCGTGGCGGAGCGGCCCGCTGCGGCACGCGCGCGTCATCGGGGCCGGCGTCGCGGTGCCGGGGCCGGTGCGATCCGACGGACTGGTGCGGAGCGCTCCGCACCTGGGGTGGACGGATGCTGCGCTGCAGCCGCTCGTCGCCGACGCGACCGGTCTGCCCGCCGTCGTCGGCAACGACGCGAACATGGGCGCGGTGGCCGAGCATCTCTTCGGTGCGGCACGTGGCGTCGACGACGTGGTGTACGTGAACGGCGGGGCCAGCGGCATCGGCGGCGGGATCATCGTCGGCGGCGTGCCGCTCGCGGGGGCGGGCGGCTACGCGGGGGAGTTCGGGCAGAGCCGTCCGGCGGTCGCGCGCGAGGGCGACCGCCGCAGTCCGGATGGCGTTCTCGAGGACGAGGTGAGCCGGCGGAGGCTGCTGGACGTCGTCCGACTGCACGCGGCCGACGACGCGGCGCTCGCCGAGGCGCTGTCGGCGGCGGTCGACGCCGACGTATCCGAGGAGGTCGCGCGGCAGCGCCGCATCCTCACCACCGCTCTGGCGAACGCCGTGAACGCTCTCAATCCCGCGGTCGTGGTGCTCGGCGGCTTTCTCGCGATGCTCGGCCGGCCCGACCTGCCCGGACTCATCGCCGACGTGCGGGCGCAGTCGATGCCGAGCTCGGGCGAGGGCCTCGACATCCGTCTGGCCACCCTCGCCGACGACCGGCTGCTCATCGGGGCGGCCGAGGCGGCGTTCGCCGACCTGCTGCGCGACCCCACCGCGGTCATCCGCTGACGCGCGCAGCACTCAACCCGTCGCCACCCTCGCCTCACGATCGTCGAACCCGACTCGCTGTGGCGAGATCGTACGATGCCGCCGAGTGCACATCAAACGGCGCCCAGGATCATGTGGTTTCGCCGGAATCGTACGATCTCGCCGTACCGATCCCGGCGGACAGGCACCGGGGCGACGTGCGGCGTCAGGCCGCGCCGTGGCTGGCACGCGAACGGCGCGAGAGCGAGTCGATGATCACGGCGAGCAGCAGCACCACGCCGGTCACCATGAACTGGACGTACGACTCCAGGCTCAGCAGCGTGAGGCCGCTCGCGATCGACTGGATCACGAAGATGCCGAGCAGCGCCGACCACGCCGAGCCGCGACCGCCGAACAGGCTCGTCCCGCCGATGACGGCCGCCGCGATCGCGACGAGGTTCGTGGTGCCGCCGCCGCTCGAGATGCTCGCCGCCGTCAGGCGCCCCGCCGCCATGAGCCCGCCGACCGTGGCGAGCACCGTGCCGACCATGAGCGCCGAGATGTAGATCGCCTTCACGTTGATACCCGCACGGCGTGCTGCCTCCTCGTTGCCGCCGACGGCGTAGATCCACCGACCCCACCGCGTGCGCGTCAGCAGCGATGCCATGATCGCGACGAGCACGATGAACACGAGGAACATCACGCCGACGCCGCGGTCCGTGGCGAGGTACGCGATCGCGGCGGCCGCGACGATCGCGATCACCACCGCCTTGATCACGATGAGCGAGATCGGACCGGTCGACAGTCCCGACTGCGCGCGGCGACGCATCCGGGCGACGTCGTTGACGACGATGCCCAGAACGGCGAGCCCCGCGAACGTGTAGGCGAGCCAGGGCGGCAGGAACCAGGATGTCGCGAACTGCACGATCCACGACGAGTACGGCAGATTGATCGTCCCGGTGGGTCCGAGCACCCACAGCTGCACCCCGAGGAACGCCATCAGGCCCGCGAGCGTGACGACGAACGTCGGCACGCCGAACCGCGTGAACAGGAAGCCGTAGACGAAGCCGATCGCCGCGCCGATCGCGATCGCGAGCACGATCGACAGCCAGATCGGCCACTGCCAGCTCACGAACGAGACGCCGAGGAGGGCCGAGGCGAGACCGCTGAGCGAACCGACCGACAGGTCGATCTGCGCGACCAGCAGCACGACGACGACGCCCAGCGCGATCGTGCCGGTCGCGGCGCACTGCAGCGTGAGGTTCACGAGGTTGTCGGCGGAGAGGAAGTTCGGGTTGAGGATCTGGAAGACGATCCAGATGATGATCAGCCCGATGAAGATCGGCAGCGACCCGAGGTCGCCGGTGCGGACGCGGGTGCCGAACGCGCCGAACGCCCCGCGCAGGCCTTCCCTGCGCATGAGCCGCTCGTCCTGCAGGTCGGCGGCGACGGTGGTGGGCGCGGAGTTGTCCTTCGTCTGCTGCTCGCTCATTCTGCGTCCTTCTCGATCGCTGCGCCGCGGGTGCCGGCGGGATTGTCGGTGGCGCCGGTGATCGCGGCGACGATGTCTTCGTAGCTCACATCGGCGGTGCGGAACACGCCGTTGTTGCGGCCCAGGCGCAGCACCACGACGCGGTCGGCGACGGCCTGCACGTCGGCCATGTTGTGGCTGATCAGGATGACGCCCAGTCCGCGCTCGCGCAGCCGCTCGATGAGGTTGAGCACTTCGGCGGTCTGGGCGACGCCGAGCGCGGCGGTCGGCTCGTCGAGGATCACGATCTGCGGCTCGCCGATGAGCGACCGGGCGATCGCCACAGTCTGCCGCTGGCCGCCGGAGAGCGACGCGACGGCGATCCGCACCGAGGGGATCTTGGCCGACAGCTGCCGCAGCAGGTCCCAGGCGCGCTGCTCCATCCCCTCCTCGTCCATCGTGAGGCCGCCGAGCTCCCGGCCGAGGAAGAGGTTGGCGACGACGTCGAGGTTGTCGCAGAGTGCGAGGTCCTGGAAGACCGTCGCGATGCCGAGCTCGCGCGACGCGGTCGGCGACGGGATCGAGACGGATGCGCCGTTGAATGTGATCGTGCCGTGGTCGGCGGCGTGCACGCCGGCCAGGATCTTCACGAGCGTCGACTTGCCGGCGCCGTTGTCGCCGACGAGGGCGACGACCTCGCCCGCGTAGACGTCGAGATCGACGTCGGTGAGGGCCCGCACGGCGCCGAAGCCCTTCGAGATGTTGCGGATCGAGAGCACCGGTTCTCGGGTGGGGGTGTGCTGCTCGTCGAGTTCGGATGCCAGGGTCACGGCGTCTCCTTCGTTCGGGTGTGCGCGTGCCGGCCGGGTCGCCCCGGCCGGCACGCGGCGTCGGATGCTACTCGAGACCGTTCTTGGTGCAGGCGTCCTTGTAGGCGCTCGTGCAGATCTGGTCTACCGTGTAGAGCCCGTCCTTGACCACCGTGTCCTTGATGTTGTCGACGGTCACCGCGACCGGCGTCAGCAGGAACGACGGGATCGACGCGCCGTCGGCGGTGTCGGCCGACGCATCCGCCTTCGGCTTCTCACCCTTCGTCAGCGCCACTGCCAGCTCGGCGGCCTGGTAGGCCTCGGGCTTGAACGCCTTGTACACGGTCATGTACTGGTCGCCGGCGAGGATGCGCTGGATGCCGGAGAGCGCCGCGTCCTGACCGGTGACCGGGGGCAGCGGCGTGATGCCGCCGGCCTTCAGCGCCGCGATCGCGCCGCCGGCGGTGTCGTCGTTGGCGTCGTAGACGCCCTTGATCTTGTCGCCGAACTTCGTCACCTGGCCGGCGACCCAGTCCTGGGCCTTCGGCGGCTCCCATCCGGGGGTGTCGTACTCGGCGAGCACGGTGAGGCCCGACGAGTCGATGACGCTGTGCGCGCCCTTCTTGAACTGCGCGGCGTTCGGGTCGGTGGGCGAGCCGTTGACCATGAGGATGCCTGCGTCGGCGGGGAGGTTGAGTTTCTTCATCTGGTCGACGAGAGCCTGCGCCTGGAGCTGACCGACCTTCTCGTTGTCGAACGAGACGTAGTACGACACGTCGGGGCTGTTGACGAGGCGGTCGTACGAGACGACGGGGATGTTCTTCGCCTTCGCCTGGTTGACGATCGCGGCGGCGGCCTTGCCGTCGAACGGATCGAGGACGAGCACCTTGACGCCCTGGGTGAGCATCGACTCGGCCTGCTGCTGCTGCTTGGCCGCGTCGCCATCGGCGTTCGCGTACAGCACCTCGCAGCCGGCGCAGAGGTCCTTGACCTTCTCTTCGAAATACGGCTTGTCGGCGCTCGCGTAGCGCTCGGTGACGTTGTCGGGGAGCAGCAGCCCGATCTTGGCGTTGGCGGCGTCAGCGCCGCCCGGGGCCTTGTCGCCTCCGGTCTGTGCGCCGTTCGAGCACGCCGAGAGCATGCCCATCGACAGGAGCAGCGCCGTCGTCGCGACGAGCGCCCTCTTGGTGGTGATCTTCATCGAAAAACCTCCGTTGCTGTGCCGTCCACGGTGGCGACTCCCTGAGCATGGCAGTGTCGCGCGTTGGCGTCAAGACTTGAACACAACGGTCCGGCAACGGTGACGGATGCGTCAGCCTGCCGCGCATCGGAGACGGATGGTTTCATGCTCCCGCGTGGCCCGAGGCCGGATGCGTCAGCCGGCCGCGGGCTCGACGTTCGCCGCGTTGACGTTCGCTTCGTCGATCGCGTGGACGGCGGCACCCATCGCGGCGGCGCTCACGCCGAGCTGGCCCTGCACGACGTCGGGGGCCTGCGACGGCGCGACGAGCACGGTGTGCTCCATTGCCAGGCGGATCGGGCCGAGCAGCAGTTCCCCGGCACGGGCGAGGTCGCCCCCGACCACGATGCGCTCGGGATCGAACAGGTTGCACAGATTGCCCGTCGCGAGCCCGATGTGGCGGCCGGCGTCGGCAAGGGCGCGGATGCACCCGGCGTCGCCGCCCATCGCCCGCACCACGATGTCGCTGAGCTTCAGAGGGCCGGCGTCGCGCTCCAGACGTTCGAGGATCGCGGGGCCGCCGGCGATCGCCTCGAGACAGCCGCGGTTGCCGCACCGGCACAGCGGACCGTCCTCCAGGATGACCGTGTGGCCGAGCTCACCGGCCGTGCCGTTGTGCCCGCGCAGCAGTCGCCCGCCGAGGAGCAGGCCCGAGCCGATCCCGTCGCCCACGTCGATGAAGATGACGTTCTGCCGGCCGCGCGCTGCGCCGAGACGGGCCTCGGCGAGGGCGGAGAGGTTCGAGGCGTTGTCGAGGAAGACGGGGCGGCGCAGCCGGCGGTGCATGACGTCGGTGATGTTCACGCCGGTCCATCCGCGCAGGATGCCGCGGCCCGCCACGCGGCCCGTGTCGCGCTCGATCGGGGCCGAAACGGCCAGGCCGACGCCGAGCAGTTCGTCGATGCCCGATTCGAGGGTTCCGAGCATGTCGGCGAGGAGCAGGGTGGCGCGGTCGAGCTCGTTGTCGGCGCGGTGATCGCGCGCCAGCGGCATGTGGTTCTCGCTGAGCACCGTCCCGTTCACGTCGGCGACGATGATGCGCAGGTGCCGGGTGGAGACGTGGATCCCGGCGACCAGTCCGACCGCACGGGCGAAGCTGACAAGGCTCGCACGCCGACCGCTCCGCGTGCTCGGTGTGGTGCGGAGGACACCGGCGCCGGCGAGCTCGCGGACGATGTTCGACACGCTCGCGGGCGACAGGCCCGTGACGCCCGCGAGTTCGACCTGCGTGAGCCCGCCGTGCTTCTTGATCGCGGCGACGATGCGCGAACGATTGGCTTCACGCAGTGAAGTCTGCGAGCCGGGAGTCCGCCGTTGGGTTGCCACGAGCACACCTTAGCGGCACCCGGGCCGCTCGCCGGTGCGGGTCTGCTCCGACACCGGCGAGGACCCGGTCCGCTCGCCGGCGCCGGTCCGGTCCGACACCGGCGGCGACGCGCCTCAGGTCACCGGGTGAGCGGCGACGAAGACGTCCTGCGGGTCGAAGCGCTGCTTGAGCGCGGCGAGCCGTTCCGCCGCCGTGCCGAACGCCCGCGGTCCCACACTGTCGGTCTCCAGGAACGTGAGTGCCACGTCCGGTCCGTGCCAGGGCGCCACTGCATCGGTGACGGCGCGGGCCGCGGCCCGGGCGCCGGGCATGGCCTCGGGCGCCGGCACGATCGACATCGCCGCGAGGAGGTACTCGCCCTGGACGGCGCTGATCGCTCCGCCGCTCGCGCCCGGTCGGGCGAACGCCCCGCCGGTGTGACGCAGCTCGCTCATCATCGGCCGAGCCTCGAACGCCGCGCGCACGAGCGCGGCGACGGCGTCCTCGTCGAGGTGGTCGAGCATCACGTGCGAGTTCACCGACGGCGAGGGTTCCGGCGGATCCATGTGCACCTCGACGAGAGCACCGGCCGGGATGCGCGCGAACGTGTCCATCTCGGGCTCGAGGGCGCGCAGCGGCGCGAGCAGCTCGGCGGCCACGCCATCCGTCTCGAGGATCGCCCCGTCGATCGCGACGACCGAACGACCGGCGAGGAACGGCGGAAGGGTCGGCAGCTGGGGAAGGTGCAGGATGCGCAGCGACGTCGAGACGCTCTCGGGGACCGTCGCGGTCCAGCCCGTCCACGCGTTCACGATCTCGGCGGCCCGGGCGCCGTCCCACAGCATGAGGCCGGCGAACACATCGGCGTACGGGAGCAGGTCGATCTCGAGCGAGACGACGACGCCGAACGCGCCGGAGCCGCCGCGCACGGCCCAGAACAGGTCGGCGTTCTCGTCGGCCGAGGCCGTCACGATCTCGCCATCGGCCGTGACGATTCGCACTGAGCGGACCGCGTTCACGGCGAGGCCGTGCTGACGCCCGTAGAACGAGACGCCGCCGCTGAGAGAGTAGCCGGCGACCGAGACATCGCCGGCGCTGCCGTGCAGAGCGGTGAGCCCGGACTGCGTGGTCGCGTCGAGCACGTCGTGCCACTGGGTGCCGCCGCGGACGGTGGCGGTGCGCTCGTCGGCGTCGACGGTGACGCCGCGCATTCCGCGCAGCGATACCAGCACCGTCTGCGAGAGGTCGGCCGTCGCCATGGCGCCCGCGCCGTGCCCCGTCGACTGGGGTGCGACGCGGAGTCCGGATGCGGCGGCCGCGCGCACGATCGCGACGACCTCCTCCTCGGTCTCGGGAAGGGCGACCGCGAAGGGCCGCTGATCGACGGCGATGTTCCACGGCATGCGCGCCGCGTCGTAGGCGGCGTCGCCGGGGAGGACGATGCGGGCGCCGAGAGCCTGGCGCAGCCGCTCGGCTGCGTCGTCGGTGAGAAGGGTCATGGTGGTCCGTTCCGGTCGAGGGACGCCGCTGGTCGCGGTGCGAGGCGGCGGTGCGTGTCGCACTCCTGCGCAGAGGCGGCAGAACGCCGTCTCGATACACGCCCGATCACATCCCTGCAGGCATCATGCCGCGGGGCTCCGACACGGCGGAAGATCGGATCGGGCGCTTCGACTCGCGGCTGCGCCGCTCGCTCAGCGACCTGGCACGCTGGCTCGCTCGCTCAGCGACCTGGTGGCGCCGGCCGCGCCGCTCGATCAGTGACCCGGGCGACCACGCGGCGCCACCGCGCGAGCAGCGCCCCGTCCGACTCCGCAGCGCGCCACCGCTTGATCAGCGACCGGGCTGGCCGAACGATGCCTCACCGCTCGATCCGCGATCCGCCCGGTCGCTCACTCCTTGAAGTCGTCGGGGTCGACCTCGTCGAGGAACTTCGAGAACTCCTCGACATCCGCCTCCGCCTCGGCGGTGGACTCGTCCGCCTCGCCGATCACGTCGTCGACGCCGGCCTCGGCGAGCACCTCATCGGCCACGAAGATCGCGGCCGACGTGCGAGATGCGAGGGCCACCGCATCCGATGGTCGTGAATCGATGCGGTGCACCATGCCGCCTGCGCTCACCGTGATCTCGGCGTAGAACGTGCCGTCGTCGATGCGCGTGATCTCGACGCGCTCGACCGTCGCTTCGAGGGTCTCGAGCATCGTGCGGAGCAGGTCGTGGGTGAGCGGACGCGGCGTCTCGGCGCCCTCCACCGCGACCATGATCGCCGTGGCCTCCATCGCGCCGATCCAGATCGGCAGGATCTTGCGCTCGCCGGGCACGGGCTCGATCGGCTGCAGCAGGATCACGTGCTGGCCGGATGTGTCGAGGGCCACTCCGGCGACCCGTACCTCGACCATGTTCCCTCCCGGTGCTCGTCTCGCCATGGTACGCACGGTGAAGGCTGCCGTGGGCAGGCCGCTCGCGCCCGGCGGTCAGATTCGCGTATCGGTCACCAGCTCGTGCAGCAGAGGGAACGCGGTGGTCACGGTCTTCCAGAGCACGTCGAGGTCGATTCTGTCGTAGTGATGCACGACGAAGTCTCTGTTGCGTGCGGCCTGACCCCAGATTGGGTCGGCGAATCGCTCACGATCCGTGTCCCGCAGGCGCTTCGCCAGCTCTCCCACTCGGGTGCACAGCGCTTCGAAGGCGAGGGGCAGAGCCGGGTCGGTGCGGTAGGCGCCCTCGCCGCGAGCGACGAGCGCCGCCGCCTGCGACAGAACGGCATCGAGATCATCGAGCCAGTGCGGAATGCGATCGTCCGTCCTCACAGCTCCACCGCCTCGGCGAGCACCTCAGCGTCGCGGTTAGCGTCAAGAGACGTGGTGGACACGGCGGATGTCGGGACACCGAGCAGCATCTCCATGTCCATCTCGAACTGTGCGATATCGAACAGCGTGGCCTCGGGGTCGGGCGCGACGAGAAGATCGAGGTCGCTGGCCGCCGTCTGATCCCCGCGGGCGACCGAACCGTACACCCGGACGTCGTGCAGGTGTGCGGCGTGCGCCAGCCGAGTGATGAGCGGAGCAAGGGAACGGATGCGGGCGAGATCGGGCACTGCCTGCCGTTCGTGGTATCGGCTGAAGGGAAGGAGGACGGCTTCGGGGCGCCGATGGGAACCGATCACGACAGGCTCAGCGTCCGACGACGCGCGAAAGCGCTTCAGAGTCTTTGACAGTCCGGCTCTCGCCTCGGCCACCGGAGTGACGTCCATCGATCCTCCCCAAAGATGTACATATTTTTGCACATAAATGAGGGGAAATCACGCGCGGAAGAACACCTCGGCGACGCGGCTCAGGTCGTGCAGGTCGGTCACCCCGGCGAGCTCGCGCGCCGAGTGCATCGACAGGATGGGGATGCCGACGTCGACGGTGCGGATGCCGAGCCGGGTCGCGGTGATCGGCCCGATCGTCGAGCCGCACGGCACGGCGTTGTTCGACACGAACTCCTGGCTGTGCACGCCGGCCCGCTCGCACCAGCCGTTCCACGCGGCGGCGCCCGACGCATCCGTCGCATACCGCTGGTTCGCGTTGATCTTGAGGATCGGTCCGGAGCCGAGCCGCGGCTGCACGACCGGGTCGTGCTTCTCGGCGTAGTTCGGATGGACCGAGTGGCCGACGTCGCTCGAGACGCACCACGATGCGGCCAGGGCGCGCAGCTGCTGCTCGCGATCGGCGCCCAGGCCCAGCCACACGCGCTCGAGGACCTCGGCGAGGAACGGCCCCGCCGCGCCGGAGCGTGTGGCCGACCCGACCTCCTCGTGGTCGAACACGGCGAGCATCGGAATGCGGCCACCGGGCTCGTCGATGCGCGCGAGCGCTGCGACGCCGGCGTGCACCGAGGCGAGGTCGTCGAGACGACCGGCGGCGAAGAACGCGTCGTCCTTGCCGAAGACCCTTCCGTGCGCCGTGTCGGCGGTGACGACGTCGTACCCGCGGATGCGGGATGCGTCGACGTCGGCCGCGCGGGCGAGCTCACCGAGGATGTCGGCCGACTCCGCTTCGCCGAGGCCCCAGACCGGCTGCGTCTGGGTCTGCTTGTTGAGCGTGAGGCCGTCGTTGTTCACGCCGCGGTCGAGGTGGATCGCGAGCTGCGGCAGGCGCAGCAGCGGCCCTGTGGAGGCGAGGGCGACGGTGCCGTCGTCGAGCACGAGCCGCCCGGCGAGGGTCAGCTCGCGGTCGAGCCAGGAGTTCAGCAGCGGCCCGCCGTAGACCTCGACGCCGGCCTGCAGCCATCCCCGGCTGCTCGTCGTCGGCTGCGGCTTGAGCTTGAACGCCGGGGAGTCGCTGTGCGCGCCGAAGATGTGCACGCCCGTCGTCGCGTCGGCGCTCGCCGGCACGATCCACGCGATCACGGCGCCGTCGCGGACAACCAGGAAGCGTCCGCCGGCCGGCGCGGGCCACTCATCCGCCTCGTCGAGGCGCGTGAATCCGGATGCCTCGAGCCGGCGCGCAACCTCGGCGGCGGCGTGGAAGCTCGACGGCGATGCGGCGACGAAGTCGGCGAGGTCCTCGGCGTGGGCGAGCGCCTGCGCGGAGGGGGTGGTGGCGGCGGATTCGGGCACGGTTCGGCCTTTCCGGTCGGCGGATGCGGTGTTTCGATCGTACGCGGGCGGGCTTCCGGCCTCGCCCGCGCGCTATCGTCGCCGGTATGGATCTCGAACTGTACGACCGCGTCATCCTCGTCGTCGGCGGGACCGGCCTGCTGGGCACCGCCATCGTGGATCGACTGCGTTCCGAGGGAGCAGCGGCGGTCGCCGCATCCCGCCACGCCACCGAGGGCATCGTGATGGATGCCGGCGACGACGCGTCGGTCCGCGACGGCGTCGAGCGCGTGCTCGCCGAGCACGGCCGCATCGACGGGCTGGTCGTCGCCGCGGCGCCGAGCGCGCGCACGCTCGACCCCGAGCGCAACTCCGACCCGGAGCAGGCGATCCAGGCGATCGACGGCAAGGCAATGGCGTTCCTGCGCGTGGCGAACGCGGTGATGCCGGCGATGACGGATGCCGGTTTCGGGCGTGTCGTCGGGATCAGCGGCCAGAACGCGTTCCAGACGGGGAACATCACCGGCTCCGTGCGCAACGCGGCACTGGTGATCGTGGCGAAGAACCTCGCCGATCAGGCGGCGGGAACCGGGGTCACGGTGAATGCCGTCAACCCGGGGATCGTCGTCGAGGAGCCGTCATCCGACATCCCACTCGGCCGCTCGGGCCAGTGCACGCCGGGGCAGGTCGCCGACGTCACGGCGTTCCTGCTGTCGCCGCGCACCGCGTCGATCTCGGGCGAGAGCATCGCCGTGGGCCATCGCGTGCGGGGTGCGACCGGGCTTTAGGTCCCGGCGCCGGACCGGCCGTCTCGCCAGCCGGTCCGTTGCTGTCTGCCACGGGACCGCGGCGGGGTCAGGCCGCGCCGGACGCCTTGTCGAACTCGCGCTGCCAGTCCTCCATCGCCTGGTTCGACCCGAGCATGCCGTCGAGGACGACCTGAAACACCATCGCCCGGTGGGCGTTGACCTTGCGGATGTTCGCGACGAGCTCGGCGTCGACGGCCGCGACGGCGCGCTGCACTTCGCTCACCCGCTGTGCGGGGTCCTCCCACAGGTGCGGATTGACGAGCACGTCGAGCAGATGGTCGCGGCCGAGCGCCGCGGCGAGCTTGCCGAGTTTGATGTCGTACTCGCTCGCGGCCACGCCGCGCTGCATCGGCTCGCCCTTGACCCACAGGCGCTGGAACAGGGCCTCCGCGTTGGTGGCGAGCGATCCGATGTCGCGCGCCACGCCCGCGGCGGTGCGGTCTCCTCTCCGGCCGCGAGCGGCGTAGAGCCGCCCCAGCTCGTTGAGCTGGCGGATCCGGTCGCTCACGCGGGGCGGAACCGGCTCGGCGTCCTGCCGGGCCTGCTCTGCCCGGTCGTCGAAGCGCCGGCGACTGGCCGAGAAGGCGAGGCTGCCTGCGCCGACCAGGCCGGCCATGACCAGGAGGACAGCGCCGAATGCCGCGAGGCCTCCCGCACCGGCGGCGGAGAGCGCCTGCAGGACGGCGATGTCGATCACGACGAAGACCGCGGCGATCACCCCGGCGATGAGCCATACCGCGCGCTTGTGCTTGGCGTACCCGGCGAGGCGGCGGCCGCGGGAGTCGCGCTGACCGCCGAACAGGGTGACGGCGACATCGACCAGCCACCAGACGCCGTAGCCACCGAAGGTCACGAGCTTCAGGAGGCCGGTCCCGAACTTGCCGAGGTAGAACCGGTCGGCGCCCAGCATGCCGAACAGATAGGCGAGGAGGAGCGTGGCGACGTAGCTCTTGCCGCCCTCCGCGTTCCGAGGCGGCGGCGTGATGCTCGCCAGCTCCGGATGGCTGCGCAACGGCATCGCGTGGAACGTCCCCGGCAGTCTGAGGGAGACCGCGTACCGGTCGCTCGGCCGCGGTGAGACGCGCGGCGGTGCCCAATCCTGCGGAAAGCTGCTCATCACGTCTACCCCCTCGTTGGGTGTCGGATGCAGGACAGTCTAGGCTCGGCCGGCGGCGCGGGGGCCGGTCGCTTCTCGACGCCCGGTGGCCGCGCTCGTGCTTGTCGCGCGGACCGTCACCGTCGTGCCGGACCGCCCCACATCCCCGAGCGCGAGAGGGCCGCATCGCCAAGGCCGCCCTACCACCGGTATCGACGCCGGTGTCGGAACCACAGCTCGCACGGCTGGGTCGAACCGGGGCGCACCCCGCGGCACGGTCGCACGGTGTCGCTCTTCGACCAGTACACGTTGTAGAGCACCTCGCAGTCGCAGCAGCTGCCTCCCTGGCTCAGGCGTCGCAGCAGCGCCGTCGCCCGTGGTGCCTTCGCGTCGCGGTATCGGCGTGCGAGCGCGTGGGTGCCGTCGCAGCGGACTTCGCGCAGCACCCGGTCGAGGTAGCACGCGAGGCACTCCCGCTCCTGTGGCTCGGTGATCGAGGCAGCGAGCTGTTGCAGGAGGCCTTCGGCCTCGGTGATGATCTCGTCGCGTGTCACGGCGCGCTCCCGTCCGGTCGTTCAGCGCGCAGGACGGCGCTGGCTTACCGGGGACGATACGCACGCTGCGGGGTCCGGATCAGCGCTCAGGGGCACTCCGTGGAGAATCGGGCCGGAAGTCGACGTTCACCGCTCCTGGGGAGGCGCGCGGGGCCGTGAACCGCCGGCGCCGCAGCCGGGCGCCGTCGCGCCGTCGTCCCTCAGGCGAACCGCCGGGCCGCCGCCGGGGCGCTGAGTGGCGCTGGGCCGGACGCCGGGGCGGCAGTTTCCCGCTGATGCGCCACGTTTTTCCTGGCGCATGAGCGGGAAACTGTAGCCCTCGGTGAAATCGTGTGGCATCAGCAGCGTGCTACAGCATTCGACCTGGAGGATCTCGAGGAGTGGCCAGGGCACTGAGACGTGACCTCCGTCCTCGCGTCGTCGTCCCGTCGTCGCGCCGTCCTGCCGCTGTGCCGCCGTCGTCGTCGCGTCGTTGCGCCGTCGCGTCCTCGCGCCGTCGTCCCGCAGGTGAACCGCCGCCGAGCGCGGTCAGTCGGCGCTCGAGCGGAGCCCGCGACGCGTTGAGAGCAGCGTCAGCTCCGGGTACTCCTCCGCGACGTGCCGCTCGGCGCGGTCGAGGACGTCGCGCACGTGCGACGCATCCGACCCGACGACCGCGACCCCGACCTGGGCGCGTCGGTGCAGATCCTGATACCCGACCTCGGCGGTCGCCGCCTCGGTCCGCCGACTCAGATCGGCGAGAAGAGGACGAAGGATGCTGCGCTTCTGCTTGAGCGACTGGACGTCACCGAGCAGCAGGTCGAACTCGATCCAGCCGATCCACATGCGGGCGAGTATGGCAGACGAGCGTTACAGGTCGAGGAAGTCCGCCAGCCACACGCGTGCGGTGTCGAGGCACTCGCCGCTCACGTGTCCAGCGACGCCCGTGAGCCGCTCACGGCTGAGGGTCCGCGGCTGCTCGGTCATCACCCACGAGGGGCGGCCGAGCCCGCTCGGTCCGTCGACGGCGACATGGTTGGGCCACCCTCTGTCGACGCTCGTGATGGGAAGCACGATGACCAGCGTGGTCACTGCATCGAGATGACCGCTCGATGAGACCACGAGCACCGGCCGGTGGCCGCCCTGCTCGCGACCGCGGACAGGTTCGAGGGTCGCCCAGGCGACCGTCCCGGGCGCGATCCCGAGATCAGGCACGCCGAGTGTCGGCGAGTTCCGTCGCCTCCCATTGCCGCGACTCATCGAGGTAGTCGTCCATCACCGGTCTCGGGCTCTCGGCGATCGCCTGCTTCGCCGCCGCGAGGCGCGCCTGGCGGTCGGCGAGATCCGCCAGCGAAGCAAGATGGGCGCCGAGGGTGACTCCGGCGCGGGATGCCTGTGCCTTCAGTCGGTCTCGGAGCTCATTGCTGACCTTGATGGTGGTGGTCATACTCCGAGTATACCAACGGTCAGCCGCGCCCCGCCTGGGCCGCCAGCAGCGACATGAGCTCGTACATCACGTGGCTCGCGGCGATGCCGGTCACCTGCGCGTGGTCGTATGCTGGCGCGACCTCGACCACGTCGGCGCCGACGACGTTCAGGTCGCCGAGCGCGCGCAGCATCCGCAGCAGCTCCCGGCTCGTCAGCCCGCCCGCCTCGGGCGTGCCGGTGCCGGGCGCGTGCGCCGGGTCGAGCACGTCGATGTCGATCGACACGTACACGGGCCGATCGGCCAGTCGCCCACGCATCCGCTCGATCGCCGCGGCGACGCCCTCCTCCTCGATGTATTCGCTCGAGACGATCGAGAAGCCCAGCCGCTCGTCGTCGAGCAGGTCCTGCTTCGAGTACAGCGGCCCCCGCGTGCCGACGTGGCAGCTCGCGGTGAGGTCGATCAGCCCCTCCTCCGAGGCCCGCCGGAACGGCGTGCCGTGCGTCACGGGCGCCCCGAAATAGGTGTCCCATGTGTCGAGGTGCGCGTCGAAGTGGAGCACCGCCACCGGTCCATGCCGCTTGGCCGCCGACCGCAGCAGCGGCAGGGCGATCGTGTGGTCGCCGCCGATCGTGATGACCCGTTCCACGCGCGAGTGCAGCTCGTCCACCGCCCGCTCCACCTCGGCGACCGCGGCCGAGATGTCGAACGGGTTCACCGGGATGTCGCCGGCGTCGACGATCTGCGCGAGCGCGAACGGCGACACGTCCTGCGCGGGGTTGTACGGACGCAGCAGCCGCGACGACTCGCGCACGTGCGACGGACCGAACCGCGCCCCGGGCCGGTAGCTCACGCCCGAGTCGAACGGGATGCCGACCACGGCGATGTCGGCGGCCGGCACGTCCTCGATGCGCGGCAGGCGCGCGAACGTCGCGATGCCGGAGTAGCGCGGGCTGACGGATGCGTCGACCGGCCCGATGGGTTCACTCATGGTGTCTCTCCTCCTCTGCGAACGCACGCGGTGGCGCGCCCGCTCACACCTCCTGGCGGATGTGCACGAGCTGCACACCGCCCTCCGCGATCGCGGCACGGATCGCAGACGCGATGTCGTCGCCAGCCGCGATCGTCCGCCCGGTCGCGCCGAACGCCGTCGCGAGCGCTGCCCAGTCGGGCTGCACCAGGTCGACGCCCACCGGCGTGATGCCGCGGTCGACCTCGTTCTGCTTGATCTCGGCGTACCCGCCGTTGTCGACGCACAGGACGGTGAGATCCAGCCGCTGCTCGACGGCGGTCACGAGCTCGTTCACGCAGAACATCAGCGCTCCGTCGCCGATCACCGTGACGACGGGGCGCGTCGCGTCGGCGATGCGCGCGCCGATCGCGGCCGGCAGCCCGTAGCCGAGCGTCGCGTACGTCGGCGTGTACAGCATGGAGTGCGGCGTCGCCTGGCGCAGCAGGTTCGCGACCGCCATGTACACGATCTGCGACGAGTCGCCCGCGACGACCGCGTCGTCGGGCAGCGCCGCGACGATCCGCTCGCCGAGTGCCACCGTCGCCGGCAGCGCCGCGCGGGTCTCGGCGAGGATCGCCGCCCGCTCCTCGGACAGATCCGGCACGCGGCCGCCCGCCGCGGGCAGCACCGACAGCAGCCGCTCCACGACCGCGGCGGCGTCGCCCTCGATCGCGATATCGGCGGCGAGATTCTTCTGCAGCTGGGCCGGCGAGATGTCGACGCGCACGACAGCGCCGTGCGGACGCAGCGCAGGCGCCCACAGCTCGGCCTCGCCGAGCTTCGACCCCAGCACGATCAGGACATCGGATGCCTCGGCCACCGCCCGCGCGGAATCAAGGCGCAGATTCGCCCCGAGCGCGAGCGGGTGCCGCTCGTCGACCGTGCCCTTGCCGTTGAGCGTCGTGAGCACCGGCGCCCCCAGCCGCTCGGCGAGGGCCGTGACATCCGCTCTCGTGGCTCCGCCGCCCGCCAGGATCACCGGACGCGTCGCGCCGGCGATGAGCGCCGCGGCACGGGCGATCGCATCGGCATCGCCGTCGGCGGCGCCCGCGACCGGCCGTGCCTCGCGTGCTTCGGCGGGCACCTCGGCCGGCGCCTCCAGCACGTCGAGCGGGATCTCGATGTGCACGGGCCTAGGCCGCCCGGTGCCGAACAGCGCGAACGCGTCGTGCACCGCCTCGACCGCCTCGCCGGCGGACCGCACCCGGCGCGACCATTCCGCGACGGCGCCGGCCATGGCCGATGCATCCTTCGTCTCGTGCAGGGTCCCGCGATCGGCGAACTCGTCACCCAGCGCCGGGCCCGGCGAGAGCACGATCATCGGCCGCGATTCGCAGTACCCGGTGCCGACGGCGCTCATCGCGTTCTGCAGCCCCGGCCCCGAGGTCGTGATGACGACGCCCGGCAGGCCCGTCTGCTGCGACCAGCCGTCCGCCGCGTATCCCGCGCCCTGCTCGTGCCGGGTCGTGACCGCCCGGATGCCGAGGTCGGCCAGCGGCCGGTACAGCTCGAGGTTGTGCGTGCCGGGGATCCCGAACACCGTCGTCACCCCGTACGCGCGCAGCGTCTGCAGGACCGCGCGCCCCGCGGTGTCGGCGTAGTCGGGGGAGGCCATGGTCATGCTCCGATCATTCCGTTGCGTAGCGCTGCTCGCCGCCGACCCAGGTCTGTCGCACGGCGATCTGCGCGATCTCGTCGCCCGGCACCGCCAGCGGGTCGTCGGAGAGCACCGCGAAGTCGGCGCACTTGCCGACCTCGAGCGACCCGAGGTCACGCTCGCGACCGAGCGACACGGCGCCCTCGTAGGTGTGCGCGCGGAGGGCCGCGGCGGCCGAGATGCGCAGCGAGTCGGGCCCGAGCTTGTGGCCGCGGCGGGTGATGCGGGTGACGGCGGTCTGGATGGCCTCGAGCGGGATCGGCTCGGCGACCGGCGCATCCGACGACAGCGTCATCGGCACCCCGGCCGCCTCGAACTCGCCGAGCGGGTTGAAACGCTCGCCGGGCGTGCCGATGGCCTCCTCGACGCCCTCGCCCCAGTTGTAGTAGTGCTGCGTCTGGTTCACCGGACGGATGCCCGCGGCCGCCATCCGGTCGATCTGCTCGGGGGTCGGCAGGCCGCAGTGCTCGATGCGGTGGCGGGCGTCGGCGTCGGGCCGGTCGGCGAGGGCCTGCTCGATCGCCGAGACCACCATCTCGATCGCGGTGGGCGACTGCGCGTGGGTCGCGGTCTGCAGCCCCGCGGCGTGCGCGCGACGGATGAGCTCCGTGTACTCGGCAGGCTCGTGGTAGAGCTGCCCGGTGCGGCACGGGTCGCCCACGTAGCCGTCGGGGAAGTACGCCGTCCACCCGCCGAGCGTGCCGTCGGCGTAGAGCTTGATGCCGGCGAAGCTCAGGTAGGCGTTGCCGAACTGGCCGACGAGGCCCATCTCGAGCGCGTCGTCGAGCAGGTGCGACAGCAGGTACATCGAGACGCGCAGCGGCAGCCCGTTCTGCTGGGCGAGCCGCAGGTACATGTCGAACTCGCGGCGTGTGACCTGGCAGTCGCCGAGCGCGGTCACGCCGCCCGCGAGGAAGCGCCGGGTCGCGGCATCCAGCTGGCGCAGGTGCTCCTCGGGCTCGTCGGCGAGGTGGAAGTTCGGCCCGTGGTGCCCGATCTTCACGCCGTGCAGGCCCGTCAGGATGTTGCACGCCGCGTCCGACAGCTCGCCGGTCAGCTCGCCGTCGCTGTCGCGGAAGAACTCGCCGCCGGTGGGATTCGGGGTGTCGCGGGTGACCCCGTTCGACTCGAGCGTGAACGAGTTCACGACGCCGCCGTGGCCCGACGCGTTCATGAGGTACACCTCGCGGTCGGCGGCGACCTCGTCGAGCTCGAACCGGGTGGGGTGGCGCTTCTCGGCGAGGTTGCGCTGCTCGTACCCGTACCCGCGCACCGGCCGGCCGGCCGGGAGGTCGGCGGCCGCCGCCTTCAGCAGGGCGACGATCTCGGGGATCGACCCGGCCTTCTCCGGTCCGCAGTCGACCCACGTCATCATCTGCCCGTACATGAGGGGGTGCGAGTGGGCGTCGACGAATCCCGGCACGATGACCGCGTCACCCAGATCGACGTGCTCCGGCGACAGTCCGCGGCGGGCCGCGGCATCCCGGCACTCATCGACGGTGCCGATGGCGAGGATGCGACCGGCGTCGGTGAGCATGGCGCTCGCCGTCGTGCCGGCGGAGTCGACCGTGTGGATGAGGCGGGCGGTGACGAGCCGCGGTGTCGTCTGGGCGGGGGTGTCGAACGGGGCGAGTGTGCGCATCGGGCGGCTCTCTCAGATCGTGCGGGCGGTGGTGGTGTCGGTGCGCGGCGTGAACGAGTCGGTGACGGGCGCCTCGTCGGAGTGCTGCGGAGCGAACTTCGTGCACACCGCGGCGAGGACCGCCATCGCCGTGAACATCGCGATGACCGACCAGACGCTGCCGGTCCAGGCGACGAGCATCGTGGCGAACCAGGGCGAGAATCCGGCCCAGACCGCGGCGCCGACGCCGTAGGCCAGGGCGACCGAGGTGTAGCGCGCCTGCGGGCGGAACATCTGGGTGAGGATCGTCGCGAGCGGCGCGTAGGTGGCGCTCATCGTCACGCGGATCAGCGAGGCGAACAGGAAGATCACCGGCTCGATGCGGCCCGGCATGAGCAGCAGGAACGGGGCGAACACGAGCACCGAGGTGCCGAGGCCGAGGTACATGACGGTCTTGCGGCCCCACTTGTCGCCGAGCCAGGCGACGGGCAGCGTGACGAGGAACTCGACGAACGAGGCGATCGTCATGGCGTCGAGGATGACGCCCTCGTCGAGCTTGATCGGCTCGCCGATCGCGTACGAGGTCGCGAACGTCGTGGCGAGGTAGTAGCCGCCGGTCGAGATGGGCAGCAGTCCGATGCCGAGGAGGATCGGCTTCCAGTTCACCCGCAGGGCGTAGGCGAGCGGCATCGCCTGCTTGCGGCCCTCGACCTTCTTCTCGAAGACCTCGGTCTCCTCGACGCGGTAGCGCACCCAGATGCCGACGCCGATGAGCACGATGGACAGGAGGAACGGGATGCGCCAGCCGCCGTTCATGATGAAGTCGTCGCCGAAGCGGGCCATGATCGCGAAGATGCCCGAGGCGAGGAGCGCGCCGGCCGGGTTGCCGAGCTGGGTGAAGCCGCCGTAGAACGTCTTGTGCTTCACGGGCGCGCTCTCGACGCTCATGAGCGCCGCGCCGCCCCACTCGCCGCCGACCGCGAGGCCCTGCACGGCGCGGAGCGTGACGAGGAGGATGGGCGCCCAGACCCCGATCGTGCCGTAGGTCGGCAGGAGGCCGACGAGCACGGTGGCCGTGCCCATCGCGAGCAGGGTGATCACGAGCGAGAGGCGGCGGCCGAGCTTGTCGCCGATGTGACCGAAGAGGATGCCGCCGAACGGACGCACGATGAACGCGACGGCGAACGTGGCGAAGGCCGACGCGGTCTCGGCGATCGGGTCGGAGCTCGGGAAGAACAGGGGTCCGAGCACGAGGGCGGCGGCCGTCGCGTAGACGTAGAAGTCGTACCACTCGATCGTGGTGCCGACGAAGGCGGCGATGCCGGCGCGGCGTGCGCGGGTGTGGACGGTGGTCATGACCGCTCCTTTGCGGGGGTGCTGGATGCTGCGGGTCTGCCGGTGGCGGACGGCGCCTCGGCTGCGTTGGATGCTAGCCCTCGAGGCAGGCGCCGACAAGGGTAGAACTCCAGCGCTCAGTCGCTTCCGCTGGCGAAGTGAACGGATGTGTCGGCAAACCTCCGTGTTCTGTCATCCGTTCAGCTACGGTGGCACGCGTTATGATCGCCGCGAGGTGCAGTTCCGGGAAATTCGCGCGGAGGATGAGAGATGGACATCGACACCGAGCTCGTGCGGGCGCTGCAGCACGACGGACGGGCGAGCATCCAGGAGCTGTCGGCCGCGCTCGGCCGGCCGCGGGCGGCGGTGTCGGCGCGGCTGCATGCGCTGCTGCGCGACGGGACCGTGCGGGTCGTGGCGGCGGTGGACCCGGGGTTTCTCGGGCAGCACGTGCTCGCGCACGTGTCGATCCGCACGGACGGTGCGGTCGAGCCGGTCGCCGAGCGCCTGCGGGAGCTGGAGGAGTCGGTGCTCGTGTCGGCGATCGGCGGCGTGCACGACCTGATCACCGAGGTGCGGGTCGGGTCGATGGCCGCGCTGCGGGAGCTCGTCGCACAGATCCGCGGCATCGAGGGGGTCGTGGAGGCGAACACCCTGATCTACGAGTCGGTGATCAAGGGATTCTTCATGTCGCACTACCGCGGCGAGGTCGCGCTGGACGAGACCGATCGCGCGCTGATCGACCAGCTGCAGCGCGACGGCCGGCGCAGCTACCGCGCGCTGGGAGAGACGGTGCGGCTGTCGCCGTCGGCGGTGGCGACGCGGGTGCAGCGGCTCGTCGATGCGGGAGTCATCAACATCAGCGCGGTGGAGGCGCGGGGGCTGGCGCGGCGGCAGCTGTCGCTGGGGGTGGGGCTGACGCTGACGGCGGACGCGTCGGCCGTCGACGCGCTGGAGTCGTGGCCGAGCGTCGACTTCGCCGCCCGCACGGTGGGTCGGTTCGACGTCGTGGCGACGCTCGTCGAGCCGGCGTCGGGCGACCTGTTCGCCGACCTCGAGCGCCTGCGCACGCTACCGGGCGTCGAGCGGACGGAGTCGTGGTTCCACCTGCGCGTCCTGAAGGAGGACTACGCCCGCACGATGCGCCTCGCCGGCACGTGATTCCGGTTCGCCGGCCCCTGAGCGGGCGCAGCGAGTCGAAACGACCGCCTGTCGCCGACCGGCGGCGAGCGCCGGCGTCACGCTCACGAAGCGGCGGTTCGGGGCGGAGACCTGCACCAGAGGATGCAGAAACCTGCCCCGAATGCAGAAATCCGCCCCAGTGCCGACGATTCGCCGCTCGTCACCCACCGGACGTCCCAGTAGAGCGTCAGACACAGCTAGCCTCGTTCGTACCGAGACCCCTGAGCGACGGGAGTGTGGCATGACGGATTCTGCGCATGTGCCGACGTCCATTCCGCTCGCCTCGTGGCTGGAGCGGCTGGGGCAGTCGAACGGGGCGCCGGGCGGTGGCGCGGCGAGCGCGATCATGCTGGGCCTCTCCGCGGCCCTGCTGCGGATGGTGGCGGGCTACACGCACGATGGGCGGGCCGCCGATTGCGCGCGCCGGCTGTCTGAGCTGCGGATGCGGACGCTCGAGGGGTCGGAGGAGGACGGCGTGCGCTCGGTGGGGCTCGGGTCGGCCCTGGCGTTGAGCGACGACGACCCCGATCGCGACGCACGAGTGCGCGCCGCCGCGCTCGACGCCGCGCAGTCGGCGGTCGACGTGGGGGAGGTCGGTGGGCCCCTGTGCGACGAGCTGCGTCTGCTCCTCGAGATCGGCAATCCGGCGCTCGCCGCAGATCTCGCCGTCGCAGCCGAGGCTCTCGCGGCCGGCCTGGCCGCCGCATCCATCAATCTCCGGTCGAACATCCAACTCGCCGGCGCGCACCGGGAGGAGGGTGGCGGAGCGGACGACGCGCTGCGGGACCTCGAATCGGCCAGCGCCCGGCTCTCCGCCCTGCAGCAGGACGTCCGAGCCACCGCCGACACGCTCTCCGCGCGGATCTCCCAGGAGTGACGCGTGGGTGTGCGCTCACTCGGCGATGAGAACGTCGACGCCACCCTCCTGCAGCTCCGCCATCAGGTCGGCTGGCGGCTGCGCGTTGGTGATGAAGTAGTCGGGCGTGTCGAGCGCGGCGATCTGTGCGAACAGGTCCTTGCCGAACTTCGATGAGTCGGCGAGCACCGCAACGCGTGCCGAGTGGGCCATCATCGCTGCCATCATCGCGGCGTCGCCCAGGTTGCTCGTGGAGTACCCTCCGGTCGTCGACACTGCTCCGACGCCGATGAACGCGATGTCGCTGCGCACCTCGATCTCTCGGTCGCTCGGGCCCAACCGCAAGGAGATCGGTCCTGTCGTCGTCTGCGAGACGGTGCGGACCTGCCCGCCGAACATGTAGAGATCCCGAAGAACGTTGGGTGAGATCTCGGCGGGAATACGCAGGTTGTTCGTGGCGATCGTCAGGTTCCGATGCTTGCGCAGGTGACGCGCCAGGGCGAGTGTCGTCGTGCCGCCGTTGAGCATGACGACCGACCCGTCCTCGATGAGCCGCGCCGCACGACGCCCGATCGCCTCCTTCGCGGCGGTCTGCACATGGAGCCGGACCTCGAGTTCGGTGTCGGGCCGTGTTCCGGCCGTCAGGCTCACCGCGCCGCCGTGCGTGCGGATCAGCAGCCCTTCGGTGTCGAGGCGATCCAGGTCGCGGCGGATCGTGTCGGTCGAGACGCCGAAATGCGATGCGAGCTTGGCGACAGTGACCTCACCTGCCTCGGACACATAAGCCGCCAGCTCAGCCTTGCGCCCCGCCGGAAGTCGCCGTTCCGAATCGGACTGGCTCATCGGTCTCATCCCCTCGATGTTGAGATTCTGCGCACAGCACGAGCTTAGAGCAGCCGCATAGAGCCGCAAAAGAGTGCGAACAGTCGCGGCGTTCGCTGCGAGAGCTTCCGTGAGTTTGCTGATTTCTGCTTGACGCGGCCGCCTCCGCAAACCTAACATGCAGATACCTGCAGAAAGCAGTACACAACAGCAGACATTCCAACGACGGGAGAATCATGGGCAAGGAAGCTCGGAAGTCGCTGCGGCGGCTGCGATGGGTGCTCATGGCCACCGCGACCACGTCGGCGGCCGCACTCGCACTCACCGGCTGCAGCGGCGGCTCAGGTGGGAACGACCAGAACGTCACCCTCACCTTCTCGCAGTGGTGGGCGCCCGAGATGCCCAGCGGTGCGCTGCAGAAGATCGCGGATGACTTCCACGAGGAGCACCCGAAGATCACGATCAAGCTGATCAGCGCACCCTTCGCCTCGCTCCAGACGCAGACCATCTCACAGGCGGCATCGGGCACGCTGCCCGACATCGTGGGCCTCGACGGCTCCTGGGTGAACCCGCTGTACAAGCAGGGCGCGCTCTACAACCTCACCGACGCGATGAAGAAGGCGAAGTACGACGACAGCGAACTGGCCAGCCAGGTCGCCTTCAAGGGCAGCACCTACATGATCCCGGTCGTGAACTTCGTCTACCCGCTCTTCACCAACGACGCCATCCTCGCGAAGGCCGGCATCACGAACCCGCCGACCACCTGGAGCGAGTTCACCGCCGACGCCAAGAAGATCAGCGAATCGTCCGCGGGCGCAAAGGGCTGGGTGGTGCCCCTCGGCACGACGAACCCGAACGGTGCGCAGAACGACATCCTGTCGTGGGCGTGGGCCTCCGGCGGCAGCATGCTCAAGGACGGCCAGCCGAACCTCGTCGGCAACCCCGATGTCAGCGGCGCCGTCGACATGGTGAAGGACCTCGTCACGTCGAACGCGGTGCTGCCGGGCGCGAACAGCCTGCAGGAGACCGACAAGGTCACGAACTTCATCAACGGACGAGTCGGCATGATGATCGACTCGCTCGCACACGTGACGACGATCACGAAGGGCGCACCCGACCTGAAGTTCACCGTCTCCGCTCAGCCGGTGAAGGACGGTTACAGCGGCACGAAGGGGATGCTCACCGCCTCGTGGGGCATCGGCATGTCTGCCAAGACGAAGTACCCGACGCAGGCGTGGCAGTTCATCCAGTACCTGATGAGCAAGGACACCAACTCGCAGCTGTCCACCCTCGCGAACGGCTTCCCGGGCAACAAGACATCAGCGCCCGACTTCTCCGGTGCCGATCCGCACTTCCAGACCGCGTTCGGCATCTACCAGAAGAGCAAGCCGGTCAACGAGTTCACCGGACTCCCGGCAGCCGACCAGCTGATGACCTCGTTCCTCACCGAGTTCCAGAAGGCGGTGGCCGGGCAGGAGTCGACATCCACGATGCTCCAGAACGTCCAAGACCAGTGGAAGAAGCAATTCTGATCTGCCTCTGAGGCGCACAGCCGGGCCGGCCGCACTCCACGGTGCGGCCGGCCACCCGGAAAGGGAGCCCCATGACCACCTCGCCACCTGACACCGTGATGATCACGACGTCGGCACCCCGCCGCCCGTCACGGCCGCATTCCGGCCGGCGCGGTCGATTCGAGCCCTACCTCCTGATCGCACCGACCGTGCTGCTCGTGCTGGGCCTCATGGTCATCCCGATCCTCATCGTCATCGGGTACTCGCTCTTCGACAACGTCGTCACCAACCAGAATCCGGAGTTCGTCGGATTCGCGAACTACGTCACGGTTCTGACCGACCCGAACTTCTGGAACGCGGTCTCAAACACCCTGATCTTCACCGTCGCCAGCGTCGTCATCCACATGATCATCGGGGTGGCGTTCGCGCTGATGCTGAACTCCAAGCTCATTCACGCGCTGCCCCGGGTGATCTTCCGGGCGATCTACATCCTGCCGTGGATCTTCACGGCATCCGTGGTCGCGGTCCTGTGGCGCCTGCTCCTGGACCCATCGGGCGTCATCAACTACGTCTTGACGACGATCGGCGCGTTGCACGAAGCAGTGCCGTGGCTGGGCACACCCGCGACAGCGCTCATCGCGGTGACCGTCATCAACATCTGGTCGGGATATCCGTTCTTCATGATCAGCCTGCTCGCCGGTCTCCAGGGCGTGTCGACCGACCTGTACGAAGCGGCGCGGGTGGACGGGGCCGGCCTCATCCGCCAGTTCTTCAGCGTCACGCTGCCGGCGCTCCGGCCGATCCTCTACAGCATGGCGCTTCTCGACCTGCTCTGGACGACCCAGCAGTTCACGCTGATCTGGGCCACCACCGGAGGCGGCCCCATCAACCACACCGAGGTGGTCAGCACCTACACGTACAAGCTCGCGTTCAACAGCTACCAGTTCTCGCTGGCTTCCACGAGCGCCGTGGTCATCCTGCTGGCATCGCTGTTCGTCGCGATCTTCTACGTGCGCCAGCAGAAGAAGGCGAGCCAGTCGTGAGCACTGCAATGAGAGCGCACACGAGGCGCAACATCGGCCGCGTCTTCATCTACCTCGCCCTGCTCGTCGGCGCGGTCTTCGCCGGATTCCCCGTGCTGTGGATGCTGTCGAGCTCATTCAAGTCGAACGCGAACATCTTCGCCTTCCCGCCCAAGCTCGTCGACGGGTCGTTCTCCTTCGACGCGTACTTCGCCGTACTGACCGACCCCGTCAAGGTGGGCTACTTCGTCAACAGCTACATCGTCGCGATCTGCGTCGTGATCATCACGCTCGTCATCGCGCTGCTGGCCGCATACGTGTTCAGCCGCTACGACTTCAAGTTCAAGTCGATCATCCGCGTGGTGATCATCGGCGTCCAGGCCGTGCCGCCCATCACGCTGCTGATCCCGTTCTTCGGGATCATGGTGGCCCTGCAGCTGTACAACACCTATCAGGGCCTCATCCTCACCTATGTCGTGTTCACCCTGCCCTACGCGATCATCATGATGACCGCGTACCTCGACAGCCTGCCCCGCGAACTCGACGAGGCGGCGCGTGTCGACGGCGCCGGCTCGATGTCGGTCCTGTGGCGCATCCTCGTGCCGGTCTCCGTGCCGGGCATGGTCTCGGTCGGCCTGTACACGTTCATGATCTCGTGGAACGAGTACCTCTTCGCGTTGACCCTCACCCAGACCGACGACCGTCGCACGGTGCCGGTCGGCATCCAACTCCTCATGGGACAGAACAACTACCTCTGGAACGAGGTGATGGCCATGAGCATCCTCGGCTCCATTCCCGTGCTCGTGCTGTTCCTCATCTTCCAGCGGTACTTCATCGGCGGCCTTGCGGCCGGCGCCGTGAAGTCCTGACCGAGCCGTCCCCGAACCCAGAAAGAAAGAAGACACAACAGTGCTCTACACAGGCAAGTCCATCCTCGACGTCGCGAACGAGAACAACTTCGCCATCCCGGCCTTCAACATCAGCGACTGGGCCATGTTCAACGGCATCATGGACATCAGCGAGGAACTGGCTGCGCCGGTCATCATCGCGATCCACCCTGACGAGGTGGCGCACATCACGACCGATCTCATCCCCGCGATGCACTCCCGAGCGCACCGCTCCAGCGTGCCGGTCGCGATCCACTGGGACCACGGTGGCACATTCGACCAGATGATCACCGCGATCAAGTCGGGCTTCACGTCGGTGATGATCGACGCATCCCTCAAGCCCTTCGAGGAGAACGTCGCCCTCACCCGCAAGGTGGTGGAGGCCGCCCACGCCGTCGGGATCCAGGTCGAGGGCGAACTCGGCACGATCGGCGCCAACGACAGCTACGGCGAATCGGGCGCGGCGGAGATCATCTACACCAACACCGCCGACGCCGTGCGGTTCATCGCCGAAACCGGCGTGGACAGCCTCGCGATCGCGATCGGCACCTCGCACGGGCTCTACCCGGCTGACAGGAACCCCGAGCTGCGTCACGACCTCCTCGAGGAGATCAAGGCGGCCACCGGCATCCCGCTCGTGCTGCACGGCGGCTCCGCCAACCCCGACGCGGAACTGCGCCGGGCGGTTCAGCTCGGCATCAACAAGATCAACATCTCGAGCGACATCAAGGTCGCCTACCATAACCGCATGCGAGAGGTACTCGGCACCGACGAGCGTCTGCGCGAGCCGAACGTCATCCAGCCCGAACCGATCGCGGCGCTGAAGGCCACCGCCGCGGAGAAGATCCAGCTCTTCGATGCAGCCGGCAAAGCGGATCTCTACTGACGCGACGTCGCCCTCGGGGCCCGGACGCATGGTCCTGGGCCTCGGGGGCACGCTCGACGATGAGGTCGTCTGGGACGGCGACCTGCTCCAGCGCCTGGCGAGCGACTACGGCATCCGGATCGCGGAGTGCGATCCCACTGCAGTCATCCACGACGAGCGCGCACTGATCGCCGTGATCCTCGGCTTCGCGCTCCACGGCGGCGGTGGGGAACGGTTCGTGGAATCGCCCGACGTCATCGCCGAGTTCGCAGCGCGACACGACAAGACGGCGACGCTCGGCGGCACGTGCGTGCGTGCCGCTCTCGTGATGAGGGCGCTGGGGGTGCGCTCCACTGTTCACCTCGTGAGCATCGATGACACCTTCCGCCGGCTCTTCCCCGACGACTGCGACTTCATCTCGAGCGCGACGGCCGACGGCATGACTCCGCACCTCATCGTGCAGATGCCTGAGCGGGGCCTCATCCACCTGATCGACGGGGATGTGACGATCGCGGGGCCGAACCGACTGATCTTCGTGAACGACCCGCCCCACGTGGAGATGAAACTCAGCCCCGACCTCCCCGACGCACTCCGGTCCGCTCGATGGCTGCTGCTCTCCGGGTTCAATTCGATGAGCGACATCGACCTGCTGCGCGAACGGCTGCAAGAGCTGCGCGGAGCAGTGGCGGACATGCCTCTCGAGGGGCAGATCATGTATGAGGACGGCGGATTCCACGCACCCCGCCTGCACGCGGCGGTCCGCTCGGAGATCGCGCCCCTGGTCGATGTGTTCAGCATGAACGAGGACGAGCTCCAGGCACATCTCGGCCGAGAGGTCGACCTCTTGGATCCGCGTTCGGTCGCACAGGCGTTAGGTGAGCTGCGCCCGCGCATCCCGGGCCCGACGATCGTCGTGCACACCCGGCATTGGGCTCTCGCGACGGGGCCGGATTCCGGCCGGTTCCGGGCCGCGCTCGCCGGGGGAA
Source organism: Microbacterium altimontanum (assembly GCF_058349865.2). Taxonomy (NCBI): domain Bacteria; kingdom Bacillati; phylum Actinomycetota; class Actinomycetes; order Micrococcales; family Microbacteriaceae; genus Microbacterium; species Microbacterium altimontanum. The sequence goes on along the minus strand of NZ_JBYRJB020000008.1, from coordinate 57,739 downwards.
TCACCGCTGCGACCGCACGGTACGTGCACGGCGACGAGTTGCACGCGGATCGGGTCGCGGCGATCGCCGGGCTGGAGGCGCCGCCGGAGCATCGGCACTTCGCGGAGCGCGTGGTGCACGAGGCGCCGGAGCCGACGGTGTGTGTGCCGGCGCTCTCGGTCTCCGTCGACGATCCGACGACGATCGGCCTCGGCGACTGCTTCGTCGGAGGGTTCCTCGCCACGCTCGCCCCCACGGAAGGACACGCATGACCACGGCGCTGCAGCCGATCGCGCTCGCACCCAACAGGCCGACGCCCCGGCCGTACCGCGGCGGGGCGGCCATCGAGCACTTTCGTCGCCTGCCGGCGAGCGGGGATGCGTGGGCGCCGGAAGACTTCCTCGCCTCGACGGTCACGACGTTCGGTTCGGCGGTCGAAGGCTTGAGCGTCTTCGGCGGGGTCTCGTTGCGCGAGCGCATCGCGGACGATCCCGTGGGTTACCTGGGCGAGGCGCACGTGGCGGCGTTCGGCGCCGATCCGAAGCTCCTGTGCAAGCTGCTGCACACCGGCGAGCGGCTGTTCGTCCACGTTCACCCCGACGGCGAGTACGCCGATCGGGTGCTCGGCCTCGCCCATGGGAAGACCGAGGCATGGATCATTCTCGACGTGGACGGCGACGCGGAGGGACGCGCCTGGCTCGGATTCCGTGAGGATGTCGACGCATCCGTCCTCTCCGACTGGTACGCCACGCAGGACAGCGCCGCGATGCTCTCCGCCATGAACGAGGTGCCCCTCCGGGCAGGCGACGTCCTCTACGTTCCCGCCGGGCTTCCGCACTCCATCGGGGAGGGTGTCCTCATCCTCGAACTGCAAGAGCCCACCGATCTGTCGGTGATCCTCGAGTACGCGCCGTTCGAGCGAGTGGCGCCCGAGGATGGCCTCCTCGGACTCGACGTCGACGCTGCCCTGGAAGCCGTCGACCGCCGCGCTCTGAGCGGCGATGCCCTGACGACGTGTGTCGAGCGCGTGCCGGAACATGGGGCGGGCTACCTCCTGCCGCCGGAGTCGCGGGCATTCTTCCGCGCCGAATGGATCCCGGTGGCGCCGGCGAGCGAGGTGGAGCTCTCCCCGTCCTTCGCCGTGATCGTGGTCGTAGCCGGCGTGGGCCAGCTCACCTGGGACGGCGGTACCCGCTCGCTCATCGCCGGTGACACGGTGCTCGTCCCCTACGGGACGGGAGAAACGCGACTCTCCGGCGACCTCACCGTCGTGCGGTGCATGCCGCCGGAGCCGCGCGCGTAGTTCGCGCTCGGGCACGGCGATCGGGCGTGCGGAACTCCGCCTGATCGGGGCCGTTGACGGCCGATACACGGCGTGTCGCGGCCCTTCGCCTCCAGATCGACGGAGTTTCGTGCGGGTGCAGAGCGGCGTCCTCCGGAGGCGGGGGTGAGCGCCACCCTGAGAGGCCGCGTCCCCGACCTCCGCCGTGCCGAGCGACACGCGATTCGCGCCGCGGGGTTGACACGGATCGGACGATGCGCTTCCATGTCTGCACGGAAATGATAAAAGATTTCACACAATGAAACTTGAGCGTTCCGGACCCGACCCGCGAAACCCTTCAATGGCGAAAGGCGTGCCCCATCGTGACCTCTGCTGCTTCCGACGACCGGATCCCCGTCGTCGAAGCCGACTCCGCTGCCGATGCCGAGCGACCGCCGTCGCCGTGGTTCGAGCTCGGCGCGCAGATCTTCCTGTTCCTGCTGGCCATCGCCATCCTGGTGAACTCGCTCTCCCTCGGCCTCATGGTCCCGCTCGGCCCCGGCGCCGGGTTCTTCCCCTTCTTCCTCAGCATCGGCCTCGCCCTGCTCACGGCCGCCTGGTTCGTCCAGTCGCAGCGCACCCGCGCGCACGACCGCGCCGCCTCCGCCGAGATCACGGCGGCCGCCGAGAACCCCGCCACCGCCGAGAACCCCTCCGCGCCGGCGCAGCCCGAAGCAGCCCAGGCCGACGCCGACGCCGCCCGGACGGCAGCAGAGGATGCGGTGACCGAGCGCAAGCACATCGTCAACGTCATCGTCAGCCTCGTCGTGCTCGCGATCCTGATGATCCCGCTCGGCTACCAGATCCCGATGTTCCTGTTCATCGTGTACCACCTCTGGTTCCGCGCCCGCCGCCGCTGGTACACCGTGCTGATCATCGCGCTCGCGGGTAGCGTCGGCGTCTTCCACGTCTTCAACGACCTGCTCTCGGTCGCCCTCCCGTACTCGAACATCGAGTTCCTCAACACGATCGGGCTGTGACGGATGGACGTCCTCAACGAACTCCTGGGCGGCTTCGCGAGCGCCCTGACGTTCCAGAACCTCCTGTTCGCGCTCATCGGATGCGTCCTCGGCACGCTCGTCGGCGTGCTGCCGGGCGTCGGACCGGTCGCGGGCACCGCCATCCTGATTCCGCTCACCCTCGCGATGGACCCGACGAGCGCCATCATCATGCTCGCCGGCATCTTCTACGGCAGCCAGTACGGCGGCACCATCACGAGCGTCCTCCTGAACACGCCCGGCGAGGCGTCGTCGGCCATCACCGCGATCGACGGCTACCAGATGACCAAGAAGGGCCGCGCCGGCGTGGCCCTCGGCATCGCCGCGATCGGCTCGTTCATCGGCGGCACCATCGCCACCGTCGGGCTGGTCGTCGCGGCCAAGCCGCTCGGCTCCCTCGGCCTCAAGGTCGGCCCGCCCGAGTTCTTCGGCCTGATGGTGCTCGGAATCTCGCTGCTGGTCGCCCTCGCCGGCAAGTCGCTCATCAAGGCGCTCATCTCCGGCATCCTCGGACTGCTCATCTCGCTCGTCGGCATCGACCCCGTCGTCGGCATGCCGCGCTTCACGTTCGGCAACGAGAACCTGCTCGACGGAATCAGCTTCGTGGCCGTGATCGTCGGCATCTTCGGTCTCAGCGAGATCCTCGTGAGCGCGAAGCCCGAAGGCTCGACCCGGGCCCTTAAGGGTGGGCTGCGCGGGATGCTCCCGAACCGCACCGACATGCGCCGCGCGACCCCGTCGATCGGCCGCGGCACCGTCATCGGCTTCATCATGGGGCTGATCCCCGGGATGACCGGAACCGTGACCTCCCTGCTCTCGTACGGTGCGGAGAAGAAGTTCGCCCGCCACCGCAGAGAGCTCGGCACCGGCGCCATCGAAGGCGTCGCCGGGCCCGAGACCGCGAACAACGCCCACGCGAACGCCGCGCTCATCCCGCTGTTCACCCTCGGCATCCCGGCCTCGCCCACCATCGCGGTGCTGATGGGAGCCTTCCTGCAGCAGGGCCTCACCCCCGGCCCGTCGCTGTTCACCGAGCACGCCGAAGTCGCCTGGGCGATCATCGCCAGCCTCTTCATCGGGAACCTGATCTGCCTCATCCTGAACATCCCGCTGATCAAGGTGTGGACCGCGATCCTGCGGATCCCGCACCCGATCCTGCTGACGATCATCATGATCTTCCTCGTCGTCGGGTCGTACACGATCAACTACAGCGTCTTCGACGTGTTCGTGATGATCGGATTCGGCGTCGTCGGGCTGATCTTCCGCCGCCTCGACATCCCGATGGCCCCGCTCGTCCTGACCCTCGTGCTCGGTCCGCTCATGGAGCGGTCGCTGCGCGAATCGCTCGAGATCTCGCAAGGCGACTTCTCGGTCTTCTTCACCCGGCCGTTCGCCCTGATCTTCATCCTCATCGGCGTCGTCATCATGGCGAGTCCGCTGCTGAAGATCCGCAAGCCTGCCGCTCTCACCGCCGACATCGAGGTGTGACGACGCCCGAACCCCCCCCGCATCCCGAACTCCGAATCCCAACACACCAACCCCCGCAACACCTACGAAAGGCACTGAGATGAAGTCAAGGAAGATCCTCGTCATCGCCTCCGCCGCGATGCTCGTCGCCGGCCTCTCGGCCTGCAGCAGCAAGGCCAACGATGCGAACGCCGGAGCGAACTGGCCGCAGAAGGGCAAGTCGATCGAGCTGATCGTCGCGTACGCCCCCGGCGGCTCGGTCGACACCGCGGCGCGCGTCGTCGCCCCGCAGCTCGAGAAGGAGCTCGGCGTGAGCGTCGAGGTCGTCAACAAGCCCGGCGCCGGCGGACAGATCGGCTACACCGCCGTCGCCAACGCCAAGCCCGACGGCTACACCGTGGGCGCCGTGAGCGCGCCGTCGGTGGTCGTCACCCCGCTCGACAAGTCGCGCGGCGCCACCTGGAACCGCGAAAGCTTCCTGCCGCTGGCACGTCAGGTCTTCGACCCGCAGGTCGTCGCCGTCAAGGCCGACAGCCAGTTCAAGGACCTCAAGTCGCTGATCGACTACGCGAAGGCGAACCCCGGCAAGCTGTCGGCCACGACCACCGGCATCCAGACCGGCGAGCAGTTCGCGATGCTCTCGGTCGAGAAGGCCACCGGCGCCAAGTTCAACCTCGTCGCGTTCTCGGAGGGCGCCGCATCCGCGATGTCGGCGTTCCTCGGCGGCCACGTGCAGATCTACGTCGGCAACGTCTCCGACATCGTCGACAACGGCAACGACCAGGTGAAGGTACTCGGAGTGATGGATGCCGAGCGCAGCGCCTCGCTCCCGGATGTGCCGACGTTCAAGGAGATCGGCTACGACGTCGAGGAGGGCACCGCCCGTGGCTACGTCGCGCCGGCCGGACTCCCCGACGCCGTCGCGAAGAAGCTCGAGGACGCGTTCGGCAGCGCCATCCAGGACAAGAGCGTCATCGCCCAGATGGACAAGCTCGGCCTGCCGACGGCATACCTCGACTCGAAGGACTACACGGCGTACTGGGTCAAGCAGGAGGAGACGTACAAGTCGCTGCTGCCCGAGATCAAGGCCGGCTCCTGATGACGACCGCTCCGGCCGCCGGCCCGACCACTGCACGGCGCGATGACGAAGACGCCGTCCTGGAGCGCCTGCGCGCGCTTCCGGTGGCGGTCATCGGCGACGTGATGGACCGGCTCGGCGTGCTGCACGCGGCGATCAAGCCCGTGTGGGGCGGCGCTCGTCTCGCGGGTCGCGCGCTCACCGTGTGGACGCGCGCCGGCGACAACAAGACGATCCACGAGGCGCTGCCACTCGTGCAGCCCGACGACGTGATCGTCGTCAACGGCGAGGCCGACGAGAGCCGCGCCCTCATCGGTGAGCTGATCGGGCGCCGCGCACAGGTCGCCGGCGCCGCCGGATTCGTGCTCGACGGGGCGGCACGGGATGCCGAGGGCCTGGCCGCTCTCGGAGTTCCGGTGTTCGCTCGGGCGGTGACGCCGGCGGGCCCCTACAAGTTCGGTCCGGGCAGGATCGGCGTTCCCGTCGCCGTCGGCGGAGTGGTCGTCGAGCCCGGCGACTACATCGTCGGCGACGCCGACGGCGTGGTCGTGATCAGGCCGCAGCGGGTCGACGCCGTGCTCGAGGCGGCCGAGGCCAAGGCGCAGAGGGAGGTTGAAATACTTGAGGCGATTGGCGCAGATCAACGGCCGGTTCAGCCAGTCCTCGCGAAGAGATAGGGAGCCGACATGCCTCAGACACGTCGTACGGATGATGCCGAGCGGGCCGCCCAGGGCGGCCGCGCGCAGACCACCGCGACCCCGGCCACGCCGACCAGCACGATGCGCTCCTTGGAGCGCGCCCTCGATGTCATCGAGGCGCTGGTCGCCGCGGACGGTCCGCAGCGCCTGGTTGACATCGCCCGTGCGACGGGTCTGACTCCCGCCACCGCGCTGCGGATCCTCACGGTTCTCGACCGTCGGCAGTTCGTCGCGGCCGAGCAGCAGCGCTACCGGCTGGGAGTGGGCAACCTCGTGACCGCGTACGGCTTCATGCGCGACAGCGCGCTGTCGCGGCACGCGAAGCCGTACATGCAGGAACTCGCGGCGGCGACGGGGCTCTCCGTGGCGCTGTATGTCAAATACGGCATGAAGCGCGTGCAGATCGTGCGCATCAACGGGAAAGACCCGCTGCGCTACGAACTGCCGAGCGGCCGCCTGCTCCCCCTGCACCTCGGCAGCGGAAAGATGTTCGCCGCCTACCTCAGCCGTGACGAGTTCGACGCTCTCACCGCGGAGCTCCCCCGCATCATGCGCACGATCGACGGCCGCGATTTCTCCGCCGATGAGCTGTGGGAAGAGGTCCAGCAGATCCGGGAACAGGGCTACCACATCTCCTTTGCCGAGCGCGCCGTCGGCACCGTGAGCCTCAGCGCGCCGGTCACCGATCACCGGGGCGAGCTCATCGCGGTCCTCGCCCTGATCAGCCCCATCGAACCGACGCAGCGCTCCGACGACCCCGCCCGGATCTCCGAGATCAAGCGGGCGGCGGCGGCGATCGCCCGCGTCCCGTGAGCAGCATCCGCTCGCATAGAAAGCCCGAGCGGCGCATCCGCTCGAACAGAAAGCCCGAGTGACGGATGCGCCGAACAGAAAGCCCGAGCGACGCATCCGCTCGATCAGCAGTCGTGAGCGACGCATCCGCTCACACAGAAAGAAAGTGAAGTCCTCATGAAGTGTGCCGTCATCGGAATGGGTGAAGTCGGTTCGCGCTACGCCACGTCGCTGCGCGACACGGGGCACGAGGTGGTCGGGTACGACGCCGTGGCAGTGCCCGCCGACGAGACGGTCCCCGTCGCCGAGACCCTCGCCGACGCGGTCGCCGGTGCCGACGCGGTGCTGGTGATGACCTCGGCCGCCGCCGCACCGCTCGTCGCCGCCGACGCCATCCCTCACCTGAAGCCCGGCGCACTCTATCTGGACTTCACCTCTGCGTCGCCGGGCGTGATGCGCGAGATCGGCGCGCAGGTCGAGAGCGCCGGCGCCCAGTTCGTCGACGTCGCGATCCTCGGGCCGGTCTCGGTGCACGGCACGGCGGTGCCGGTCATGCTCGCGGGCAGCGGCGCCGAGCGCGCGGCCCCGGTGCTGGAGGCGTTCGGCGGCAGCGTCGAGGTGCTGCCCGGCGCGCGGGCGGGCGACGCGATGGCGCACAAGCTGCTGCGGAGCGTCTTCATGAAGGGGCTCGCGTCGATCATCTGCGAGGCGGTCGAGGCGGCGGATGCGGCGGGTCTCACCGACTGGACGCGCGATCAGATCGCGAACCAGCTCGCGGGCGACGGCCAGAAGGTGATCGACCGCTTCCTGGGCGGCAGCCGCGTGCACGCGGTGCGCCGGGCGCGTGAGATGCGCGACACCGCGGCGTATCTGGGCGAGCTGGGCGTGCCGCACACGATGAGCACGGCGTCCGCCGAGTACCTCGAAGAGCTGGGCCGGCGGGTCGCCGCACATGCCTGAGGACCATGCCCTGCTGTCGGGGGTGCGCATCCTCGACCTGACGAACGTGCTCGCCGGCCCCTTCGCGAGCTACCAGCTCGGGCTGCTCGGGGCCGAGGTGATCAAGGTCGAGTCGCCCGGCGGCGGCGACCTCGCGCGGCAGCTCGGCGCGAGCGCCGAGCGCAACCGGCGCGACATGGGCGCATCGTTCGTCGCCCAGAACGGCGGCAAGCGGTCGATCACCGTGAATCTGAAGACGGATGCGGGCCGTGAGGCGTTCACGCGGCTCGTGGCGCACGCCGACGCGCTGGTGGAGAACTTCCGGCCGGGGGTGCTCGCGCGCCTGGGCTTCGGGCCCGACGTGCTGCACGGCATCCGTCCCGATCTCGTGTACTGCGCGGTGTCGGGGTTCGGCGCCACCGGGCCGCTGCGCGACCGGCCGGCGTACGACCAGATCATCCAGGGGCTGAGCGGCATGATGTCGGCGACCGGCACCGCGACCACCGGCCCGCTGCGGGCCGGGTTCCCGATCGCCGACACGCTCGGGGGGCTGGCGGCGGCGCTCGCCGTCTCGTCGGCGCTGTTCCGGCGCGAGCGGACGGGCGCGGGCGCGACGATCGACGTGTCGATGCTCGAGACCGCGATGACCGCGATGGGGTGGGTCGTGTCGAACTACCTCGTGGCGGGGCAGGAGCCGACGCCGCTCGGAAACGAGAACTTCACCGCGTCGCCGTCGGGCACGTTCCGCACCGGCGACGGGCTGCTCAACATCTCGGCGAACCGGCAGTCGCAGTTCGAGACGCTGTGCCGGCTGCTGGGCCTCGACGCCCTCGTCGACGACGAGCGCTTCCGGCATCGGGAGGATCGGCTGCGGCACCGCGACGAGCTGCACGACCTCCTCGAGGGCTGCCTTGCGGCGCACGGCTCGGCGCACTGGGAGAACGTGCTGTCGGATGCCGGCGTGCCGGCCGGGCGTGTCCTCTCGGTGGCCGAGGCGATCGAGCACGAGCAACTGCGTGAGCGGGGCATGGTGCACCACGTGACGGCCGACGGATCCGGAGACACGGTGGCGGTGCTCGGCAACGGCATCCGGGTCGACGGGGGAGTGAGCGCGCCGCGCTCGGGTCCGCCGGAGCTCGGTGCGCATACCGACGAGGTCCTCGCCGAGGTGGGGTTCAGCGCGGCGGACATCCGCCGGCTGCGCGAAGGAGGAGGAGTATGAGCGGCACGACGCATCCCGACGTGGAGGACGTGCGGGCCTGGTGGGCGACCGGCGTGAGCCACATCGCGCCGAATGTGATCGAGTACCGGGGGTATCCGGTCGAGTCGCTGATCGGGCGGGTCGGCTTCGTGGAGACGATCTGGCTGCTGGTGCGCGGTGAGCTGCCGACGCCGGGTCAGGCGCGACTGCTCGAGGCGGCGCTGGTGTCGAGCGCCGATCACGGTCCGCAGGCGCCGTCGATCGCCGTCGCGCGGATGACGGCGACGTGCGGAGTCGGCCTGAACAATGCGATCGCGAGCGCCGTGAACACGCTCGGCGATGTGCACGGTGGGGCTGGGCAGGAAGGCGTGGCGCTGCTGCAGGACATGCGGCGGCGGGGCGGAGACCCGGATGCCGTGGCCGCCGACATCGTGCGGGAGTACCGGGAGCAGGGGCGGTACATCCCGGGGTTCGGGCACCGCTTCCACACCGTCGATCCGCGTCGCGAGCCGCTACTCCGGCTGCTCGACGAGGCCGTCGCGGCGGGCGACATCGGCGGCGAGTACCTCGCGTGCACGCGGGCGCTTGAGCGGGCGCTCTCGGTCGGACGGGAGCGCCCGCTGCCGATCAACATCGACGGCGCGACGGCGACGGTGTACGCCGAGCTCGGCGTCGAGCCGGAGCTCGCGCGGGGACTGTTCGTGCTGAGCCGCTCGGTCGGAATCCTCGCGCACGCGTGGGAGGAGAAGCAGTCGGGCCGCCGCATCAAGGGCCCGATCCCGCCCCCGCTGACCGCCCCCTACACCGGCCCCGAGCGGCGCGAGCCCGCCCCGCCAGGTCGCTGAGCGCCCGCAGCAACCCCGAGGGCCGCCGCCCGCCCCGCCCGGTCCCTGAGCGAGCGCAGCGAGTCGAAGGGCCCCCGCCCGCCTCGCTCAAACCGTGAGCGAGCGCAGCAACCCCAAGGGCCGCCGCCCGCCCCCCCCAGGTCCCTGAGCGAGCGCAGCGAGTCGAAGGGCCGCTCCGGGGCACCCGCGACGCTCACCGTAGGCTGGACGGATGACGGGCGACCTCCAGCGCGCCGGCCGGCTGCGCACGTGGTGGGGCCGGCGCCTGCGTGCGTTCTCCGGCGAGATCGTCAGGCCGCTCGTCCCGCCCACGCAGCGCGTGTCGATTCCGTGGAGCGACGACGCGCTGTCTCAGCGGCATGCCCGCGCCGTCATCGACCTGTGTCTGCGCAGCGGCGAGGCGATGCTCGCCACCGGCGCGACGACAGCGGATGTCGTCGCATCCGTGCTGCGCATCAGCGAGACCTACGGACTGCGCAACCTGCACGTCGACATCGCGTTCACCTCCATCACGATCTCGGTGCACCGGGGTGTGGATGAGGATCCGATCTCGATCATGCGCGTCGTCAAAGTGCGGACGACCGACTACACGCGTTTGCAGGGCGTCTATCGCCTGATCGACGAGGTCATCACGTCGGGCGGTGCGATCGACGTCGACGAGGTGCGCGATCGGCTCAGCGCGATCCTCACCCAGCCGCATCCGTACCGCCGCTGGGTGGTGACGCTGGGCATGGCCGTGCTCGCCGCCGGGGTCGTGGTGATGTTCAACGCGAATGTGCTGCTGGCGCTGGTCGCGGCGGGATCCGCCGTGGTCGCCGATCTGATCGGTCGACGCCTGAGCAAGTGGGGGATCGCCGTCTTCTTCTCGCAGATCGCCTGCGCGGGCGCGATCACGGCGATCGCGGTCATCATGTATTGGCTGCGCTCGATGGGCATCGAGCTGCCGGGGACGAACTATCCGACGGTGATCGTGATCTCGGGCATCATCATGCTGCTGTCGGGCATCGGCCTGACCACGGCGGCGCGCGATGCCGTGGACGGCTATTACCTGACCGCGGCGGCGCGTGCGATGGAAGTCGTGATGCTCACCCTGGGTCTGGCGATCGGCATCTCGCTCACGATCGGTATCGCTTTCCGACTGGGTGTGCCGGTCTCGGTGGGAACGTCGCTGGGCGACGGGCGAGGGCTGTGGGCCGGGATGCTGGGAGTCGCGCTCGTCGGGATCGGCTTCGCGCTCACCTCCTACGTGCGCTTCGCGCTCGCGCCGTTGATGGCCGCCGCCGCAGTGATCGTGTTCGCGGTGTACTTCCCGTTGGCAGCGCTGATCCCGCAGCCGGGCCTGGCGGCGGGCGTCGCCGGCGCTGTCGCGGGGGTGATCGCCTACCTCGCCTACCGGTGGCTCAAGGTCCCCGAGGCGTCGATGGCCATGGCGGGCATCATCGGTCTCATCCCGGGCCTGGCGTTCTATCGCGGGCTGTACAGCCTCATCGGCGAAGACTTCGACCTGTCCGCCGCGTTGCCGGCGCTGCTGTCGGCCGCCGCCACCGGGCTGGGCCTCGCCGCCGGAACGGCGATGGGCGGATACATCGCCCGGCTCAGCTTCGGTCTCGACCGCTCGGCGCGGATCGCCCAGCGCCGCTCGCGCGTGCGCACCTGACGTGCACCGGGGCGCTCGACACCTGCCTCAGCTCTTCCCGCCCGCGCGGCCGCCCCACGCGCGCGACTCACCGGCCGGAGTCAGCGTGCGCGGAATGCCGAGCGGGTTGTCGTCCCGTAGGGCCGGCGGCAGGAAGGCGGCAGGAGCGTTCTGGTACGCCACGGGCCGCAGGAATCGCTGAATCGCGGCCGTCCCGACCGACGTGCTCGAGTCGTTGGTCGTCGCAGGCCAGGGGCCGCCGTGCTGCTGGGCGGGCGTCACGGCCACCCCGGTGGGCCAGCCGTCGAAGAGGACGCGTCCCACCTGGTGGCTCAGTGCCTCGACGAGTTCGCGCAGCTGCGCGGCGTTCTCGGTCTCGCCGGACGCCTCGGCGCTGCTCAGGTGCACCGTCCCGGTGAGATTGCCCTCGAAGAATTCGCGCAGGACTCCGGCGAGGTCGGCGTCTCCGGGCGTCTCGACGAGGATCGCGAGCGGGCCGAACGCCTCATCGAGCAGCGCATCCTTGCCGCGGCGGAAGTCATCGAGCGGGATCGACACGACCGTCGGCACCGCCCAACCCTGCCCGTCGGCGTCGAACCGGATGCCGCCCTCCACGATCGACCGCACCCCGTCGGTGGCGAGGATGGCGTCACGCCGCTCGGCGAACGATCGCGCGATCCGCGGGTCGAGGAGCCGGTGCTCTTCGGGCGCTTCGTACACGGACCGGACCTTCTCGGGAAGGCCGGCGTCCTCGGGCACGAAGACGAATCCCGGCTTCGTGCACAGCTGGCCCGCCGAACCGCCGACGCTCGTGAGGAATCCGGAAGCGATGGCCTCGGCACGCTCCGCGACGGCGCCCGCCGTGATGAACACCGGGTTCACGCTGCCGAGTTCTCCGTAGAACGGAATCGGCGCCGGCCGGCTGGCAGCGATGTCGGCCAGGAGCCGTCCCGCGTGGATGGAGCCGGTGAACGACCCCGCCTTGATCCGCTCGTCCTTGAGGATCGCTACCCCGGCATCACGTCCGTGCACGAGCTGGAAGGTCCCTTCGGGCATGCCCGCCTCTTCCAGCGCCGTCGTGGCGACGCTCGCTGTGGCATCGGAGAGTCGCGGATGCCCCGAGTGAGCCTTCACGATCAGCGGGCAGCCGGCCGCGAGAGCAGCCGCTGAGTCGCCGCCCATGACCGAGAACGCGAACGGGAAGTTCGACGCGGCGAAGTTGATCACCGGACCCACGGGGATGTGCGTTCGCCGGATGTCGGGTCTCGCCCCGAGTGCGAAGTCGGCGTCGGCGGCATCCAGGCGAGCATCCAGGTACCCACCGGCCACCAGCGTGTCGGCGAACAGTCGCAGCTGCACGGTCGTGCGGGTCAGCTCGCCCGACAGTCGCATGCGGGTCAGGCCGGTCTCGCCCGCCCCGATGTCGATGAGTTCGTCGGCCGCGGCATCCAGCGCGTCGGCCACGGCCAGCAGTGCCCTCGCGCGGTCGGTCGGACTTGTCGCCGCAAGCGGTCGGGCAGCGTCGGCTGCGCGTGAGACCACGCGCTCGAGTTCGGGGGAGAGACCATCGGCAGGCATGGGAAGCGGGTGTCCTTTCAGCAGTGTCAATCAGTGTGTACGGGATCGGCCGTAGAGCGCGACCACCAGAAGGATGATGCCGCCGTAGACCATGTCCTGCACCGTCACGCCGAGGTTGAAGACCGAGACGAGTGTCGACACCTGGCCGAGCACGAGCGCACCGGCGAGCGTACCGAACACGGATCCCCGGCCTCCGAAGATCGAGGCGCCGCCGACGACAACGGCGGCGACCGAGCTCAGCAGGTACGGCGCACCCATCATCGCCTCCGCCTGGTTGTAGTACCCGACGACGGCGATGCCCGCGACACCGGCCAGGATGCTGCTCAGGATGTATCCCGTGATACGGATGCGCGCGACCGGCTGGCCCGACAGGCGCGCCGTCGCTTCGGACGAGCCGACCAGGAACAGCGAGCGTCCCCATCCAGTCCAGCTCAGGAGCGCCTGCAGCAGCAGCATGATCACGAGCGCCAGCGGCACGACGGCCGCGATCGAGCTTCCCAGGAACGGCAGCTTGGTCGCGGTGACGGCTTTCACGAACGCCGGCACGTCGGTGAGCTCTGCGAGGCTGAAATTGAGCAGCACGACGCCGAACAGCAGGCCGTTCATGGCGATCGTCGTGACGATGGGCGTAAGCCCGATCTTGGCGATGATCACCCCGTTCGCGAAGCCCACGACGGCGGCTGCGACCAGGGCGGCGACGAGCGCGAGGCCCGGCCCCATGGTGCCACTCCACGTCAGGAATGCCAGGGCCGTGAACGCAATGGTGTTGGGCACTGACAGGTCGATGCCGCCCTGGATCACGGCGATCGTCTGACCGAACGACGCCAGCGCGAGGATCGAGGCGAACGTCGCGGTGGTGATGAGCCCGCCGAGGGTGAACAGGCTGGGCCTGATCAGTCCGCTCAGCAGGAACAGTCCGACGAACGCGACGAACACCCACGCGCTCACCGGCACCCGGCGCAGGCGGTTGGCGACGCCGGTGCGCGAGGCCGGCTTCGTCGGCCGCGACGCGGTTGAGATGTCAGACATGGCGGGTCCCCTTTCGAAGAGCCGTGCGCGCGGAGATCGTCCGCAGCAGCACGGGCACGGCCACGACCGCGAAGATGATGAGGGCGTTGATGATGTACTGCCAGTACGAGTTGATGTGGGCGAAGAACAGCAGGTTGCCCACCAAGCCCAGCGTGATCGCAGCGGTCACCGTGCCCAGCACGCTTCCTCGCCCGCCCGCGAAGCTGGCGCCCGACAGGGCCACGGCTGCGATCGAGGTCAGCAGGTACGGGTCGCCGCTGCGCGGATCGCCGGTCATCGTGGAGCCGGCCAGCAGCACCGCGGCCAGCGCGGCCAGCAACCCGGAGAGCACGAACGCCAACAGGATCGTGAAGCGCGAGTTGATGCCCGCCGCCTGCACAGAGTCACGGCTGGAGCCGACGCCGTAGATCTGGCGCCCGAGGGCGGTGCGCTGGAGGGTGAACCACAGCGCGCCGGCGATCACCAAGAGCCAGACCAGGGACATCGGAAGGAACGGCAGGGCTTCACCGCTGGTGATGTTGAAGATCTGCTCGCTGAGCGCACCGCCGGGCCGGTCGAGCACGGTGCGGGCGACAGCCCCGATGATGAACGAACTGGCCAGTGTCACCACGATGGCCGGCAGTTTGGCATAGGCGACGAGAAGGCCGTTCAGGATGCCGCATAGAGCGCCGATGCCCAGCGCCACCAGCAGCGACACCGGGCCGGGCAGGCCCGACAGGCTCACCGCGAACATCACGTTGCACAGGCTGATGATCGCGCCGATCGAGATGTCGATGCCGCCGGTCAGGACGATGATCAGCTGCGCGAGCGCCGCCAAGGCCAGCGGCACCACGAGGTTGGACGCGGTCTGCAGCTGGAACCGCGAGAGCAGATTGGGGTTGACCGCGAGGTAGATCCCCATGAACACGAGGAAGGCGAGCACCGGAGCGTGCGCTCCCTCGTGGAAGGAGCGCTGCAGCCACACTGGGAGGCGCCGGGTCTTCGCGGCCGAGGCGAATATCGTTCCTGTCGTCATGATCCGTTCGCCATCCCCACGGCGGCGCCGACGACGGCATCCGCTGTGATCGTCGATCCTTCGAGTTCCTGCGCCACCCCGCCGCGATACAGCACCACGATGCGGTGGCACATGTGCACGAGCTCCTCCACTTCGCTGGAGAACCAGACGATGCCGACGCCTTCGGAGGCGAGCGCCACCATCGCGGCGTAGAGCTCCTGCTTCGCGCGCACGTCGATCCCGCGGGTCGGATCATGGAGGATCAGGACGCGCCGGGCCCGGTTCATCCACCGGCCGAAGACGAGCTTCTGCTGGTTGCCGCCGGAGAGGGCGCCGGCGACCTCTTCAGGTCCTCGGGTGCGCACGCTCAGCGCCGTCAGCACACTGTCGACCCAGCCGCGCTCCGACTTCAGCTGCAGAGGCCCGCCGGTGCCGCCGAGCCTGAGCCAGGGCGAGAACAGGTTCTCCCCCACGCCGAGCTCGAGCGCGAGTCCCTCCGTCTTCCGATCCTCGGGCACGTAGCCCACGCCAGCCCTGACCGCGCGGCGCGGGGTCAGTCGTCCCACCGGGGTATCCGACACCTTCCAGGTGCGCGCGGTGGCGGGCTCTGCACCGAACAGCGCGCGCAGCAGCTCCGTCTGGCCGTGGCCCTGCAGACCGCCGATGCCGAGGATCTCTCCGCCCCGCAGCCGGATGGACACGTCCGTGAGCCGGTTGGTGTTCAGCCCGTCGACCTCGAGGACGATGGGTGCGTCTGCGGCGACGGCGACCGGCTCGGGGAACTGCTTCTGAGTGGAGCGGCCCGCCATCAGCGAGATGAGCTGGTCTTCGTCCCACTCTCCCCGCACGAAGGTCCCGACCGCGGCGCCGTCGCGCAGCACGGTGCCGCGGTCGGCGATCACCTGCAGCTCCTGCAGGCGGTGCGACACGTAGATCACGGCACTGCCGCGTGCGGTGATCTCACGGATCCGGTCGAACAGCCACTCCACGCCCGGAGGGGTGAGGGCGCTGGATGCCTCGTCCAGGATGAGCAGCTTGGGGTCGGCGGCGATGGCGCGAGCGATCTCGACGAGCTGCCGGTCAGCGAGCAGCAGGGTGCCCAATCGCGCGAGCGGGTCGATGTGGGGCAGCTTCAGCCGTCCCAGGATGTCGCGCGCGCGGCGCAGCGCCTTGGCTGGGGAGTACCGGCGTCCGGTCCTGATCTCGGGGAGGGCGAGGTTCTCGGCGACCGTCCACTCCGGGACGAGGGCGATCTCCTGGTAGGCGCAGGCGATTCCCAGCGCCCGTGCCCGTGCGATGCTGCCGCCCTGCAGTTCGTCGTCGTCGATCGTGATCTCACCGCTCGAGGGGGCGACGGCTCCCGAGAGCATCTTGGAGACCGTGCTCTTGCCGGCGCCGTTCTCGCCGACGAGCGCGTGCACCTCGCCCGGCATGCACGTGAAGCTCACATCGGTCACGGCGCGCACGGGGCCATAGTTCTTGGTGAGGCTGCGCGCCACCAGGAGCGGCGCGCGCGGGTCGGTCGACGGCGGTGCGGCATCGACCGACCCGAGCTGCTGTTGTGACATGGGTACGTCCTCGTCCATACGCGGATGGGTGACTACTGCTTGGCGAACTTCAGATACTCGTCGAGCGTGATGTTCAGTCCGGGGAAGTCGTATCCGAGCTGGAAGTTGTCGGGCATGTCGGGCTGGCAGAAGTCCTTCGCGTTCTCGGTGGTGATCTCGGCCGGCGGGTAGAACTGCTTCTTCTCGATGTCCTGGCCCTGCAGGAGCTTGACGGCCTGCTCGAGTCCCTTGGCGTAGATGGCGGGGTGGCCGAAGACCATGTCGCCCTTCAGCCCCTTGTCCTTGTACTTGACGAGGGTGCAGGCCTCGCCGTTGTACCCGGAGCCGCCCACCACCGGGACGAAGGGAATGTTCGCGTCGGCGAAGGCCGCCGGCACGCCCTGGCCGCCCGTGAGGAACGAGTAGACGCCGCCGACATCGGGGTGCGACTGCAGCAGCTTGGCCATCGCCTGCTGAGCGTTGGACTCGTTCCAGTTGTTGCTGCCCTCGGCGACGATCTGCGCACCCGCGCCCTTGAGCACGTCGCGCACCGTGGGCATCGACGTGTCGTTCAAGGGCACGCCGGCCACGCCTTCGAGCACGATGACCTTCTTGTTGTCGCCGAGTTGGGAAGCCAGCCACTTCGCGCCCGTCTCTCCCGCACTCGCCCAGTCGGTGGACACCGTGTACACGTAGTCGTTGTCGTAGGGACCGCCGTTCGCGAAGACGGGGATGCCGGCGGCCTTGGCCTGTGTGATCGCCGCGTCGGCGCCGGTTGCCGAGGCCGGGTCGAAGAGGATCGCATCCACGCCCTCGGCGATGAGGTTCTGGATCGCGGCGTTCTGCTGCGCGGCGTCGTTGTCGTTCGTGCGCACGATCTTGAGCTCGACAGTGTCGGCGTACTCCGGCCGCGCGGCCAGGGCTTGCATCGCGGCGAGCCCGGTCTCGCGCCACGACTGACCACCCAGAGGCTGCTCGAAGCCGATGACGAACTTCTCCTTGCCGTTGTCCCCGCTCTTCGGCCCGTTGTCGGCGGGGGCCGAGCTGCACGATGTGAGGCCGAGCGCGAGGGCGGCGAGGGCGCCGGCGATGCCGAGACCAGCGGTGCGTGCGCGTGATGAGTGCTTCATGTTTCTCCCTTGAATCACAAACGGTGTGTCATCGCCTCGCCAGCTGTGCGTGTGTTCGGGTGGCGTTTGACGAACGCGATGTCGTGACAGTAGCATCGAATGGCAGCGCTGCCAAGAGCGCTAACATTATGAGATCATCGCAGAGCGGCGAGATCGATAGCCTCAGAGAGGAGTGCACAGTGGCAGCAGTGAAGACAGCGGAACTGGAACCGGACGCGCCTGTACGGAGCAGGGCCCACGCCATCGGAGCGATCGGCGCGGGCGCGATCATGGCGGGACAGCACCTGGAGGCGTACCGGCAGGCCGGCTTTCCGGTGGTGGCGATCGCCTCGCGGACCCGTGGGAACGCGGCGAAGGTCGCCGAGCAGTACGGCATCGAGACCGTGCACGACTCCCCGCACAATCTGATTCAGGACCCGCGCGTCGAGATCGTCGACATCGCGTTCCCACCCGATCAGCAGCCGGAGCTCATCCGATTCGCGCTGAAGCAGCCGCATGTGCGCGGCATCCTGGCGCAGAAGCCGCTGGCGCTCTCGCTCGAAGAGGCGATGGCGCTGCGCGACGAAGCGGCTGCCGCCGGCAAGATCCTCTCGGTCAACCAGAACATGCGATACGACCAGTCCATCCGCGTGCTCAAGCAGCTGCTCGACCGGGGTGCGCTCGGCGAGCCCGTGTTCGCGGCGATCGACATGCACGCTGTGCCCCACTGGCAGACGTTCCTGGCCGAGTACGACCGGCTCACGCTGTCGAACATGAGCGTCCACCACCTCGACGCGCTGCGGTACCTGTTCGGCGAGCCGACGGAGATCTACACGACCGTGCGGCCCGACCCCCGCACCGAGTTCGCGCACACCGACGGCATCGTCGCATCGACGCTGCACTTCCCGAACGGCGTGCTCGTCACGTCACGGGAGGACGTGTGGGGCGGCCCGCGGGAGGACGGGTACGACTCCGACTTCTTCATCTCGTGGCGCGTGGAAGGCACCGAGGGTGTTGCCAAGGGCACGATCGGCTGGCCGACCGGTGAACCGTCGACCCTGACCTACGCGTCCACTCGGGAGACGGGCGGCGGCTGGGTCACGCCGACCTGGGACACGCACTGGTTCCCGCACGCCTTCATCGGCGTCATGGAGCAGCTGCAGTATGCCCTCGACAGCGGCGAGCCGCCCGCGCTCACCGTCGCCGACAATGTCCGGACGATGGCCCTCATCGAGGCCGGCTACCGCTCCATCGAGGAGCACCGCGCGGTGCGCCTCGATGAATTCGACGTCTGATCACCACCCAACGGAAGCAAAGGAGCAGTTCCACCATGATTCAGATCGGCATCTTCTCGGGATATTTCCCGTACGACCTCGAGACCACCGCGCAGCGCATCCGCGATCTCGGCTTCAACACCGTCCAGCTCGACCTCCACTTCAAGGACATCGACCTGTCGTCGGGCCAGATCACCCAGGCCAAGGCGAAGCGGGTGCAGGACACCTTCCGTGACCACGACATCCCGATCTGCGCGATCTCGGGCTACACGAACATCGTCCATCCCGATCCCGACACCCGCCGCGCCAACGTCGAGCGCCTCAAGGAGATCATCCGCAGCGCCCGTGACTTCGGCACCCCCTACGTCATCAGCGAGTCGGGCACCTTCAACCACGAGAGCGAGTGGGACCACGACCCGCACAACCGCAGCGAGGACGGGTACGAGCAGGTGCGCTCCGTGCTCACCGAGCTCGCGCAGGAGGCGTGGGATCACGGCGCGACGTTCCTGCTCGAGACGTACGTCAACAATGTCATCGGCTCGGTGCGCGAGACAGTCCGTGCGTTCCACGACATCCGCCATCCCGGCCTCGAGCTGCTGATGGACCCGACGAACTACTTCGACGAGAACAACATCGGTGACATGGACACCGTGCTCAACGAGGTCTTCGACACGCTGGGAGACCGGGTGCGCGTGGCCCACGCGAAGGACGTCAAGCTCGCCGGTGCAGACAAGAGCGAGAAGCACGCCGACATCGGCGACGACGACGCGCTGGCCTCCCACACGTTCCGTGGTGTCGGTGAGATCGAGCTTCCGGCCGCCGGGCTCGGCTCGCTGAACTACGACCTGTACGTGCGCCGGCTGGCCGAGCGCAGCCCCAACGTGCCGCTGATCATCGAGCACCTCGACGAGTCCGACGTGCCGCGCGCCAAGCAGTTCATCGTCGACGTGCTGAAGCGGAACGGCGTCTGAGATGACGGATGCTGCGAGCCGCACCTCCCGCTCCGCGATCGTGACCGGGGCGGGAGGGGCACTCGGCCGGGCGATCGCGCTGCGGCTGGGACAGGACGGGTACGCCGTCGCGGTCGTCGGTCGACAGGGCGGCCCTCTCGAAGAGACCGCGGCCCTGCTGGACGAGCACGGCGTCCGCCACCGCGTGGTCGAGTTCGACCTGCGCGACGTCGAAGCCATCGACGCCATGGTCGAGGAGGTCGAGCGCGAGCTCGGCCCTGTCGAGGTGATGGTCAACAACGCCGCCATCTACCCGCCCACCCCGCTGTTCGAGATCTCGCTCGACGAGTACCAGGACGTCGTCCGGGTCAACCAGACGGCGTACTTCGCCGGCTCGCAGGCGGCCGCGCGGCGGATGGCTCCGCGCGGCCACGGTGCCATCGTCAGCATCGGCTCGATCACGTTCCACGGCGGCTGGGCGAACCTCGCCAGCTACGTGTCGACGAAGGGTGCTGCGGTCGGAATGACGCGTGCGCTGGCGCGGGAGCTCGGACCGTCCGGCATCCGCGTGAACGCGGTGTCGCCGGGTGCGTTCCCGACGAAGGCCGAAGAGATCAACGGCGACCCCGAAGAGTACTCCCGCTCCGTGATCGAGAAGCAGTCGATCAAGCGACGCGGGCGCAATGAGGAACTGGCGGCGGTCGTGTCGTTCCTGGCGGGCGACGAGGCGTCGTTCGTCACGGGACAGACGATCAACGTCGACGGCGGATGGGTGATGGAATGACGAAGGACTGGTTCGGCGCCGCGGTGCGCCGTCCGCTGCTCGATCTGCAGCGCCGCGCCGGCGACCTCGCCGCGTTCGCCGGCATCCGCGAGATCGAGCTGGCGAACGGGGCAGAGCGCCACGTGCGCGCGCTGCAGGTGCGCAACGCCCTCGGTATGGAGGTGGAGGTCCTCATCGACCGGGCCTTCGACATCGGCGACGTGCGTCTGCGTGGCATCCCCGTCTCGTGGCGCTCGGGCAACGGCTACCGTCACCCCGCGCTGCACGAGGTGGACGCCGAGGACGGGCTGGCGTGGCTGCGGACCCTCGACGGGTTCCTCGTCAGTGCCGGACTGGATCACACGCTCTTCGGCGGTGAGTACGACGCGACGCACTACCATTACCCGCCCAAGCAGACGGTGCGGCACGGACTCCACGGCCGGCTCAGCTCTCTTCCTGCCCGGTTGTTGTCGGTCGACGAGGACTTCGAGGGAGGTGTGCTGCGCGTGCGCGGCGAGGTGGTGCAGGCCACGTCGTTCGGCGAGCACCTGCGACTGCGGCGCACGATCGAGCTCGACCTGTTCGGCACCGACCTGCGCATCGACGACGAGGTCGTCAACCTCGGGTTCGAGCCGACGCCGCACATGTTCCTGTACCACATCAACGTCGGCTGGCCTGTGGTCGACGCCGACACCGAGTTCGTCGGTGCGGTGCGTGGTCATCTCTGGAAGTCCGACTCGATCGCCGACCAGGGCGCGCCGTACGACCGGCTCATCGACCCGCGTCCGCAGTTCGTCGAGCAGGTGTGGGAGCACGACCTGGCGCCCGGCGCCGACGGGACGCACCGGGTCGGCCTGATCCGGGCCGACGGGGAGTTCGGTGTCGCACTCGAATGGGATGCCGCCGCCATGCCGTGCTTCTTCGAATGGCAGAACCTGCGTGAAGGGCAGTACGGGGTGGGACTGGAGCCGTCCACCCACCACGTGGCGGGCGAGGCCGCCGCCCGCGACGACGGATCGATGATCTGGCTCGAACACGGGCAGTCGCGGCGCTACCACACGACGGTGACGCTCCTCGATGGTGTCGACGCGACGTCGGCGGCACGCTCCGCGATCCAGAGCAACGACCTTGAACGAAGTGGTGAATCACAGTGAATGGGCAGGGCGTCCTGAGCGGATACCGCGTGTTGGATTGTTCGATCGCGATGGCGGGGCCGTTCGCGGCTCAGCGGCTCGGCGATCTCGGCGCGGACGTCATCAAGGTCGAACCGACCGGCGGGGAGTGGCAGCGGCACACGCCCGCAGGAGGTGTCACCGGCAACAAGGTGAACGTGTCGTTCCTGTCGCTGAACAGGAACAAGCGGTCGCTGGCGATGAACCTCAAGAGCGAGGAAGGGCGCGAACTCCTCTACCGCCTGGTGAGGGAGTCCGACGTCTTCCTGCAGAACTATCGGCCGGGCGTCGCCGCCCGACTGGGCGTCGATTACGAGACGCTGCGGCAGATCAACCCGGCGATCGTGTACGTGTCGATCTCGGGTTACGGAGAAGATGGACCCTACCGCGACCGGCCCGGACAGGACCTGCTGCTGCAGGCCATGTCGGGAGCCATGCTCTCCACGGGCGCGGCGGGCCACCCGCCGCAGGCCGCCGGGCAGTATCTGGCCGACGCCGTGACAGCCTCTACCGCGTTCGAGGGCGTCCTCGCTGCGCTGCTGCATCGGGAACGCACCGGCGAGGGGCAGCTGGTGACGGTGAACATGCTCGACGCCATCACGACCCTGCAGATGCAGGAGCTGTCGGTCTACACCGTCGGGCGTGTTCCGCAGACGCGCAGCGAGCAGCCGCACGCTCATGTCTACATCCGCTCGCCATATGGATCGTTCAAGACGAAGGACGGCTACCTGGTGCTGGCCTTCCCTCCCCTGGACAAGCTGGCCGACCTCTTCGAGGACGAGGCGTTCCGCGGACTCGTCGACGAGGAGTCGGGCTGGAGCATGCGCGACGAGCTGTACGCGCGCACGGCGCGGGCGCTCGAGCGCCGCACCACGGGCGAGTGGCTGGAGGCGTTCACTGCGGCAGGCATCTGGGCGGGGCCCGTGTACTCGTACGAAGATCTCGTGAACGACCCGCAGATCGCCCACAACGGCACGTTCGTCGAATACGACCATCCCACGGAGGGGCACGTCAAGACGCCGGGCTTCCCGTACCGGTTCTCGGCCACGCCGCCGGCCGTCTACCGGGGCGCGCCGCAGGCGGGAGAGCACACACGAGAGGTGCTGCACGCGATCGGGGTCGACGACGGCGAGATCGACGCGTACATCGCATCGGGCGTGGTCGCCCAGCTCGATGAAGTCAGCGTGTAGTCCATGCAGACCTACCGCGGACTCACCTGGGACCATCCTCGCGGGCGCCTCTGGCTCGAGGCGTCCTCGGTGCTGTGGCGCGAGTGCGGCCTCGACGTGGTGTGGGAGGCGCAGTCGCTGGAGGGTTTCGAGGCTCATCCGATCGACGACCTGTGCGGGCGGTTCGACCTTGTCGTCCTCGATCATCCGCACCTCGGTGACGCCGTCGCGACATCGTCGCTGCAGCCGATCGAGACCGTTCTGGGACCGGATGCCCCGGCACTGACCGACGGCCGCTATGTCGGCGCATCCCTCGCTTCGTATCGCACCGCGGGCGCCACGTGGGCTCTGCCGATCGACGCCGCCACGCAGGTCAGTGCACGTGATCCGCGGGCGGTGGCCGAGGCGCCCCTGACCTGGGACGACGTCGAGCGCCTGGCCGGCGGCATCGCCGTCGCCCTGAGCCTCGCCGGACCGCACGCGCTGCTGAGCCTGTTCTCCGTCGCGGGGGCGTTCGGCGTGCAGCCCCAGGACGCGCCGGGCGAGCCGTGGCTGGAGGAGTCCGTCGCTGCCCAGGCGGTCGACGTGCTGCGCGGCGTATACGCGAGGTGCCGCCCGGGGTACGAAGACGCGAACCCGATCGCTCTGCTCGAACTCGTCGGGTCGGACGACCCGCTCGCCTATGTGCCGCTGGTGTACGGCTACGTCAACTACGCGCTCGCCGACCGCGCCGTTCCGGTCGCGTTCGGCGACGGCCCGCGGCTCACCGCGGACGGTCGGCCGGGCTCGACCATCGGCGGAACCGGCGTGGCGCTGAGCGCAGGCGCCGAGATCACGGAACCGCTGCGCGAGTACCTCGCCTGGCTGGTCGAGGCGCAGACGCAGCGGACGGTGGTTCCCGCGTTCGCGGGGCAGCCCTCCCACTGCGCGGCGTGGGATGACCGCGACGTCGACGAGACGGCGGCCCGGTTCTATTCGGCCACGCGGGCGACGATCGATGCCGCCGTCGTGCGGCCGCGGTCCGCGGGTTACCCCGAGGCGCAGGCCCACGGCTCCGAGATCGTGCGGCGGATGCTGCGTACCGAGCTTTCCGTACCCGAGGGCGTACGGCAGTTGACCGCGCTCGCCGTTGCGACGCGATGACCGAAGGAGAGAACATGCCCATCACCGACCTGGCCACCGAGCACCTCGGTGTCGAGCTGGACGAGTACGTGCTGACGGTGACGCTGCAGCGGCCCGAGAAGCTGAACGCCGTCACTCCCGAGATGTCAGAGACGCTCAGCGCCATTGCGCACGCCGCCAACGACGATGCCGACGTGCGTGTGGTCATCCTCACCGGTGCCGGCGACCGCGCGTTCTGCGCGGGCAGCGACGTGCGGCTTCTCGACGAGTACCCGACGCCCTGGGCGTTCCGCAATCGCATGGACTACTGCGACGCGCTGTACGACCTGCGCAAGCCGGTCATCGCCGCGATCAACGGCTACGCGCTCGGCGGGGGACTGGAGACGTCGCTCATCTGCGACATCCGGCTCGCGGCCGAGAACGCGAAGCTGGCGGCGCCTGAGGTGAAGCTCGGCTGGATCGGCGGCGGCGGCATGAGCACGTACCTGGTCGCGGCCGCCGGGCCCGGCAACGCCGCCGTGATGACCATGACCGGTGACATGATCGACGCCGAGACGGCGCGGGCGTGGGGGATCGTCAGCGAAGTGCTGCCCGCCGACGGGCTGATGCCGCGCGCGCGAGAGCTTGCCGCCGTTATCGCCTCGCGCCCGCCGATCGCCGTCGAGCACGCGAAGGCCAACATCCGCGCCGCGCGGAACATGTTCCAAGAGCAGGCATCCGGTTACGAGCGAGACCTGCAGACGGTCGCGTTCGCCACCGAAGACGCGAACGAGGGTCGGCGCGCCTTCGCCGAGCGCCGCGATCCCGTCTTCCACGGTCGCTGAGCGGCCGCACCCGATACACACGAGAAGGAGATCGCGATGACCCAGACGACGTGGCCGGCAACCCTGGCCGAGACGCTGCCGACCGACCATGAGAGCGCGACGCTCGTAGGGCGCGTGTGGGACCCGGCCGTCGCCGGGCCGAGTCCGGTGCTCGTGACCGCCGACGACGTGCGCGATCTGTCGCAGAGCTTCGCCACGGTGAGCGATCTGCTCGCCGAGGCCGACCCGGCCGCCGCGGCGCGTGAGGCGGCCGGCTCCCGGCTCGGGTCCACCGCCGACATCCTCGACGCGACGATGCGCGGCGACCACGACGCGCTGCACTTCCTCGCGCCGATCGACCTGCAGGTCGTGAAGGCCGCCGGCGTCACCTTCGCCGTGTCCATGCTCGAGCGGGTCATCGAAGAGCGCACGCGGGGCGACGCCGCCGGTGCCGAGTTCGAACGGGCGCGTGTGCTCGAACTGGTCGGTGGCGACATCAGCGCCGTGCGGCCCGGATCCCCCGAGGCCGATCGGCTCAAGGCCTATCTCATCGCGCAGGGGAGCTGGAGCCAGTATCTCGAGGTGGGCATCGGGCCGGATGCCGAGATCTTCACGAAGTGCCCCGTCCTGGCCAGCGTCGGAACGGGCGACGAGGTCGGCGT
The DNA here is from genome assembly GCF_058349865.2 of Microbacterium altimontanum. Taxonomy (NCBI): domain Bacteria; kingdom Bacillati; phylum Actinomycetota; class Actinomycetes; order Micrococcales; family Microbacteriaceae; genus Microbacterium; species Microbacterium altimontanum. Next base: position 32,613 of record NZ_JBYRJB020000008.1, on the reverse strand, counting down.
GCTCAGCACGTCGGCGTGGAACAACCCCGAACCCGAGATGGTGCTCGCTCTTGACGGCAGCGGCCGCATCGTCGGGGCGATGCTCGGCAACGACCTGAACCTTCGCGATTATGAGGGCCGCAGCGCGCTGCTGCTGCCGAAGGCGAAAGACAACACGGCGTCGGGTGCGCTCGGGCCCTTCATCCGCCTGTTCGACGACGGCTTCGACCTGGACGACGTGCGCCAGGCGACGGTGGAGCTGCGCGTGGAAGGTTCCGACGGCTTCGAGCTGGAAGCGCAGTCCGACATGACGCAGATCAGCCGCGATCCGGCCGGCCTGGTGGCGCAGCTGTTCGGTGACCACCACCAGTACCCGGACGGTGCGGTGCTCTACCTGGGCACCCTGTTCGCACCGACTGACGACCGAGGTGAACCGGGTGCCGGCTTCACGCATCAGATCGGTGACGTCGTCAGGATCTCTTCACCGAAGCTCGGTACGCTGACCAACAGGGTCGCGCACAGCGAGACATGCCGACCGTGGGAGTTCGGGGTCGGCGCCCTCATGCGGAACCTTGCCACCCGAGGACTGCTGAATTAGCGTGTGAGACCCGACGTGGAGAAGCGGATGAGCCGGAGATCGACGCGGAGTGTGACTCTGGCGGAGGTCGCGGCGCACGCCGGCGTCTCACCTCAGACGGTGTCGCGTACGATTCGCGCGCCCGACATGGTCTCGGAAGAGACGCTCAAGCGTGTGCAGGAGTCCATCCTCGCTACGGGCTACGTGCCGAACCTCGCCGCGAGCCACCTCGCCTCCAACCGCAGCAACACCATCGCGGTGCTCATTCCGGCGGTCTCGGCGTCGATCTTCGCCGAGACGGTGCAGGGGCTGAACAGCGTGTTGTCGCCGCACGGATTCCACCTGTTCATCGGGACCACCGAGTACAGCCTCGAGCAGGAGCAGGAGCTGCTGCGCGCCTTCCTCGGCCGGCGCCCCGACGGCATCGTGCTCGTCGGCACCGAGCACACGCCGGTGGCGCAGACGCTGCTGCGCACCGCACAGGTTCCGGTCGTGGAGTCGTGGGAGCTCACCGAGCACCCGGTCGACTCGGTCGTCGGGTACTCCAACTATGCGGCGATGTCCGCGATGCTCAAGCACCTCCACGAATGCGGCTACCGCGCACCCGTTCTGGCGGGACGCTTCAGCAGCGGTGACGGGCGTGCACGTCACAGGCGAACGGCGTTCGAAGAAGGGATGCGCCGGTTGTACCCGAACGTGCCGGTACGCGTCTTCGACACCGAGTCGGTGGATATGGACGCGGGGGCCGAACTCTTCCAGGAGATCCGGACGAAGCTCGCCTGGGCCGACGTCATCATGTTCTCCAGCGACCTGTTCGCCGCCGGTGCCATGCTCGAGGCGATCCGCCAGGGCGTGCGCATCCCCGACGAGATCGGCGTCACCGGGTTCGGCGGATTCGAGATCGGAGAGCACCTCGTGCCGACCCTGACCACCGTGTCGGTGCCCAGCCGCAAGATCGGCGAAGAGGCCGGACGTGTGCTGCTGGAGCGCATCAAGACGCGAAGCGTCGCCGAGCAGCCCACTGTCGTGGACGTCGGATACGAGCTCGTTGTCGGCGGGAGCACCACCGTCCAGGGCGCCTGAGCGCACCCGCTCAGCCGAATCCGACGCGCTTCCCGCCCACGACCCTGGCCATAGCGGGCCGCGCCCCCGGGATCGCGCGAATCCTGCTCCGCGGTCAGCTCAGACGCACCGTCGACGCCCTGGGCATCAGGGTCGGCAGCGTGTGGCGCACGACCCCGGGCTGCGCATCGCCTTCGAGCAGGAGATCCATCGCCTCGGCGGCGATCTGGTCGAAGGGTGTTCGCACCGACGTGAGAGGCACCGGGAGCCGGGACGCGAGCGGAATGTCGTTGTACCCGACGATCGAGAAATCGCGGCCGACGGTCAGACCGAGCGTACTGCCGGCGTTGATCACGCCGACTGCGAGATTGTCGTTGGCGGCGAAGACGGCCGTCGGGCGGGTCGACGCCTCGAGGAGTCGCCGCCCGGCGTCGACGCCGTCGTCCACGCCGTAGCCGGTCCACAGCACGCGCTCTTCGGGAACGGTGATGCCGGCTTCCTGCAGCGCGCGCTCCGCGCCCGCATGTCGGTCCAGTCCGGAGGACGTGAACTCCGGGCCGTTGACGACGGCGATGTCCCGGTGGCCGAGGTCGATGAGATGGCGCACGGCGAGGTATCCGCCGGTCTCGTCGTCGCCGAGGGACGACGGACTGATCCGGTCGGTCCGCAGCACGAGCACGTGCGGGATGTCGCGCTCCCGGAGCGATGACGGGAGGGCATCGTCGATCCGGGCCGTGGCCAGGATGAGGCCGTCGACGCTGCGATCGAGCAACGTCTCCGTCGCGGCGCGTTCGTCCGCGGGGTCGTCGCCACACGTGCCCACGACGGCGAAATAGCCGTGTCGACGGGCATTCCGCTCGATCGCCTCGAACATCAGGGCCATCACGGTGTCGCTGAGCCGGGGGACGAGCACACCGACCGTCGCGGCCGCGCCGCGTCGCAGGCTCGACGCGAAGACGTTGCGGCGATACCCCAGCCGGTCGGCCGCCGCCCGCACGCGCTGCGCCGAGGTCGAGCGCGGTGAGGCGATGCGCTCGTCGAGAATCCGGCTGACGGTCGAGATGCTGACGCCGGCCGCCTCGGCGACATCCTTCAGCGTCACTGCGCGTCGCTCGGCTCGCTCCTCGATCGCCACGGTGCCTCCCGCCTCCGATCCTACTGGCGGTCCCACTCGTCTTCGGAACCTTCCCAGGAACGTTTTCACATCCCCTCTTGACAACGCGAAAGAGTGCCAGCGATACTTGCAATCGTTCCTGCAAACGTTCCTAAGAACGGATGCGTCACCGCCCTCGCTGTCGGATCTCGATGACGAGAGAACAAGAGAAGGAGACCACGATGGTCCTCGATCTGCGCGGGCTGAACCCCGCCCCTGTCACCCCGTTCACCGAAGACGGCGCGGTCGACTACGCCGCCATCCAGCGCCTTGGCTCCTGGCTCGGCTCGATCGACGGCGTCAAGAGCCTCGTCGTGCTGGGTCACGCCGGTGAGGGCACGTTCCTCACCGAGGAGGAGCAGCTGGACGTGATCCGCGCCTTCCGCGACTCGGTCGACGACCGGCTGCCGATCATCGCCGGCATCACCAAGGAGGGGAACCTCACCGCGGCGCGTGAGGCGAAGGCGGCGGCGGATGCGGGAGCCAAGGGTGCTCTCGTCTACCCGTCGCACGGCTGGCTGCGCTTCGGATTCCAGCCCGGCGCGCCGCAGACGCGGTACCGGGCGATCTGGGAAGAGTCGGGCCTCGAGGAGATCCTGTTCCAGTACCCGGACAACACGCACGCGTCGTACGATCTGGACACTCAGCTCGAGATCGCCGGGCAGGAAGGCGTGAACCACACCAAGAACGGCGTCCGCAACATGCGGCGGTGGTACACCGAGATCCCGGCGCTCCGCGCGGCGTACCCCGATCTTCAGATCCTCTCGTGCCACGACGAGTACCTGCTGCCGACGATGTTCGACGTCGACGGGCTGCTCGTCGGTTACGGCAACATCGCGCCCGAGCTTCTCGTCGAGCTCATCGCCGCGGGCAAGGCGAAGGACTACGCCGCGGCGCATGCCATCCACGAGCGGCTGCTCCCGGTGACGAAGGCGGTGTACCACCGCGGTTCGCACATGGAGGGTACCGTTGCCCTGAAGTGGGGTCTGGTGAACCGTGGCATCCTCGACCATCCGACCGTGCGGACGCCGCTGCTGCCCCTTCCGGACGGCGCGCCGGCCGAGATCGCTGCTGCATTCGCTGCTGCCGGGCTCGAGCAGGTCGCTGTTCCCGCGTGAGCACATCCGGGGGCGGGGCCTTCCGCCCCCGGACTTCCGGGCGGCGCATCCGTCGCCCACACAACGTCAATGAAGACTCCGCGGCGACGCCGCACTCCAATGGAGGAGACCTCGATGAGTGAAGACACTCGGACTCGCCACACCTCGACGACGCCGGGCACCGGCTACGGGCGCGTCTCGACGTCGACGATGCGCAGCATCGTCGAATCCCGGCGCACCCGCCGGACTTTCTGGCAGCAGCTCGCCCTCATCGGCCCGGCGTTCGTCGCTGGAGCCTGGCAGTTCGGGCCCGGCAACCTCACCACGGCGGTGCAGGCGGGCGGCGGGTTCCAGTACACCTTGATCTGGGTGATCGTCGTCTCGACGATCCTCATGATCTTCCTCACGGACATGAGCGTCCGTCTCGGGATCAAGACGCCGACCTCGCTCATCACGTCGATCAAGGAGCACCTGGGCTCCTGGGTGGGGGTGGTCGCCGGCGTCGGAGTGTTCCTCATCACGCTGTGCTTCTCGGTCGGCAACGCGGTCGGCTCGGGTCTCGGGCTCTCGATGCTGTTCGGCGGAAGCCCCATCATGTGGACCGTCGCCTGCACAATCGTGGTCGCTGCTGTGCTCCTGCTCCGCAACGTGTATCGCGTGATCGAGAAGATCCTCATTGTGATGGTGGCGATGATGGCGATCGCGTTCATCGTCAGCGCGTTCATCTCGAATCCCGATTGGGCGCGTGCCGCAACCGGGCTGATCCCGACGGTGCCCGGCGGCTCCTGGCTGCTGATCGTCGCGCTCGTCGGCACGAACTTCTCCGTCAACGCGGCCTTCTACACGTCATATGGCACGAAGGAGCGCAAGCGCACCGAGGCTGACTATCGTGACGTGACTGTCGTGGACACTATCCCAGGCATCATCGCGCCGGGCGTCATGACGACGCTGGTCATCATCGTGGCGGCCGCAGTGCTCGGTCGGACCGGACAAGCCGCGACCACGATCGTCGGACTGGCCGGCGTGTTCCAGCCGCTCGCAGGAGCGGTCGGTTCGACGATCTTCGCCCTCGGATTCTTCGGCGCGGCGTTCTCGTCGATGATCGCGAATGCGACGGCGGGCGGGACGATGCTCTCGGATGGCCTCGGACGAGGCGCGACCTCGAACTCGCTCGCAGCGAAGATCATCAGCGGGGCGATCCTGGCGTTCGGCATCGTGGTGACTCTGATCTTCCAGTCGTCCCCCGTGCAGCTCATCGTCGTCGCGCAGGCGTGCACCGTGTTCGTCTCGCCGGTGCTCGCCATCCTGATCATCGTCATGGCGAACCGCCGCAGCCTGATGGCCGAGATGCGCAACAAGTGGTGGCAGAATGTGCTCGGCTGCATCGGACTCGTCGCTGTGCTCGCACTGTCGGTCCGCCTGGCGATCCAGTTGCTGAGCTGACGCGCCGACGGAATGCCCCTCACCTGAATCGCTGCCGCTGAACAACATCTCGTCGAGCGTGCGCGCATCGCCTCCTTCGACAATCAGCCAATCAAGCGCTCGGGTGCGACGCAGTGCTCGCCCGCGAACGCTCCTAAGCGGACCGCGCCAGCGCGGAGTCTGCAACAAGTGAGCGGGCCAGAACGGAGGCGCGGCCGAGCGCTACACCCTAGTTCCTAAACGCCCAGTGCTCGTAAGAGCGCGGGAACGTCGCTCTTGACTACGAGCGCCAGGAGGGTCTCAGACTCCTTGCCCGAATGCGACAAGGCGATTGCGGTTGGCGCGACGCCGTGTTCGCCGCTGAACATCGACCAGGCTTGGACCGCCGTCAGTGTGCGAGGAGCGAGCTTCACCGCGTCGCCGGGTTCGCGATAGTCGAGAACGTCGGCAATCGGGGCATCTTCGATGAGTGCCCCTGCATCGTCGTAGCCGCTGGCGATCCATCGAGTAAAGGCGTTGGTAGTGATTAAGGAGAGGGACCCGTCCGGCATGCGTACCGGCGATTGAGAGAAGTCGTTCGGAAGCGCGACTTCCTTGATGAACTCTCGGACGCTCTGTTCGCTGCTGAGGGTGCGCGGCGGTTTTGGGCGAAGAATGTCCAGCACTCGCGGTGGGCGAACGAGCAGGTCGAGCTGGGTTTCGATGCTCGCGACGACATCGATGCGTGGATCAGCGATCGGAGTTGGGTTGCCTCTCCGGGGAGTGTGGACGATCACGTTACGTAGTTCCGCCCACTTTAGGAGCATCTCGCGCTGCATTGGCGTGAGATCGCGAGACTGGCGAACGAGTTGCACGAACGGCGTGTATCGATCTGCTTTCGCCCGTCGTGCGAGCTCGTCCTCGATCCCGTTGAAGGCGTCGAGGAATCGATCAGCGTTGGTCAGCTCGTCGCTCACTACATTCGGACGCTCGCCATGTACTGAGGCGGTCACAGCGTGACAGCTCCGGACCGTGAGAGCACATCGCTGAGTTGCGGCTGCTCCCCCGCGCATAGCAATTCCATGGCTGCGCTGACGAGGGCCGCCCTCCGTTGGAGGAATGCGTCGAAGTCCGGCTTGACTGAAGCGGCTAGTGCTGCGGCATCATCAGTGGGCGAGTACGGCCCAGCCTCGGAAAGCTCGTCCGCGGGGACTAGGTGACTGGTGAGCCTCTCCGCAATCGCCTGCGGCGTGGGGGCAGCCGCTGAACGAGCCTCGAGGTACGCGACTGGATCCATCCGGCCGATGGTCCGATTGGTCTTCCACGTGATCAACGCACAATTCAGTGCCAAGTAGCTGTCGATCCCCGCATCCTGTAGCAGCTTGTCCGGAAACAGGTGGTGATATTCGCGAGTTCCGACGTTCCGTGCGGTGAGGATCGAGTCGTCAGCGAAGTCACGCGCGCCGAAGGTGTTCGCCGCCGCCAATACGGCGCGGCTGAGGCTGCTCCGTCCTTTCGGCCAGCGAGCGGCCATGAGCTGCTGAGGGGTCGGAAGTGGATACTGAACGGGATCGAACACTGGGGCGTTCGCGCCGCCGGAACCGTTTGATCCAGTCGTGGACGCTGCCGACGCGAGTGGCCGGTAGTCCGCATACGCCCGAGTCGCCGCCGCGCCGTCATAGCGGGAGGTGAAGAACGAACGCCACAGGTAGGACCTGCAGAGGTGTTCGACTGAACCTCGTACATCTCCGTGGATCGGTGCCCGAGCAAGGATAGCGGCGACCACCGGGAACGGAATCGCCGTTGGTAAACGCTCCGAATCCCAGATGCTTATACGGCTGAGCAAGTCGGCGGTGGCGGCAAGCCCGACGCCGATCGCGCTCCAGTCGGCGATCAGTTGCTCGGCGTCGAGCGAGTAGAAGCCGCCACGGTTGGGTGCCTTGTCCTGTAGCAGTGCCGCTGTCTGGAGCGCGAGTTCTTCGGTGCCGCCGAAACGGGCGACCTCCGGATGCCGCGAGCGCAGATCCGCAACGAGTTCGTGCAGTCGCTCGCCGGTGCGATTCTCGACCTCCGCCACAACGATGTCGTAAGGCTTCAGAGGCTTGCTGTTCGTGTTCATATTCACGAACACATCGAGCGCGACGTCCTTCGGCGTGGTTGCCGGAAGGCTTAGGTAGGGGAGTCGGTAGTGTCGGATCGTCTCGCGAAGAGGCGCGACTACCATGTCCTTGACGAGCTTTCTCCTCGCTTCGTACGCCTCCATCGCGGCGAGCACTTGCTGGACATCGGTGGCTTGCGCGGAAGGCCGAAGAGAAGCCGTGGCCTCCTCGATCCATTGGTCTGCGCCCGACTCGTCCTGAGGATCGAGCAGTCGGAACGGAATCAGGCCACGTCGGGCTGTCTGGGCTGGATCGTCAGCCCAGCGCGGCATCCTGTTGCCGGCAGAGTTCCTCCAGGTCTTGTATGACCAGACTCCGACTTCGTGATCGTCATTGGTCGGGTCGTCGTCGATAGTCGGCACATGGACGAAGAATGTCCAGTCATCGTAGTTGTCCTTGAGCGCGCGCCAGAGAGCGGTGAGTCGCTGCTGGCCGTCGAGCAGATGTTCCGACACCTTGACCGTCCGCGAGGGGGCGGTAGCGAGCGGACGGGAGTGGAACTTCTCCTCGTCGCCGACCTCGAGGACAAGGGTGATCCCGAGCGGTAGATCGCGAACGATCGTCCTCAGCATGGACTCGATGCGCTTTCGATCCCATGCCTCTGTGCGCTGAAAGCTGGGGAGCACCAGTCGACCCGAGTCGATCTCAGACAGCCATTGGTGGATCGGCCGATCGAGTGCTTTGCTACCGGTGCTCACTCGCCCGAGCCTAGTGGCACGTCATCGGTCGACGAATTGCGCGAATCGCTCGGCGAGCAGTTCGCGGGCTGGCCGGGCGTTGCGATTGGTCGGTACGCGAGTTCGACGCCCGTGCATGTCCTGCAAGCCGTGGCGGAGCATAGGCCCGTCGATCTCGTCGAGAAGGTCGCGATCGATTCGTACCTCGTAGTCGGCTGTGATGCCGAGCAGGGAGCGGTCGTACGCAGCGTGGTGAATCTTGCACATCGCGAGGCCATTCGTCACATGGGCGACTCCGTGAGACTCGGTGTCCGCGATGATGTGGGCAGCATCGAGAAGCTCAGGATGCTTCAGGTCGCAGATCGTGCACGCGCTCGCGTAAGCCCGAAGAACGCGTGCTCGAAAGAGCGGCTGGTGCAAGCGAGCGCGTACAACCGAATCCGCATATCTGCGCTGGTCGTCCGAGTAGTCGTGCGGGTTGCCCAGGAGCCCGAGCACTTGGTCGAGCGGGAACCGCACCTTGCGTTCCACGCGGTCATTCTCGGCGATGACGATGGGGTAATAGGGAAAGTAGTATCCCTCGCGAACGGCGCGAAAGTAGACAAGCGGAGCGCGAAGTTCGTAGGCACGGATGAGCTTCAGATTGTCGCCCGCCTCTTGGTCTCGATACGAGTACTCGATCCAGCCGTTCTCGTCCTCGAAGTCCTGGTACCTGTTCTTCTTCCAGCCGGACATGATCGACAGGGTCGACCGGAATGTCGCTGGGTTGCGAATCCCTCGTCCGGTATCGAGGAGCGGGATCCGTTCGCCGAGGAAGGAGTAGCTCAAGAGCTCCGCACGGCTGATTTCGTAGCCGCCCCTGCCGATGAAGGCGGCGTCCAGCCATCGGAAGACGTCGTACCGAATGGCTTGCTCTTCTTCGACGGTTCTCATCCACATCCTCCCCGTGCGAGTCGCTCTATCGCGGCAGCGACAGCAGTAGGCGACTCATGCTCCCAGAATCTTGCGACGCACCACCCTGCCGCCGACAGCCGGCTATCCGTGTCGCGGTCGCGCTCGACGTTCGCCGCGAGCTTCGGCCCCCAGTACGCCGCGTTCCGCTTCGGGTGCGTGGCATGAACCGGGCATCCGTGCCAGAAGCAGCCGTCGATGAAGACCGCTACTCGCGCTCGCGTGAAGACGATGTCCGCGCGTCGCCGCAATCCCGGTACGGGCGCGAAGTCGACACGGTAGCGCAACCCGCGGCGGAAGAGCTCGCGGCGCACCGCCAGCTCCGTGGTCGTGTCGCGGCGCTTATTCGAGAGCATCGACTTCCGCGTGCCCTCCGACGTCGCCCACGACTCGGCCACCGGCCTACAGCGCCTTCAGCTCGCCAACGGCAGCCAGTTCGCGGAATCGCTGCCGCATCTTCGACGCGAAGTCCGCGTCCCGGACGATCACACCTGCCTCGAGATTGCGGTGCGCGCCGGCATCCGAGAAGTTCGCGCTCGTCACGAACGCGATCGACGCGTCGATCAGCACCACCTTCGAGTGCTGCGCGACGTACTCGCCGGTGGTCGACTCGTAGGTGAGGAACTTCGCACCGTGCAGTCGCTTCTGCAGCATGGCGGCAGTCTGACCCTGCTTCACGCTCGTGTCGAGCAGGATCGTCGTAGATACCCCGCGCGCGATCGCCTTCCAGAGCGCTTTCACGAAGTCCGAATCGGGCGTGGCCGAGTACGTCGAAGCGAACACATCCTCGGTTGCTTCGTCGATCAAGTGCGAGACTGCGGCAGTCGTGTGGTCGCCGTCGCCCGCGAACGTCGGCCCGCTCCATACTGCGAGCAGATCCGTCGAACCGGAGGCGCGCGCAGCAGCGAACCCCTCCAGGACAGACGCGAGCCCCTCGTCGCCCAACATGCCGAACGCAGCAGTGAGCGCCGCCTCGGCTTCGGAGTCGCCCCCGGCGGCTGCCTTCGCCTTCAGCAGATTGCCGTCGATCTCGAGATTCGAAGCCATGCGCAGCAGCTGAGCACCTGACAGGCGCGTCGCGAGAACGACGAAGGGATCGGTCATGCGTTGATACTCACCGAGATGCCGGCCAGCAACGGCGTCATGTCGAGCGAACCGCCACGAAGGTCGAGTACGAACCGCCGGTCCAAGAACCGATTCGCACGCTCGCACGATGTCTCCGACAGGAACGCGCAGAAGTGGCATGCGGCGCCGTGCAGGAAGTCCTCTTGATCACTCGGGAGCCGGTGGCTGCAGATCGGATCCGATGAGCAGCGCTGCGCCGCGTGGAGTCCGTCGAGCAATACCGACTCGAGGCGATCGGTCTCTGCGAGGCTCACGAGCCCACCCAATGTGCCCTCGCTGTCGGGCGACGTCGTCGTGATCAGGATGCCGGCGGCAGCCGGGCGGTCGTCCCTCTCGCGCCAGGCGTAGATGCGTTCCGCGAGTGACGCCGATCCGTACCCGCTTGACATCGCCATCCGCCGGATGAGCAGATGCGACAGCGTGTGCAGCGCCCAGTAGCGGGGCGGCGGCATCCGTTTGTCCGCGTCGATACGTGCTGAGGTCGTGCTCTGTCGACGCCCTAGGTTGCGCTGGTGAGCAGCCACGTGTGCTTTCCAGACATCGGAGTCGAGCGCGTTCTTCTCCCAGGTATCGACGAGCGACTCGTCGAAGCGCACGAAGACGCCCTCGCCACGATCTTCGGTCGCCGGCGCCCACGTCGGCTTGCCGTCGATCGAGATGGGCGCAATGCGCGTCGCGTCGTCGCCCACGCGGTCGAGTGCGTCGATCCGGGTGAAGCCGATGAAGGCGTTGGCCTTGCGGATGCGGTCGACAGCAACGACCTCACACACGATCGGCGCCAGTGAAGGCGCCACGGGCACGGGATGAACCTTGAACCCATTCCTGCGATCCTCGGTGAGGAACTCATCCGGATGAGTGAGCGTTTGCCACTCGGGAACGAGCAGGTAATTCGGGTCGTAGCCCACAGGACCCGGCGCGACTTGAGTCAGGGGCGGCAGGTCGCCTCGAGCGATCTGTACTGCTTGCCACAGCTCCTCGCTTGAGATCGCCGCGAACTTCTCCACCATGCTCGCGGGGGCGAATTCGCGCCAGGATATGACCGCCGCGAGAGAGGTCAGCTTCGCCACCTGCGACGCAGGTAGGCCGAGCACCTCGTCGACGGTGTCCTGGGGCGTCGGTTCCTTGCGCGAGGGCAGCACCAGCAGGCTGATCGTCGCCGGGAACCACTGATTCGCCGCGCCGAGCAGCATGAGTCGTACCTCACCGGTGCAGGGTGCCTTCGGGTCGGAGTAGGTGGGCAGGTGAGGGTGGCGCCCGCGGCAATTCGGCAGGCTCGCCTCGCCTCCGGCGCGCGTGAGCTCAGCGATGTTGCGCGACGAGCCGCACTGCGCGCACTTGAGGGTGACCTGCGGGCCGAGGTTCGATCGCCACTCCATCATCTTGAGCTTCGGCTGGGCGACGCATTCGGTGCGGTGGCCATCTGCTCGATGCACCCACTCGTTGTAGGGGAACTCATCGAGGTGCCCGTTGGTGCACGCGATCATGTAGCGCGCCGGCACCGCGACGCGGTCGCGCGCTGCTCCACTGAATCGCCCCTTGCAGCCCTTGTGCACGAAGCGCGCCATGTCGGGGCGGTGCTTTCGCGTGTTCTCGAACACGAAGGCGTTCGCCGACACCGGCGCGAGCAGGTCGCACCCGGTGCAACGAAGCCACTGCGGGAAGACGCGTGTCGGTATGCCGATCGGCGTCGAGTTACCCATGCCGGGCTGCTCCGGCATCCAGGGCGGCTGCCGCAGCTCGGTGACCTGGCGCCCCAGCTGCCGTCGGACTGCTTCGATGAGGCGCGGAATCAGCACGAGGGTCGGGTCGCCCATGCGCGCGTACGCCTTGTCCCACGCGTCGATGCCCTGAGGCATCACCGCGAGGTGCGGCAAGTCCACCGTCGCGCCGATCCCCGATGTGTAGAGCATCGCGTTCGGTCGGATGGATCCGATGCGCGCTCGATTCTTCGTCGGGTGCGAGGGGTCGGCGAATGGATCGGCGACGTCTCCCGCTACGCCCGGCGCGGCATCGGCAACGGTCTCGTCGGTCACTTCGCGTCCTTCTTCGGGGTGAACGTCCACGGGGGAGTGCCCGGTGTCACAGGTTCGGTGAGCTTGCCCGGGAAAGGCGACACGAGCAGGTCGATCTCAGGCTGCACCTCGCGCATCGAGTTCGTGACCTGGAACAGGCGGTCGCCATCCTCTCCGATCGTGTCCTCGGGGCTCTCGAGCAGCTGCTCGACATGCTGGTTCGGAAGGGACTTCCGTGCATACGTCAGCCCGCCGCCTTGTGCAGTGGCCTTCTCCGTCCACCGGTCGAGCCGGAGCACGAGCTTGCTCTTCATGAGCTGGGCGGGCTTGGTGCCCCCGGCCTGCGCGGCTCGGGCGACGAGCGCGTCAACCAGCTGATCGACGGCGTTCCGCCGAGGAGCGATGCGCCCCGCGCCCGTCACGGAATCGGGCGACAACGTCACGTTCGCGCCCGCTGCCGTGTCCATCACGCGCGCCGCCGACACGATGAGCCCGGTCAGCCCGCGCTCGAGCGATGCCTCGGAGTACGGGGTGACGGAAAGAGCCTCGACGTTCGCGTAGAACGTGTCGTGATAGTGCTCGAACTGCTCGTAGTGCGCCATGTCGCGGGGGCGGGCGCGGTTCGCGAGAGTGACCACAAGTCCGGGCTTCGAGCTCTCACGGCCGACGCGGGAGGATGCCTGGATGTACTCGGCAGTGTTCTTCGGCTGGCCGACGATCATCATGAGCCCGAGTCTCGGCACGTCCACCCCCACCTGCAGCATGGATGTCGCGAGGACGACGTCGTAGGGGAGTTCGCGTCCCGGCAGCGTCTCGCCGGCCTTCAGCCTCGCCGCGATCCGCGCACGACCGCTGGTCGTATCGAGTTCTGCATCGAACGGCGACGCGAGGTGGGTGAGCGTGCGTCCGATCTCGCTGGACGAGATGCGCGAGGTCAGCTCCCCGAGTTGGAGCGGAACGCGCCGCCGCGGGTATCCACTCGACTTGTCCGGGTTGCCGACTCGTGTCGTGACGTCGTCCTCGAGGTATCGCCGCATGCCGGCGAGCTCGCGTGTCGCTGAGAAGTAGTCGACGAGTGTGAGGTACGGCTCGGCGGCCGCGCCATGCTCGTCGAAGAGCTTCTGCCCGGCGAGCAGCAGGATCTCGCTCAGACGGATCTCGGCGAGGGTGAGACGTGCACCGTGGAGGCACACGCCGACGTACTTGCGACCAGGCGCCTCGTCGAGCGGCACTTCCTTCGAGAAGAAGGTGTCGCTCGCGCTGAGCACCTGCGGGGGGAAGACCTCCACCTCGCGCGCGTAGAGGTTCAGAACCTGGTCGGGCGCCTTGCGGATCGTCGCCGTCGAGGCGATCACCAGCGGCTTCACGGCCTTCGCGGATGCCGCATCCCCGCGCTTCCAGGTGGATAGCACGTCGATTGCACCCTCGAACAGCCCGACGGCGGTGCCGAGCGCGCCGGTGATGAGGTGCAGCTCGTCCTGGATGATGAGGTCCGGCGGACGCAGGCGACCGATGGGTGCCGTATCCGTTGCGGGATAGGTGCGACCGTTCGCGGTGCGGGCATTGTGATGCTCGGCGTTGCAGACATCCGGTGCCGTGTCCGCATTCTTGTAGCCGTGTCTCGGGCACTTCTTGGCGACGTAGCCGAACAGGCTCGCGGCCTCGGCCTCGCGCGCGAGTCGCGCGAACTTGTCGACTGTCGCCAACAGGAAGGTGGGCGGATGCCGGTAGATCTCATCATCGACGGTGAGCACCGGCAGACCCTCACCTGCAGAACCTCCTGCTGCGAACGGGCAGCGGGCGCGCTTGTCACCGCAGTACACGCGGATGCGCTTCTCGACGTCGTCGGCCTCGACGTTCGCCCGTGGATTGATCGCGGTGCCGCACCACGGGCACTGGTCGAACTGGAGTGCGGTCAATCCGAAAGCCGAACTGCCGTCGCCCTCGCGGACGTCCTTGACCTGCTCGGCGGCTTCGGAGTACCGCTTGGGGCTGACGCTCGACCCCACCCAGAGTCCGATGCGGAAGGGTGTCGTGCCCCAGACTGTCGGGTCTTCGCGGCGAACGAGTTCCGCTGCGCACAGCAGCGTCGTCGCGCGGATGAACTGCTGCGAGGTGAGCAGCCGGAGCGTGTACCGCATGAGCACGGCCACGCCATCGCCGCCATCGAGAAGCCCGTCGGGTGTCTCGACCTTCCCCTGAAGACGACGGATGCCGAAGGTGAAGGCCGCAAGACCGAGGTACGCCTCGGTCTTGCCTCCGCCGGTGGGGAAGAACAGCAGCTCTGCGCGCGGGACGTCAGCGGAGCGACGCACATGCGTCGGATCGACGACCGAGGGGAGCTGCATGAGGATGAATGCGAGCTGGAACGCGCGCCACGATGCGGCGCCGTCGCCGCGTGCGTCGACCTGCGCGGTCGCGTCTGCGATCGACAGGTTGGGCTGCTCGATGCGCAGCGCGGCGACCTGCGACCGGAGTCGCTGGTCGCGCATCGTACGATTCATGAACCAGAACGCGCGCTGTGCGTCTGTGTTCTCGACGAGGAGCTCGATGCCCTGACGTAGCCGCTTGAGCGCTCGTGCACCGTCGTCTAGCCCAATCTGTGCTTCACTCTCCAACCAGTCGGGGAACTTCTCCGAGCGTCGCGCCTGCTTGTCAAGCCAGTGCGCGTAGCCATCGACCAACGGCTGGAGTCCGGTCAGAAGTTCGTTGGGATTCGATTCCATGAGCCGTCGCATGCTCAGGACCGCGCCCTTCACCCGCGGCGCGCGCGTCTGAGGGACCTCTGCGGTCGGCAGCCAGGTCGTACGCACTGCAGTCGCGCGGCGAGGGTCCTCGGGGGAGAGGTCCCACTCCGCCGAGGCGGTACGTCCGACCGCGAATTCGAGTCTGTTCCTGTAGAGCAGATCGAGTCGGCGGACCTCGGGATCGCGTGACCCGCGGTCGCGCACGAGCGGGTCGCGGGTCGGCAGGAAGACGGCTGCGCCATCTGTCGCGGTGACTTCCAGTTCGGCCTGGAAGAGCCAGAGCTTGGGAGGCAATTCGCGCCCAGTAACGACGGTGTTGAGGAGGGCGGTTTCGACGACGAGGTGGTCCTCGGTGGGGAAGACTTCGATGGAGACTGCGACGTCCTCGCCGGGGATCTCGACTCGACGAGCCTCTCCGCTCACGATCGTCGAGATGTCGATGGTGACCGGCTCGACGTGCTGCTCGCGGTCGTAGTAGGTCTGGACCCTGCCATTCTCGTCGGCCTCGCGCCGTGAGGCATATCTGCCCCATCGCGCGCGGAACCGGAGCGAGGTCGTATCGCTGGGCACCTGGAAGCGGATGCCCATGGACGATGGCGCGATGATCTTCGACTCCGGACCGCGGTCCTCGTCGGAATCCGTGGGAGAAGCCTCGCCCACGGACTCATCGTCGTCCGCCGGCACACCCTGAACGTCATGCTTTGTGCTCAGGTCCGTCACGGCGAGGGAGTCATCGGAACGCACATCGTCGAGCGTCACCGGCTCCGTGTCTGGAGCAAGGGAACCGCCGGTCCCGTCGATTACGGAGATCGGCGCGAGCGCACCAGCAAGGTAGCGGGCTCGCGGCGTTCCGATGATTGTCTCACCTAGCCCGTCCCATGGCCCGACAAGATCCTGCCGAATCAGGTCGAGGAGTTCATCGCGAACGTTGGCGGAAGTGGTTGTGGGACTTGAGGTGGGAGCTTTGATCGCTTCGGTCATCAGAACAGTGCTTCCTCGGTGCGTGCCGACTCATCGATACTCTCTCCAGGCGGAGGCGTCGTCCCCGCCGAATTCGATTTCCCTTCCAGCTCCGCTCGACGATGGTTTTCCTCCAGCAGGCGGTCCAGGATCTCGGCGCGAGCTGCGGGGCCAACGGTCCAGCGCTCCATTAGTCGATAGGTGTGGAATCCGTGATCGAGCGTGATGTCTTCCCATCCGTACGCGCTCGTCGCAGCACGGTCAATCTCCGCATGAATGGCACGCATTGCATCAACTTCTTTGTCATCAGCAACGTCGGGTGAATACACGAGGTTGTATAGCGAGGTGAGCCCCAGTGCGCGGCGCCTCATGAGCTCGCTGCGGTAGACATGAAGTGTCTCTCCAAGCGAGGTCAGTTCGCTGGTCTTCGATGGGAACGGAAACGTCTCGAACGAGTCGGACGTGTTGTAGCGCACGCGTGACTCGAGAGTCGAGCCATAGACCGTGCTCCACAGCTGATGGAGCGCGGATGCCAGGACTGCTTCAAGTGCGAAGCTCTCGGTCGCGACAACACTCAGGCTATGGTTCAAGACTTGCTTGCTGGGAACACGTCCGAAGAGGCCGTGCTTGCTAACGGCAGCGATAGCGAGCACGTCGGACAGGGGCTCCTTCGCTCGGCGCAACGCAGGACGCTTATCGCCGTACTGCCACCATGCTTCTCGGATGGCCTTTCTCGCGACACGATCGCGTTCAGGTTTCACATTCCTCAAGACGTGGCCAAACGGTTCTGTATATTTCTGAGATTCAGCGAGTGAGCGGTCGTTGAAGTCGATCGCCCACTCTGTCGCGGCCATGTCTGGCCTCTGGTTCAGGTCCTCGCCGGTCAGGCAGGGAAAGAGGACGGCCGCGTTACGCGGGTTCACGGCGATCCACTCCTTCGCGGTAGTGGCCGAGATCACGAAGCCCTTCCCGTAGATCTTCATGCCGTTGAACGCGATCCCTTGGTTCTCTGCGAGCCGTTGCGGCAGCCCGGTTGCGCGTCCTTCCGGTTCGAGGAGCGTAGAAATCCCACGCACTGGCAGTGCGTCAAGGGACGGGCGGATTCCGACCACAAGACCCCTCGGCGTTGACCAAAGGATTGAGATCTCAAGCTGAGCACTCGACGCCGGCCACGGTCTGCTTCGAACTGCGCGGTAGAGTCGTGAACCGCGAGCGCGGAGGACATCGAGGCCGACTTCGCGCGTGTCTCCCTGAGCCACCGTGTTTGTTGCGATGAGACCGCTGGTTCCGTCACGGCGTAACAGCTGGTCCGCTCGAAGTATGAAGAACGCGACCAGATCCGCTTTCCCTTTCTGGCCTGTGCCTATCGTTTGCGCAATCCAATCATGGATGTTTTCGCCCATGCGTGCGGGCGCATCGGTGGCTGAGATAAATGGTGGGTTGCCGATGATGGCGTCGAAGCCTCCGTGGTCGTGGATGACTTCGGGTGCTTCGAGGATCCAGTGGAGCGGTTTCCAGTGGGAATCTCCGGTGTCGACGGTGGGGGTGAGTCCCTGGTCGAAGATCCGGTCGAGGTGGGTTCGGTCGGGTTCGGTGTTGTCGGTGGGGTAGGCGGTGCGGAGGGCGTCGGCGAGTTCGTCGTACCGGTCGTCGAGCTTTTTGCCGGGCTTGCCGCCTTCCAAGAGGCCCGCGGCGATGATGCCGTCGGCTAGGTCGCGGAGCTTCGCGGTGACCTGTTCAGACTGCGCCAGGAGCGCGCGCTTCGCGCGCGTGGAGCGCATTCGGTCGGCGTCGTCGACCTGACCGGAGGCGAGTTCGCGGCGGATCCGCGCGGCGTCCTCGAGATCCTTGTCGACGTCGAACCAGCGCAGCGGGGTGCGTGAGGCGCGGCTTTCGGGGTAGATGTGCTGGGCCTTGAGCTGTGCTTCGGTGGTGACGCCGAGGAGCGAGTTGCCGTGGAACACGCGGTCGTCGACGAATGAGAACGGCTTGCCGGGGTCCATCGAGATGAGCCAGAGCGACAGCTTGCACATCTCCACCGCCATGCCGTTGATGTCGGCGCCATAGAGGCAGCGCGCGACGATCTCGCGCACGGCCCACCGCTTCAAGTCGGACTCGTGGCTGACGTCGAACCCTTCCCGCTCGCGTGCCTCGATGAGGCGGTCGGCGAGATAGCGCGCCGCGGCGACGAGGAATGCACCAGATCCGGCTGCGATGTCGGCGACCTTCAGGTCGAGGATCTCGGCCGAGGACTTGAGCTTCCATCCGTCCCGGTTCTCGGTGTCGAGTGCGCCGGGAGCGTAGACGAGCGGCTCGAGCGCGTGCAGGACCACTTCCTCCGCCAGCGAGCGCGGGGTGTAGTGAGTACCGGTGTTCGCGCGCTGCGGGGACTCTGTCATCACGAGGCCCTCGTCGGGGACGACGTAGGGGAATCCCCGCAGGTCGTTGCGGATGAGCGCATGGAACGGAACGAGGCGGCTCGCGAGCGCTTCGTTGCCGAGGAGGGCATGCCGGAGCCGGGTGTGTGCGTCGGCTTCCGCGGTGCCGAACGTCTTGGCGAGCTGGTTCGCAGTCTGGGGTTTAGCGTGCTCCTGCGTCTTCTTCAGGTGCGCGATGAGCCGCTTGCCGAAGTCGGCGGCGTCCATAGCGGAATGCGCGATCTCTTCCAGTTCGCGCAGCGGAATCTCGGGCTCGAATCCGCCCTTGCCCTTCAGCCCGACGATGACTTCGCCGACGTACTCGGCGGAGTAGCCGAGCAGGCCTTCATAGACGTAGCCGATCTGCTCGACGTCGAGGTCGCGGAACGACAGGCGCATCGCACCGTCCTCGATGGTCTGTACGGCTCGGAGCACCGCGAGCATTGCCCGGTCGGTCAGACGAACCCGGAGCTGGCCCTGCTGATCGACGGCCTGAAGCCAGGGGAACCGGTCTGGCTCGAACAGGGATCCGCCGTAGGCGGGCATCCGCATGTCCTGGAACGACGCGCCCCCGTAGACCGCGTTGCTCGCGGCGAGGAGCCGGTGCCACGCTTCCCACGAGTGGTCGAGCGCTTCGACCGACGTCGCGGTCGCGTCGCGCTGCAGCTTCTCGCGGATCTCGGCGATCGCGTACGACGAGCGGTACAGGTCGTGTTCGGGGAGCAGACCGCGTTCCTCGGCGAAGAGGAGGAACACGATCCGCATGAGAACCGTGACAGCGCCCTCGTAAACCGCCTTGGCGTCGGCAGGGAGCGGCGATTCGTCGCCTTGCGCGAGTGCCCGCAGGTGCGTGTCAGACATCGACTGCAGCACGAGCTCGACCGCGCGCCGGACCTGGTCGCCGAGGGCCTCGGTGATCTGCTCCGCACCCGCGACGCTCTCAGCGAAGAGCAGCGACAGCTTCTTCTCCGCAGGCAGGCCCACGATCGACCGGTAGTTCGCGAGCGCGAAGAACGCGTCGCGGCTCGGCCGTTCCTCACGCCACAGCAGGGCGTCCCACACGCCGCTCGCCGTCGTGACGTCCTTCGTCGCCGATACCACCGCCCACCACCGGCCGTCCGTGACGATGCCGATCGATACGCCGGACTCGTGCAGCAGCACAGCCATCCGGTCGATCGCGTTCGCGGACCAGCCGTCCGTCCCGGTCCGGCGCAGGTTCTCGGTCCGATCGACCATCATGACGAGCGCTTCGGGGCCACTCTCGCCGTTCAGCGTGGCCCACGGCGTGACCGTCACGGACTCGTTCGGCGACGAAGCCGTGATCCCTGCTGGCTCGTGTGCGAAGTCGTCCGACCAGTCCAGGAGAGTCCGAAGCACCGCCTCGACCCAGCGGTCGCGCGCAGGTTGATACGCCTCCGCTGACGTGATCTGCCACGCCCGCGACCAGCGAACGAATTCGTCGGTGAAGGTCGCATTCACGTCGTCGACCGCGGCATCCGCCTTCGGCAGCCCCGACGGATAGAACGACTTCAATGCCGCACGCGAAAGGAACGGACCCTCCGCGTCGATCAGCGACAACCACTCCCACGTATCAACGGCCATTGTTCGCCCCCAGCTTCTCCGCATCCTCCGGCGTCAACGCGAAGACCAGCGCGGCCACGAATGTGTGCCCCTGCAGATCGCGGTAGCGCCGCTCCACGGCGTCTCGCTCGATGCTCAGTTCATCGTCGAGCAGCGACAGGCGGGTGCGCACGCGCGCCAGGTCTCGTTCGCGCTGCTGTCGTTCCTCGTCCAGTTGGAAGAGCATGTCCTCCCCCGAGCGGCGGGCCTCGTCAGCCGTCGCGAGGGTGCCCTCGAGCGTGGCCCGGAAGCGCTGGAAGATCTGCTCGACGGCCGAGAGGTCGGCGCGCCGGCGGCCTTCCAGATTCTCCTCGATCTCGAGACGGAGTCGATCGGCGCGGCGCGCGATCGCATCGTTCACACGTGCGCGCACACCGTCGACTTCGCCCGCCTGGCGCGTCCAGTCTTCGGTGAGTCGCGCCAGCACCCGTTCGCTCGGTGCGGTGAGGCGAGACCCGTCGAGAGCGGAGGCGAGCAGCGCCTCAGCCCGGTCGACACCGAGGTCCTGCCGTCGGAAGAGTCGGGTGCCCGCGAGGAAGACCTCTTCGTGCAGCCGCACCCCGCTCTCACCCACCAGCACCAGGCGCGCCACGCCAGCTGCGAACGACTGGTCGAGTCCTTCGACGACGACGGCACTGACGCCGCGCACCTTGTCGGTGCGTGTCCAGACCTGACCGCGCAGCTCTCGTGCCGCGCGCTGGATGAGCGGATGACCGAGATGCCCGAACACGACATCGTTGCGGCCGCGCGCCCGCCCCTCGTCGAAGGTCAGCGGCCGCAGGACTCCCGGCGCCAAGCGCGTGTCGAGGCCAGCCAGCGCCGGCACCCACGTCCGTGACAGACCTGGCGGTACCTCGAAGAGCCGGCCCTCCTCCATCGGGTCGCCGATCTCGACGAGCGCAGGCTGACCGGAGACTCGCAGACCTTCTTCGAAGACGCGCAAGAGGTTGCCCTCGTGCAGGTGCATGCGGTCGCGCGAGTCGACGAGCCGTTCCGCCAGGCGGGTGAGGCTGCGACCGAGCGTGTGTTCGGCCTGCAGTACGCGGTTGATCACCTGCTCGCCGGCATCCGTCTTGCCGCGCCTTGCCGGCCCGTCCCCGAACCCGAGTTCGCGCTGCAGGTCGGGGGCGATGATCTCGTTCGCCGAAACGCCGTCGTGCTCGGAGTTGGCGATCTTGCTCGCCAGTCGCGCGAGCAGATCGGTGTCCTTGGCGTACGGGCTCGGGTGATCTTTGGCCGCGCGCGGATGCCAGATCAGCGGCGTCTCGGTCTGGCCGAAGCGGTCGATGCGGCCGATGCGCTGCTCGAGACGGTTCGGGTTGAAGGGGATGTCGAAGCTGACCAGTCGGTGGCAGTAGCTCTGCAGGTCGATGCCTTCACCCGCGGCATCGGTCGCCAGAAGAATGCGGACGGGTTCCTCGCTCGGCGGAGCCGTGAAGCGAGCGCGGATCTCTTCTCGGGTCTCGGCGTCGGTGGCACCGTCGATCACAGCCAGGCGCTCGCCACCCCACCCGCGAGACTCGAGCACCTCATTCAGCCACTCGAGGGTGCTGACGTACTCGGTGAAGATCACGATTCGCTCGTGGCTCCAGCCCGAGCCCGGCACGATCAGGCTGCCGTCGATCAGTGCGAGCAGCGCGGCGAGCTTGGAGTCGGGTCGACCGTCGTACCGACGGCCCCAGTTGATGAGCCACTCGAGGTCGTCCGTGTCGGCCGTCGAGAGCGGAACCTGCGCGCGCTTGGCCGTGCGGAGCGCCTCGAGTTCGGGCTGTTCAAGGCGGCCTTCTTCTTCGTCGGAGGACTCGTCGCCGAGGATGTCGTCATACTCCGGAAGCGCCACGTCGCCGTCGCCGCGGGAGGCGAGGTACGCCTCGGCCGTTGACGCGAAGGCGACGGGCGAGGAGAAGAACCGCTTCTTGAGGATGATCGTGGCGAGGTTCGAGGCGCGCTTGCCGCGCTCCTGCTTGACGGCATCGTTGCGGCGCCGCGTGAACGCGATCAGGCGGTCGTAGGCCTCTGCCTCGTCGTCAGTGGGTTCGAACCACAGCTGGCGCACCTCGCGGAGCATGAACCCTTCGTTGGGAAGATCGCTCTTGAGGCGTCGCACCGCCACGCTTCTCAGGGCATCTTCGTCGAGGTCGGCACCGCGTGCGAACTGCTGCGGGTCGATCATCTCGAGCAGCGCGGTGAACGACTCCGTGTAGCCGTTGTGCGGGGTCGCGCTCAGGAAGAGCCGGTGTTCGCATCGCTCGGCGAGGCGGCGCACGGCGACGGTGCGCTGGCTGTCGATCGCGTATCGCGGACGGTCGGCGCTGGTGCGGCTCGGGGTGGCCGGGGCGACATGGTGCGCTTCATCGACGACGAGGATGTCGAACGCATGGCGGTCTGCGGTACGGGCATCAGCGACGCTGGCGTAGACCTCTTCGAGCAGCCGCTCGGCGCGAGGGGACGGGAGCCACGACATCGAGACGATCACGCGCGGGTACACGCGGAACGGATTCGCGTGCACGCCGAACGTGCGGCGGAACGTCTTCATCGTCTCGGAGTTGATGATCTGGAAGTCGAGTCCGAACTTGTCGCGCATCTCCTCCTGCCACTTGATCACCAGGCCCGCGGGGCACACGACGATGACCGACCGGGCGCGGTGCCGCAGGAGAAGCTCCTGAACCACCAGCCCCGCCTCGATCGTCTTGCCGAGACCGACGTCGTCCGCGAGCAGCATGTTCGCGCGCGGAGCGTCGATCGCGCGACGCAGCGGTTCGAGCTGGTAGGCCTCGACCGAGGCGCTGCTGCGGAAGGGAGCCTGCAGCGTCTTCGGATCCGCGCTGGTCAGCGCGCCCCACCGCAGGGCGTCGAGGTAGGCGGCGAACGTCCTCGGCTCATCGAACTGGTCGGCGCGGATGCTCTCGGGCAGGCCCTGTTCGCGGACCACGCCGCGGCCCGGCTCGAGCTCCCAGATGACGGTGAGCGCCTGGCCGTAGTGGTCCTCTTCGATCGACTGCATCGCCACCGCGTGCTGGAGCTCCGCCCGGCCGTCATCGGCGCTGCTGCGGGGAAGCGACTGTGCGGCCACGTCCGTCACCGTCCAGCGCGCACCTCGTACGTTCACGAGATTGCCGATCTCCGGCACCTCTCGCGCGGACTCTTCCGTCCTCATCGTCACCGTTGCGCTACTCATCTTCCCAAATCCCCATTTTGCAAAGCCTTCCAATATGTCGGTGCCCACCGACACGTCAAGCTGACTGCGACTCGTCGGCTCTCTCGGAGGCGTCCTCGGTACTCGCCGCCGCGACTTCTGTCGCCCTCAGCACCTGCGAGAGGATCGCAGCGCCCAACTGCGGTGGAACGGCATTTCCGATCATCGTCGCGAGGGCGCTCCGGTTCGGACATGCGGAGAAGTCGAAGTAGTCGGGGAAACCTTGAATCCGTGCTGCTTCGTGCGCGGTGAGGGCGCGTGGCTGATCCGGATGCATGTAACGGCCCTGCCCGATGCTGCCGTATCCACTCGTGATCGTCTGCGCCGGCTGATCCCAATGGAGTCGGCCGTACATCGACTTGTAGGTATGCGATCCCTGATGGCAGGTGGGCCTGAGGTGGTTCGGAAGTTCGTAGTCGCCGGATGCCAGCAGGTACTGCATCCTTTCGAGGTTCGCCTTCGTTGGTACAGGGCGGCGGTCGAGAAGACCGGTATCGGGTGTGTCGATGAGGTCGCCGATGGCCCACCGGAGATCGTGGTGGTCGACTCCGTCGGTGACCTGATCGAGCACAGCCGACGGGTTGGGCCCGTCCGACGTGATGGCCAGAAGAATGTGGCGGCGACGAGTTTGAGCAACCCCGAGGTCGGCGAGCGACACGACCCGTTGTGCGGTTCGATAGCCGAGGTCCTGCAGGTGCCGTTCGGTGCGCGCGACCACACTCTCCCCGTCGTGACGGTCGCGGACCACCGACGGGACGTTCTCGATCAGGACCAAGCGCGGACGGAGCACCTCGGCTGCACGCGCCATCCGCAGGTACAGGCCGTTCTTGGCGTCGACTCGACGCGTGTGGTTGTTGAGGTTGCTGTGCCCCTGGCAGGGCGGGCCGCCGAGCAGCGCGCCCACTTCTCCGACCGAGGCCCGAGCGCGGTGCTCCGCGAACGACAGCTCTGCGCCGATCTCGCCATCGAACAGCGCTTCGACGGACTCCGTCTCGATCCGCTCCGCCTGCGGAAAGTTCCGCGCGTACACCGTTGTGGCGAGCGGCTCGAAGTCGACGGCCAGTCTCACGTCGAGACGGAGGCCGGCTACACGCGCGGCCTGAGCGAACCCGAGTGTCAGGCCGCCGCACCCCGAGAAGAGATCGACGATCCGAAGCGAGCGTTCGCCCGACTCGAATCGTGGACGGGTGCGCACACGGAGCGGATGCGTCGTGCGGTGGAGGGGAGCCATTTCACCCTCACTCTAGTTCGCGCCCACGACCCCGACGTGTCTTCGCGGCTGGATACGATGGGCCTTCGAGCCCTGAGCGAGGAAGCCCCGCGATTCATGCCCAATGTCGTCTGGACGAACATCAAAGGCCCCGAGCACGACAAGATGACGCGGGCGAAGATCTACTCCTTCCTGGAGAAGCTGCGCGAAGACGACACGTCACCCGGCCTTCACATCGAGAAGATGAGCGGCGGCCAGGCAGACCCCCGGGTACGTACCGGTCGGGTCGATATCCGTCTGCGGGCGGTGCCGGCATGTATAGGTCTTCGACAAGGCCGGCGGCGGAGGAACGCCACTTTGACGGGCGCTTGCCGTACCACGGCGAGCAGCCCCACCACGTACTTCGCATGATCTCGCCCCACAGCAATGTAGGGCTCCCGAACGCGCTCAAATTGAAGTCTGCATGGAGCACGCGCAAGGCGGCGTCGGTGGCGTCTCGCGAGGTCGGGGCCGCGGCATCCAGTATTCATGCGCTGCTGTTGGACCACGGCTACCGGTGGGGCACCGACGAGGCGGGCGCGAAGGTATGGTCCAGGCTTCAGGTGGGAGAAGTCGATCCCAGCACGGGCGACGTGTACGGCGGACCAACGCACTATGTGTTGCGTTCTCGTGATCGGATCGTCGTCGACGAAGCCGGCATGGTCGACCTGCAGACGGCGAACGTGCTTGTCGAGCTCGCGATCGAGCTGGGTGTCGGGCTGGCGTTCGTGGGTGACACGCATCAGGCGTTGCCGGTCGGGCATGCGGGTGCGATGGGTTCTGCGAGCCGGCACGCGAACGCTGCGGTCGAGCTCGATACGGTGCACCGGTTCCGCGATCCCGACTACGCGGCGCTCACACTGCGGCTTCGGGATACCGGTGATCGCGAGCGGGCACTGGAGGTTGCGGGCGAGCTTGCCGAACACGGTCATGTCCACCGGGTAGATCGTCACGACGCGGCGCAGCATCGGATGATCGACGCGTACTTCGATTGGCACGCACGCGGCAAGCGGGTGACGCTGGTATCCGCCACGAATGCTGAGGCGGATGCGATCAATGACGCCGTCCAGGAGCGGCGAGTCGATCGGGGCGAGCTCGACTTCCGCGTCGCGGCGTGGGGAATGGGGCAGCAGCGCATCCTCGTCGGCGACACCGTCTAGACCCGTCGCAACGACCGACTCACGGGAGTAGAGAATCGCGCGCAGTGGATCGTGCGCGGCATCCGCGAGGAGTACCTGTCTCTTGTCTCCGTGAGCGACAGCGGCGAGGTGGCGCGGGTGACCACGGAGTACGCGCGCGAGCACCTGCGGCTCGCCTATGCGTCCACCGTGCACGGCGTGCAGGGCGACACCGCCGATGCGTCGGTGGTCGGGCCTGATGTCGATGCCGCGGGACTCTACGTTGGCCTCACGCGCGGGCGGGTGCACAATGTCGCGATCGTCGTCGCGCGGACGGATGCCACGGCCCGCGAGTGCCTCGCCGAGTCGATGCAGCGCGGCACTCCGGAGCTGACGATGCAGGATGCTGTGCGCGCGGCACAGGCGGAGGTGCGGCGCGCGGCGCGGAACCCTGAGGCGGCGATGGCTACGGGGCCGGCGGGCAGGGCGTCGAGAGCGGGGCGCGGAATGGGGATTTAGAGCCGCTCGTTCGCCGGTCGTCCAGCGTGCCAACGCTCGAGTGAGCAACAAGTGCGCGGCCGCAGAGCGAGCGAGGTTCTTGCGAGATCTCCGCCGTCCGTTCAATGGAGAACCGGCTTGCGTGCGCGCGTCGGCGGGATTTGGTCACCCCGCGGGTTGGGAGCGCGCCAGAGCGACATGCATGCCGCGATGAGCCCTACGCTATCTGTCCTCCCGCTGCTCGGCGGATCATTCCGATCGGCTGGCGTAGTGTCGGACCGGGCGGCGGGGGCCCGAGTGTTCTTTCATGCGCTTGGACAATCGATCGATCGCCGCTGGCGCAGTCCACCAGACCACGGCGGTGACGAGGGGCATGAGGTAAGCGGCAGCGAGGAGCCATATCGCTGAATCGGTCCACGCGCTCGAGAGCGGGGCCGAGCGTGTCAAAGTCATGAGAACGCCAGTGAGGACTCCAGCGGTGAGCCAAAGGCAAACGTTCCACGCAGTGGTTCGGGTGACTGACGCTCGCCGGGCGATCCAGAGGACGAACAAGGCGGTCGCTCCCGCGGCGAGCCAGAATGCGGAGTATGGGCCGACGAGCCAGGCGACCGCCTCCTGGACCCGGTCCATGCCCCAGTCGCCTGACGGCAATTGATCGATGAGCGGTTGCCCGAATATCTTCATGAGAGCCGCAGAGATGAGCGTGACGGTGAAGGTGGTCAACCCACCTGCAACCACGCGAGAGAACGTCTTCATGGTTCACGCAGCTCGCCGGCTGCGCTCGCGCGCGGCTCGTTTCCGCGCCCCGGTGGCATTCAGTCGGAAGTTGACCATGGCGGTGCTGACTCCGAAGTGAAAGGCCGCATCCTCGATCGTCCAGCGGCCGCGAGCGATCGCGAGTGCAGCTGGCTCCGGGATGAGGAGGCAGCCTGATAGCCACCCGGCCTCGTCCTCGATGTCCTGGTTCCAGATTCGGCACCCGGCGGCGTCGAGGGCGGGCGTCGGCGGGTGGGCGAGGAGACCGTGGCTGAGCTCATGCCCGATATTGCTGCTCTGGCGCGCGGGCGTGTGTCCGTCGTTGTGCACGATGAGCCGCCGACGACCCGAGAACACGGTCATCGCGGAGAAGACTTCCGGCTCACCGTCGATGAGGTACTCAACCTCAGGCGCGGAGGCTGCAAACTCTGAGAGCGGGATAACCGGGATTTCGAGCGACTCGGCCAACACCAACGGGTCGAGCCGAGCGGTGAGAGACAGTCCGAGTTCGGCGCGCGCGTCCGCGGCGATGGTGTTCGCCCAGGTCTTGAATCCGCGTTGAAATGCCATGGATGCTACTCGCTATCGCGTCGAAGTCTTTCGTAGGTGACCTTGATCAGCCCGTCCAGCGCCGTCGCCGCTTCCGGGGAGAGATTGCGGTCGGAGCGAAGGTAGGTGGAGATCTTCGCGAGCGAGTCTGCCTCCCGTGGCGCATCATCGGCGCCGCGAACGAAATCGTCGACCGCAAGGCCCGACCACGCGGCGAGAGCCGCCAACCCGTCAACGTCGGGGCGTTTTCCCTGGGCCATGCGGGTAAGCGTGGACGCGCTGACGCCCGAGGCGGCCGCGACCTGCTTCCAGTTCAAGCGGCGGCTCTGGCGTTGCGCATCGAGAGCTTCATAGAAACCCTCGGCGTCGAACGAACCAACCTTGTCCATAGCATCCCTTCTAATTGCGATATTGCAATTGGTCGTCTAATGTGGATTGCACATCAGCAATCAGACGCCTCAAGTCTAACGGAAGGAGCGAGGATGTCACCCGAAGACAAGCCCAGCAAGCCGGAGAAGCCGGACAACCCGAGCCGCTACGAGATCATCGTGAACGGCCAGGTCCACGAGGTTCCTTCGGCGACGGTCACCTTCGAGCAGATCGTGGCGCTGGCGTTCCCCGAGCACGCCGGCAACACTGACCTCACGTTCGTGATCACCTACCGCAAGGCCGACTCGCCCAAGGAAGGCAGCCTCGCCGAGGCCGGCTCGGTCGAGGTCAAGCACCGCGGAACGATCTTCAATGTCACCTTCACCCGTCGCTCGTAGCGCCGACCTGCAGCGGCTGCGCGCCGAGGGGTACGAGATCGAGATCCGCGACAATCACCTCCTCGTGCACCACGTGCCGTACGTCACCCCCAACAAGGGGGTGGCGTACGGCACGCTGATCTCGACTCTGCACCTCAACGCAGACCAGACACTCCCGCCGGACACGCACGTGGTGTCGTTTGCCGGTGAGCGGCCGTCGCGCGTGGACGGATCTGAGGTGCCGAACCTGCTGCATCAGCAGGGGCCGATGCAGCTCACCACGACGATCGCGGCGGACTTCTCGTTCTCTAATAAACCCGACGCCGGCTTCCCCGACTACTACGAGAAGATGACCTCGTACGTGAACATCCTGCTCGGTCACGCCCTTCAGCTCGACCCGGCGGTGACACCGAAGACATACGTCGTTCATGGGGACGACGACCCCGACTCGGTCTTCCTCTATGCCGACTCCGCATCGTCCCGCGCCGGAATCACGGCTATCAATGACAAGCTTCGCGTCAGCAAGATCGCGATCGTCGGCGTCGGCGGCACCGGCTCCTACATCCTCGATTTCACCGCGAAGACCCCGGTGCGCGAGATCCACCTCTTCGACGGCGACCGATTCCTGCAACACAACGCGTTCCGCGCCCCCGGCGCCGCGAAGCAGACTGACTTCGCCAGCATGCCCTTCAAGGTCGACTACTTCACTCAGGTCTACTCGACGATGCGTTGCGGAATCCACCCGCACCCCTACGACATCGACGCCGTAACCGTCAGCGAGCTCGACGACATGGGGTTCGTGTTCCTCGCGGCGGAAGGCGGCCCGACGAAGCAGCTCATCATCGAGCGCCTGCAGTCGGCCGGGATCCCGTTCGTTGACGTCGGGATGGGCGTGCGCCCCCACGACGGTCGCCTTCACGGCATCCTCGCCATCACCACCGGCACCGCTCACAAGGCCGACCACATCTCGCGGCGCATCGACTTCTCTGAGACAGACGAGGCCGACGATTACGACCTCAACATACAGATCGCCGACCTCAATGCGCTCAACGCCGCCCTCGCCGTCGTCAAGTGGAAGAAGCTGTTCGGATTCTACGCCGACCTCGAGAATGAGCACTACACCGCCTACACGATCGACGGAAACCACCTGCTGAACGAGGACCAGACCGAATGACCCGCCAATCTGAGATCGGATTCCAGTTCGTCGACTACATCCCGAACGAACTCGAGGAAGGCATCCTCTACATCGCCGCCGAGTTCGGCGCCGTCGTCCACCTCTGCTGCGAAGGGTGTGGTGAGCGGGTCTCCACGCCGCTTCATCCTGGGCAGTGGACACTCACCTTCGACGGCACCACCGTGAGCCTCAATCCTTCAGTCGGGAACTGGGGACTGCCGTGCCGGTCGCACTACATCATCCGTCGCAATCGCGTCGTATGGGCGGCTGACTGGTCCAACGAGGCCATCGTGAAATCCGCCGCGAGCGATCGTCTAGCGGCGGACGGGCCCGCGACGGAGCTCTCCACACATCGCCGCTCTCTGATCGACATCTTGAGGTTCGTCTTCTCGGGCGGCCATCGTCGCTAATGGGAGGATCGATCGGGTGCCACGTCGCAACGCTCGTCGTCAGCACCTACTCCGACACCGACCCTGCTCGCTCCGTGGAGCGGGATGAGGGCGGCATGGGCACCGACAAGATTAGGTGGCTGACGTACGCCGGGCGAAGTGGGTGTGGCGCAAGCTGCCCACGATCGGTGGGTGGCGCTCCGATGGACTGCAGATGCCGTGGGGTAACCGCGAGGAACATCGCGCGCGCCTAGTCTGCATGATGCACGCCGACGGCGACCTCCGGCCTGCCGTTCTCAAGGCGAGAAGGGCGTCGAAAATCAGCCGCGCTCACGAGACGATCGAAGCCGAACCACCCGATCTGCAACGCAAGTAGCGTGCGCACGTCCGTGGGCTCACGGAGTCCAGGCATCCTGCGGCGGTCGCGGACGGGCTGCCGCTTCGCTCGGCGTCGCCAGTCGCCGTTTCGCGTGACGGTCGTAGAAGTCCAGCCATCGCTCATGGACACCCGTGTCCATGAGGTGACTTCCGATAAGGACTCCACCGTGCCCGGAGTGGACAAGGATCTGATCCCAGCCCCCTTCGCCCTGGGCGAAGCGATACGTGAGCTGTCCCCAGGACGGGTCGTCGTAGATGACGTACGCATCATCGCGGTTCCCGAAGGCCTCCCCCGAGATGTCGCTGAGGAACGTCCCTTCGTTTATCCGGCCCTGGCGGTAGGCCAGCCGCCGATCCTCCACGGCGAGGCGGAGCCCTTCCTTCGCATCCGACTCCTCGGTGTGGTTGCTGATGCAGGTGCGGTAGCTGAAATCCACGTCTGACCCATCCACACGCTTGATCCAGATGCCTGTGGCATCCGGCCGCACGTTGAACTTGTCGCCATCGCTGGTCAGGCCGACATAGAAATAGTCAACTCCCACGCCGATCTTCTCGGACGCATCAGGATGCAGGTCGAGGACCTCGCGGAGCATGAGGTCATGAGTTGGATCGGTGATGCGCTCGTAGACGGCGTAGGGGCCGCCGGTGTGAAGGAGCCTGAAATCATCGAAGGCGGCCTTCTTCGATGGCCAACTGAACGAAGGAAGGTCCACGCGGATCGCCATAGGTATCTCCTTGCTGAGTATCGACTGCTCCGAAGCTAGTCGACCCTGCCTCAGCCTCCGAGTCGAGGTGAATGGCCAGGGTAGGAGGCTCGCGCGTCGTCGAGGGTGAAGGCTGTTTCCCGGACTCTTGCGGCGGGTGCAGCGGCATCGTCGCCCGGTGGGGTGATCCACCATTCCAGGATTCGCCAGCGGGCGTCCTCGTCGGCTACTCCTTGGCTGGCGAGCTTGTCGTAGAGCTCCGCGTTGATGTCGCCGACCAGTGACCGGATGTTCCCCTCGTCCGGGTCAATCTGGAATGCGGGGTAGAGCTTCGCCTCGCCCATCGAGACCCAGACGAGGGCATGACGGTTCCTCAAGTAGTTGAGCCAGCTGCGTCGCTCCTTCGGCTCCCTGCCGTGGAACTGATCGCGGATCGCAGCGTTGCTGGAGAGGTCGAGGTCAGCGAGTAGGGCGACCCGCTTGGCCAGAACAGGGTCTCGCTGGTAATCGATGCTCCACATCGCCGCGGCCTCCCAGTCGGCGGGGTACCCCATCGCGTCCAGATCGAGACTGAGTTCGTTGGTCCGTGCCTCGATGAGCGCGTGGATGCGCGTTCTCCAGTCGGAGTCGGGAACGAGGCGAGTCAGCAGGAACGTGAGGATCGAGATCGTGCCGTAGAGGCGGCGCTGAGACTTCTCGCTGAGGTGGTCCAGGTCGGAAATGTGGGCGGCCGACGCCAGCTCCACGTCGAAGCTGCGGTTCCACATGCGTGAGTGATGTGCGCAGAGATTACGGATGTGTCGGATGTGGTTGAGCCAGTTCGACAGCAGGGCGGCGTCGCCGCGTCCGGTCTTGGCGATGATGTCGAGACTCGCGGCGATTCGTTCGCGATCGTCCTGGGCCGCCCCGTCGTACAGCTGCGCGAGTGTTCCGAACGACATCACCTCCGTCGCCACCCAGACCGGGAAGTGCGGACCGTACTTGGCACGGAAGTGCGCCGCGAAGGCCTCCTGAGAACGCCGCTCCTGCTCATCGAATCGTCGCAGCCACTCCTCGTGGCGGGATACCCGCTCGCGATCTCCTTCCCCCTCGACTTGCGCCGCTTGGGGAGGCACGGGTTCCGATCCGGTGGCATCCGGCGATGGGAGTGGGACGGTGACGAATGCGGGATCGAGGGCGGCAGGATGCCGGTGAGCGAAGATGTCCCGGCGGCCGAGCGTGTGACCAACCTGGAAGCGGATGGCCACCTCGACCGCTTCGAGGGCATCGAAGAGTGCTGCTCGGAGCTCCCGATCGAAGTCGTAGATCGCGCAGACGTGTTCGAGCGTGGTCCCAGGGCGGAGCGTTGACTGCACCACAGCGTCGCCCGCACCGTCGAGCTCGCGCTGGCGATACGGGTACCAGTACCCGGACAGCCGGTAGTAGCCAATCCGCTTCAGCAGCGCCTCAGCCCTGTCGCGATCGCCGACGTCCATGCCCCGCGACGCGAGGAGTGCAACTTGCTCGCGCACCGTCTTGAACGGCTTCGCGTAGCTGCTGTCATGCGTCATCACAAAAGAAAACTAGCCGCCTCTCGGTGAAGAGAAAGCGGCTAGCCGTGTTGAAAACAAGCTAACACAGAACACCGACAGCAATCTGAGAATCAATCCGAAAACCAAATCGTCGGCTAATCAGGAGCCCATAGCACCCCCTGCGCACAACGCTAATGCCCCAGCGACGGACCACGGACCGGCTCGTCGGACCGGTGCGCAGCGGTCGTGGACAGGCGACGTTGCTGGGCGTGTTTCGCGCTCACGGCTCCTGCTGTCGTCGCGCAGCGTGCAGCTGCCCGAGTGGAGTCCCGCATAGTGGTGTAGCGCGCGGTGGCCGGGCTCGTCGGATGCGACGTAGACGCGGTCACCGTGTGATCCTTCGAGGAA
>NZ_JBYRJB020000007.1:0-257003 GCF_058349865.2 Microbacterium altimontanum | reverse complement strand
CGACACCGTCCTCGAACTCAGCGCATAACCCCTCAGATCGAAGGACACCGCGCTACACCACTACTCGGGACTTGACCAGAACAGGGAAGAGCACACTCGCACAATCGTCGAGCGAACCGTTCGCCGAAGGCAGGAAGCGAAGGCGTTCTTGGCTTCATATCTTCGCCTCCACCCGTGCGTCGATTGCGGCGTCTCCGACCTGCGCGTCTTGGATTTCGATCATCGTCCGGACTCCGGCAAACGCAAGGACGTCATGCGGATGGTCAACGAGGGATTCAGCATCCGAGTTCTCCTCGAGGAGATCGCGAAGTGCGATGTACGGTGCCGCAATTGCCACGCTGTCGTCACGCTCGAGCGCGGAGGAGACAATTGGCGGTCGCGCGCGATGAGAGAGGTGGATGGGATGTGAGGCAACGGCTCGGTCTCAGTCGCCGATCGGGATCGTGGCAGACAGGCGGAGGCCGCCGTCGGGGGTCGACTCGGAGGCCACCATGCCGCCCAGCCGCCGGACTGCGGCTCGCGACGTCGTCAGCTCGTCCGCCCGCGGACCACCCGGGGTCACGGCCGCGGCGCCCTGCGACACCTCGACCTCGACCGCATGCGGGAGGTAGCGCACCGTGGCCGCCGCCTCCGTCCTGCCTGCGCGAGCGAGCACGAGCGACAGGCCTTCCTGCAGGGCGCGGAACGCGACTTCGTCGACGTGCACCGGCAGCCGGCGCTCCTCGCCCGTGATGCTGAGCGTGATCGGCATGCCGGCGTTCTGCAGCTGACCGACGAGTTGCCGCGCATTGGACAGCGACGGCTCCGGCGCGTCGGGAAGGGGAGCTCGAACGATCGGGATGCCGGCGACGCTGACCGGGTGTGCCGCCTTCTCGGCACCGTCGGAACCCGTCCGCGCGACGAGCCACTCGACGAACGACGGACCGGCGACCTGCGCGTCCGGACCGGCCAGCAGGCTTCCGTCGCGCATCTGCCGGCCGAACGCTCCCGGCAGCGGCACCTGGAGGACCCGACCTCGCGCACCCTGGGCTCGGAGGTACCGCCGAGTGAGCTTTGCCATCCGCTCCACGCGCGGACCGGCGAGGTCCGCCACCCGACCCGCCGGCGGCTGGGCGGCAAGCTCCACGAGCCGTGCCGCCACCTCTCTCGCAGCGACCGGCTGCGACCGCATCGTCGGGACGACGATCATCGGCCCGAACCTCATCCGCTCGGTCATCTGCTGCGCGAACTCGTGGAATTGCGTCGCCCGCAGGAGCGTCCACGGCACGGCGCCGGCCGCCACCGCGCGCTCCTGCGCGAGCTTCCCCTGGTAGTAGCCGTACCCCTTCTCGGAACCGTCGATGCCGACGATCGAGAGTGCCACGTGGTGCCCGACCCCTGCGCGTTCCTCAGCCGCCAGCAGCGCGCGGGTGGTCGTCTCGAAGTAGCGGATCGCGGCGGCCGCGCTCATCGCCTGGGTGTTGCTCACGTCGATGACCGCGTCCACACCGGCCAGCACGGCATCAAGCCCGTCGCCCGTGAGCAGGTCGATCCCCGTCGAGCGGGAGAGCACGATCGGCTCATGCCCCCGTTCGAGAACGATGTCGGTCACGAGCCGGCCGACGGTCCCGGTGCCCCCGGCGATGGCGATGCGCATACCGCGAGCGTATCGGCCGCCGACCGCCGGGAGCCGCTACCGTCGATGGCGTGGCATCCCCTCCGCAGTCCCCGCAGACGCTCGCGCACCTCCGCCGTGCGCGCGATCTCATGGATCGCGAGTACGCGCGCCCGCTCGACGTCCCCACCATGGCGGCGCGCGCGTTCATGTCACCGGCGCACTTCTCACGCGAGTTCAAGACTGCGTACGGCGAAACTCCCTACGCCTACCTCATGACCCGGCGCATCGAGCGCGCCATGGCGCTGCTGCGCGCAGGTGCGACCGTGACGGATGCGTGCACGGCCGTGGGTGCGACATCCCTCGGCTCGTTCAGCTCGACCTTCACCGACATCGTCGGCGAGACCCCGAGTTCCTACCGGGCGCGACCGCACGACGACACGGAGGTGCTGCCCACGTGCATCGCACGGCTCCTCACCCGGCCGACCCGGTACGCCTGAGCGGTCCCGCATCGAGCAGGATTCGAGAAGCGCGGCTGCCGGCGCGCCCGTAGCGTGACAGTCATGACAGACATCAGATTCGGTTACTTCCCGCTCACGGTCGACGACGTCGACGCGGCCCTCGCGTTCTACCGCGACGCCCTCGGCCTCACGGTGCTCAATGACGTCTCCGGAAACGGATGGCGGTGGCTGAGCATGGGCACACCAGATCAGCCCGGCATCGTGCTCGTGCTCTCGGAGCCGGGCGCCGGACGTTCGCCCGACGACGCCGACGCGCTTGCGCGCCTGGTCGCCAAGGGCTCGGGACCCGGCCCCCTCGTCTTCTCGACGAGCGACCTCGACGGGACGTTCGAGCGCATCCGCGCCACCGGAGCAGAGGTGCTCCAGGAGCCCATCGACCAGCCCTGGGGCCCGCGCGACTGCGCCTTCCGCGACCCGTCGGGCAACCACGTCCGCATC
This sequence comes from Microbacterium altimontanum, assembly GCF_058349865.2. Classification (NCBI taxonomy): domain Bacteria; kingdom Bacillati; phylum Actinomycetota; class Actinomycetes; order Micrococcales; family Microbacteriaceae; genus Microbacterium; species Microbacterium altimontanum. The sequence goes on along the minus strand of NZ_JBYRJB020000007.1, from coordinate 254,450 downwards.
AACGGGACGGCGTGACGGCGTAGCCTGGTCGGGTGACGGACGCAGGAAGGGACTTCCACAAGCCGGTGCGTCGGCCCGCCGAGGAGCTCGACCGGCTGTTCGGCGCTCACGACCCCGCGGAGGTGGCGCGCGCCGCGCACTCGACGGCGGCGGTGCTCCTGTCCCGCGTGCGTGAGGATCCGGATGCCGCCGTCGTCGACCGGCTCGTGTCCTTCACGAGCACGCACGGCATCGACGACATCGCCGAACTCTGGTCGCGGTCGCCCTCACGGTCGCTGCCCGGAGCCCTGTGGCGGTTGTACCTGCTGCAGCTCATGATCCACGACGATCCGCACACGGCGGCGCTGCTGTATGAGCGCGGCCGTGTCGAGATCGCCTCGGCCGACCCCGTCATCGCCGGGGCGCCCGTCCCCGCGAGTCCCGACGAGCTCGTCGCCCTCGTCGACCGGATCCTGCGGGGCGTTTTCGAGGGCGACTTCGCCGTCGCGCTCGACCGCGCCGCATCCTTCTGTCGGGTCGAGGCGTCGGGAGCGACGCACGTCGCCGACGACTACGAGAACACCGAGACGGAACGCGCGACCGCCCTCACCACCCGCGCCCTGCGGCTGGCGACGTACGCGACGGATCTGTCCGCCTGCGCGGCGCTCTGGCGGATGGACGCGTTGACCTGACGCGCGGGAGAGTCGTTCTGCGCCTCGACACAGAAGTGCCGGGCCGCAGAACGCCTCTCGGCGCAAGGCCGCTCGAAGCGGCAGAAGATGGAGCCCGGGGTTACTGCGGCCCGGCCATTCCAGTGTAACCGAGGACCTCGGCGGATCATTCCCGGCCGCTACGCTCGGTTCATGGCAGCGCTCTTCGCCCTCCTCATCGAACCCGTCGCACCCGACGACGAACGCGGCGACTTCAGCTCCACGTTCCAGTCGATCGACCCCTCCGCCCCGGCCCTGAGCGTCGGAGAGCTCAGCACGCAGCGCGGCGACGGCATCTTCGAGACCGTCGGCGTCGTCGACGGGCATGCGCAGGAGGTCGGCGCCCACCTCGATCGGCTCGCGCACTCGGCCGCGCTCTGCGACCTTCCTGCGCCGCACCTCGGCCAGTGGCGGCAGGCGATCGCCCGAGCCCAGGAGCAGTGCGGATCGGGCGAGGCGGCGATCAAGCTCATCCTCAGTCGCGGCATCGAGCACGGCCCGGCGCCGACCGCCTGGGTCACCGCCGCCGCTGCGCCGGACCACACGCCCGCGCGGACGACCGGGATCCGCGTGGTGACGCTCGACCGGGGCATCGACAGCCGCGCCTCGGAGCGCGCGCCGTGGCTGCTGCTCGGGGCGAAGACCCTCTCCTACGCCACCAACATGGCGGCGCTGCGGGAGGCCCACCGTCGGGGAGCCGACGACGCGATCTTCGTCGCGACCGACGATGTCGTCCTCGAAGGGCCGACGTCATCCGTGCTGCTGCGCTTCGGCGACAGATTCGTGACGCCCGCGACGGGCTCCGGCATCCTGCACGGCACGACGCAGATCAGTGTGTTCGACCACCTGCGCGCCGCCGGCCGTCCGGTCGCATACGAGACGGTGCCGGTCGAGGCGCTGGGCCGCGCCGACGGGGCCTGGCTGCTCTCGAGCGTGCGACTCGCCGCCCCGATCACCGCGATCGACGGCGCTCTCCTGCCCGTCGACGCGGAGCTCACCGCATCCCTCAACCGCTACCTGCTGAGCCCCCGCGACTGACGGCGTTCGCGCCTACCCGAACCGGCCCGAGACGTAGTCCTCCGTCGCCTGCTCGTGCGGCGTCGTGAAGATGGTCGCGGTGTCGTCGAACTCGATGAGGCGGCCCGGCTTGCCGGTGCCGGCGATGTTGAAGAACGCTGTCTTCTCCGAGACGCGGGACGCCTGCTGCATGTTGTGCGTGACGATCACGATCGTGTAGTCGTTCTTCAGCTCGGCGATGAGCTCCTCGATCGCATACGTCGAGATCGGGTCGAGCGCCGAGCACGGCTCGTCCATCAGCAGCACCTGCGGCTCGACGGCGATCGCGCGCGCGATGCACAGGCGCTGCTGCTGGCCGCCCGACAGCGCCGACGCCGGCTTGTCGAGACGGTCCTTCACCTCGTTCCAGAGGTTGGCGCCGCGCAGCGACTTCTCGACGAGCACGTCGGCATCCGACTTCGCGATGCGCGTGCTGTTCAGGCGGACCCCCGCCAGCACGTTCTCCTTGATCGACATCGTCGGAAAGGGATTCGGCCGCTGGAACACCATGCCGACGTTGCGCCGCACCGCCACCGGATCGACGCCCGGCGCATACAGGTCGTCGCCGTCGAGCAGCACCTCCCCGCTCACCCGCGCGCCCGGGATCACCTCGTGCATGCGGTTCAGGGTGCGCAGGAACGTCGACTTGCCGCAGCCCGACGGGCCGATGAACGCCGTCACGCTGCGCGGGTCGATGTGCAGGGACACGCCCTCTACGGCCAGGAAATCGCCGTAGTAGACGTTGAGGTGGGCGACGTCGATGCTCTTTGACACGGGGTTCCTTCGGTTCTACAGGCCGCGCTTGGGCGCGAAGATCTTGGCGATGAGCCGGCCGATGAGGTTCAGCGCCATCACGATGAGGATGAGGGTGAGGGCGGCGGCCCACGCCCGGTCGATCGAGGCCTGGGCGCTGACGCCGGCGGCCTGCGTGTACTGCGTGTACACGAACACCGGCAGGGTCATCATCCGGTCCTCGAACAGGTTGTAGTTCATGCTGAACGTGAAGCCGGTGACCAGCAGCAGGGGAGCGGTCTCGCCGATCACGCGCGCGATCGCGAGCATGATGCCGGTCACGATGCCGGCCAGCGACGTGGGCAGCACGATGCGCAGGATCGTCACCCACTTCGGCACGCCGAGGGCGTACGACGCCTCCCGCAGCTCGTTCGGCACGAGCCGCAGGATCTCCTCGCTCGAGCGCACGACCACGGGGATCATGAGCACCGACAGCGCCACCGCGCCCATGAACCCGTTGCGCACCGCCGGACCCACCAGCAGCGCGAACAGGGCGAACGTGAACAGGCCGGCGACGATCGACGGGATGCCCGTCATGACGTCGACGAGGAACGTGATCGCCCGAGCGAGTGGTCCGCGGCCGTACTCGACGAGGTAGATCGAGGTGAGCAGGCCGATCGGCACGGAGATCAGCGCCGCCATCCCGGTGATGAGCAGCGTGCCGACGATCGCGTGCAGGGCGCCGCCGCCGTCCCCGATGACGTTCCGCATCGACTGGGTGAAGAACGCCACATCGAATCGGGCGAGGCCGTCGGCGACGACCGTCTGCACGAGCGAGACCAGCGGCAGCAGCGCGATGATGAACGCCGTCGACACGAGAGACGTGACGAGTCGGTCGAGCGCCCGGCGCCGGCCCTCGACGATGCGCGAGATCGCGTACAGGACGACGTCGAACAGCACCGTGCCGGCGAACACGCTCCCGACCAGCGAGAAGCCGTCGGTGGCTCCGGCCGCGGCGAGCAGCGCGAAGAACGCGGCCGCGAAGAGCCAGCTCACGCCGAGGACGATCCACGCCGTGCCGCGGGGGAGCCGGCCTGCGGCGAGGGTGTTCGTCACGCGCACCGTGCGGAGGGCGGGCGCGGTCGTGGTCGCGGTCATCCGTTCGCTCCCGAGAAGGCCGCACGGCGGCTGATGATCCAGCGGGCGAGGACGTTCACCAGCAGGGTGACGGCGAACAGCACGAGTCCGGATGCGACGAGCGCGTTGACCGACAGGCCGGTCGCCTCGGGGAACTGCAGCGCGATGTTCGCCGCGATCGTATTGGGGCTCTGCGCCTGCAGTACCGCGAACTTCACGACGAAGGCCGGCGAGAGCACCATCGCGATCGCGAACGTCTCGCCGAGGGCCCGGCCGAGGCCGAGCATGATCGCCGACACGATGCCGCTCCGAGCGAACGGCAGGACGGCCATCCGGATCATCTCCCACCGCGTCGCGCCGAGGGCCAGGGCCGCCTCTTCGTGCAGCCGCGGCGCCTGCAGGAAGACCTCGCGGCAGATCGCGGTCATGATCGGGATCACCATCACGGCGAGCACCACGGCGGCCGTGAGGATCGTGCGGCCCGTGCCCGACACGGGCGGGGCGAACAGCGGGAACCACCCGAGGTTCTCGGTGAGCCACCGGTACGCCGGCTGAACGAACGGCGCGAGCGTGACGATGCCCCACAGGCCGAACACGACCGACGGGATCGCGGCGAGCAGGTCGATGATGTAGCCGAGCGTCTGCGACACCCGGCGCGGCGCGTAGTGCGTGATGAACAGGGCGATGCCGATCGACAGCGGCGTCGCGAACAGCAGCGCGAGGAATGCCGCCCAGACCGTGCCGAACACCAGCGGCCAGACGTACTGCCAGAAGCTCGTCGCCTCGTTCGGCAGCGATCCCGGCCCTGCGACGAGGGCCGGGATCGACTGGACGACGAGGAAGATCGCGACGGCGGCGAGGGTCGCGAGGATGACGGATCCCGCCACGACAGTCGTCGAGGCGAAGACCCGGTCGCCGATCCGTACGGTTCTTGTCGTCGTCATCCGTTCCTACTTGATCGTCTGCGCGGCGGCGATGACCTTCGCCGACAGCTCGGCCGACAGGGGCGCCGAGCCGGCCTGCTGCGCGGCCGCCTGCTGGGCGGCGTCGCTCGCGATGTACTGCACGTACGAGCTGACGAGGGCTGCCTTGTCGGCGTCCTGGTACTGCTGGCACGCGATGATGTACGACACGAGCACGAGCGGCCACGCGTTCGCCTGCGTGTCGGTGCGGTCGATCGTGATCGCGAGGTCGTTCTCGGCACGGCCGGTCGCGATCGGGGAGTCGGCGACAACGGCCGCCGCTCCCTCGGCGGAGATCTTCACGAACTGCTCGCCCACCTTGAGCTCGGCGATCGACAGGCCGGCAGCCCCCGACTCGTCGATGTAGGTGATCGAGTTCTTCGCGCTCTTCGTCGCCTCGGCGACGCCGGAGGTGCCCTTCGCCGCATCGCCCACCTGGAACGGGAAGGTCTGCGAGGGCTTCTCGCTCCACGCGTCGCCGGCGTTCGCGGCGAGGTACTCGGTGAAGTTCTGCGTCGTGCCCGAGTCGTCGGAGCGGTGCACCACGACGATCGCCGCGTCGGGGAGGGCGGCGCCGGAGTTGAGCGCGGCGATCTTCGGGTCGTTCCACTTCTTGATCGCGCCCGAGAAGATGCCCGCGATCGTGGGGGCGTCGAGCTTCAGGTCGGTGACACCGTCGACGTTGTACGCGACGGCGATGGGCGAGATGTACACGGGGAGGTCGATGGCCTTGGTGCCGTCGGCGCACAGCGCGAACGTGCCGGCCAGTTCCTCGTCCTTCAGCGCGGCATCCGAGCCCGCGAAGTCGGCCGCGCCGGAGATGAAGCTCTTGCGGCCGGCGCCCGAGCCCTGCGGGTCGTAGTTGATGTTCAGCTGCGGGTTCGCCGACTGGATGCCGGCGATCCAGCTCTGCTGCGCGGTGCCCTGCGCCGAGGAGCCGATTCCGTTGATCGTGCCCTTGAGCGACGCCGCGGACGGGGAACCGGTGGTTCCGCCGCCGGCCGCCGCCTCATTGGAGGCGCATCCGGCCAGCACGAGGGCACCGGCGACGAACAGGGCCCCGAGCGGGGCGATGCGGTTCAGCTTCACTGTGTGAGTCCTTCACGTGTCGGGAAGTCGGCCCCTGGTGCGGGGCTCGGCACGACCGTAGAGCGCGGATGTGACCAGACTGCGCTGTGCGGGTGAACGGAAGGTGAACGGCGTCGGTCGCCGCGGACGAGGCTCGAGCGTCCGGCGCTACAGACGAGGCTCGTGCGTCTCGATCGCGATGATCCCGGAGCCGGGGTTCGACGTCGACAGATGCGCGACCGAGAACGCGCCGACCGGGATGGCTGCCGCATCCTCGAGGTATGCGCCGCTGAGCGTGCCCGTCGCGAGCGCGATCTCCCGCATGATCGCCGGCAGCACGGGCCCGTGGCTGCAGACCACCGCCGGCTTTCCCGACCGCACCCGGCGGCCGATCACGCCGCGCACGTCCGCCGTGCCGTCCTCCCACGCATCCTGACTGATCTCCGGAGTGCGATGGATGCGGTGGCCGGTGGCGGCCGCCAAGGGCGCGACGGTCGTGACGCAGCGGACGGCGTCGGAGGACACGATCTTGCGCACTCCGAACGCCTGCAGCGGCCCCGCGACGCACTTCGCCTGCTTCGTGCCGCGCGGCGTCAGCGGCCGCAGGGCGTCCTCGCCGTCCCACTCCTCCCGCGGCGTCGCCTTGCCATGCCGGAGGGCCACCACCGGGAAGGTGTGCATCACCCCGTCGTCGACGAGCTTCAGGAAGTTCTCCAGGATCTCGACGTCGACGGGATACGACAGTCGCGCCCGTGCCTTCTTCGGCGAGAGCCACTCGATCGCGGCGATCTCCTTGTTCGGCACGAACTGCGACGCGCGGATCGCCTCGTCGCCGGCGTGCGCCGCCCAGTAGTGCACGATCTTCGTGCGGCCGCTCGGCAGCGCGTAGCGCGAGACGCCGACGGGCACGCCGAGGTGCACCCGGATGCCGGTCTCCTCGAGGATCTCGCGCACGGCTGTCTCGGCGAGCATCTCTCCCGGATCGACCTTGCCCTTGGGGAGCGTCAGATCGGCATAGGCGGTGCGGTGGATGACGAGGATCTTCAGCTTTCCCTCGACGACCCGCCACACCACGCCGCCGGCAGCGTAGACGGCGGTCTCGCTCATCGCACCGCCCGCGCCCGGCGACGCCGCTGCACGATCGCCATGGTCTTGTCCTGCAGATCGACGAGGGGCCGGCCGTTCTCGCCCCGGCCGTGCCTGACCCACACGCCGTCGGATCCGAGATGCCAGGAGCTGGTGCCGTCGCTCATCGCCCGGGTGAACAGGTCCTCCAGCGCCTTGATGTGCACGGGCGCGGTCACGCGCACGAGCGCCTCGATGCGCCGGTCGAGGTTGCGGTGCATCATGTCGGCGCTGCCGATGTACACCTGCGGATCACCGTTGTTCAGGAACGAGAAGATCCGCGAGTGCTCGAGGTACCGGCCGAGGATGCTGCGCACCGTGATGTTCTCGCTCATGCCCTCGACGCCGGGCTTGAGGCTGCAGATGCCCCGCACCCACACCTCGACGGGAACCCCCGCCTGACTCGCGCGGTACAGCGCGTCGATGATCTGCTCGTCGACCATCGAGTTGACCTTGATGCGGATGCGGGCGGGCTTCCCGTCCAGCGCGTTGCGGCGCTCTCGGTCGATGAGCCGCAGCAGTCCCTTGCGCAGGTGCCGCGGAGCGACGAGCAGCCGCTTGAACTTCTTCTCGATCGCGTAGCCGCTCAGTTCGTTGAACAGCCGGATGAGGTCGCGACCCACCTGCTCGTCGGCGGTGAACAGGCCGAAGTCCTCGTAGATGCGACTCGTCTTGGGGTTGTAATTGCCCGTGCCGATGTGGGCATAGCTGCGCAGCCGTCCGTCCTCCTCGCGGATCACGAGCGCGAGCTTCGCGTGCGTCTTCAGTCCGACGAGGCCGTACACGACGTGCACGCCGGCCTTCTCGAGCTTCCGGGCCCACGCGATGTTGTTCGACTCGTCGAAGCGGGCCTTCACCTCGACGAGCGCGAGCACCTGCTTGCCCGCCTCGGCGGCGTCGATGAGCGCCTGCACGATCGGGCTGTCGCCGGAGGTGCGATACAGGGTCTGCTTGATCGCGAGCACGTGCGGATCCTTCGCCGCCTGCTCGAGGAACGCCTGCACGCTCGTCGCGAACGGCTCGTACGGGTGATGCACGAGCACGTCGCCCTTGCGGATCGCGGCGAACAGGTCGGCCCGGCCGTTCTGCTCGGCCGGCTGGAAAGCGAGCGCGGTCGTCGGCACATGCGGCGGATACTTCAGATCCGGCCGGTCGATGCGGCCGAGGTCGAACAGTCCGACGAGGTCGAGCGGCCCGGGCAGCCGGTGCACCTGCTGCTCGGTGATGTCGAGCTCGTCGATCAGCAGGTCGAGCGTGAGGTCGTCCATGTCGTCGGTGACCTCGAGCCGGATCGGCGGTCCGAAGCGGCGGCGCAGGAGCTCCGCCTCGAGCGCCTGGATGAGGTTCTCGGTCTCGTCCTCCTCGATCTCCACATCCTCGTTGCGGGTGAGCCGGAACGTGTGGTGGTCGAGGATCTCCATCCCCGGGAACAGATCCGCGAGGTTGTTGGCGATGAGGTCCTCGAGGGGCAGGAACCGGATGCGTGTGCCGTCGCCGTCGATGCGCACGAAGCGGGGCAGCATCGGGGGCACCTTGAGACGCGCGAACTCCTGGCGGCCGGTGCGGGCGTTGCGGATGCGGATCGCGAGGTTCAGTGAGAGCCCCGAGATGTAGGGGAACGGATGCGCCGGGTCGACCGCGAGCGGCGTGAGCACCGGGAAGACCTGCTCCTGGAAGTACGGGTACAGCGCCTCGTGCTCCTCCTCGTCGAGATCGTTCCACGAGACGATGTCGATGCCGGCGTCCGCCAGCGCCGGCTTGACGAGCCGCTTCCATACCTCTGCGTGGCGCAGCTGCAGGCGGTGCGCCTCCTCGGAGATGTCGGCGAGCACGTCCTGGGGTGCGCGGCCGACGTTGGTGGGCACCGCGAGCCCGGTCAGGATGCGTCGGCGCAGGCCCGCGACCCGCACCATGAAGAACTCGTCGAGGTTGCTCGCGAAGATCGCGAGGAAATTGGTCCGCTCGAGCACGGGGAGCGTCTCGTCCTCGGCGAGTTCGAGCACCCGCTGGTTGAAGGCCAGCCAGCTCAGCTCACGATCGAGGTAGCGACCCTCCGGAAGCTCGGAGTCGTAGACCTCTTCGAGGTCGAAGTCGTCGTCCTCTCCGTCGTCGAGTCCGGTGTCGAGGACCTCGTGTTCGATCATTCCCTCATCATTGCAGGGCCGACCAGCGTCAGGGGGGAATCGTTCCAGGTTGCGAGGGGAGGGCCGGTTCGGTCTCATCGTCGGCGACGTTGAACCGGTACCCGACGTTGCGCACCGTGCCGATGAGCTGCTCGGCCTCGCCGAGCTTGGCGCGCAGCCGCCGCACGTGCACGTCGACGGTGCGGGTTCCGCCGAAGTAGTCGTACCCCCACACCTCGCTGAGCAGCTGTTCCCGGGTGAACACCCGGGACGGATGCGTCGCCAGGAAGTGCAGCAGCTGGAACTCCTTGTACGTGAGATCCAGCGGCCGGCCGTGCAGCTTCGCGGAGTACGACGACTCGTCGATCGTGAGGCCCGAGGTCTGCACCCGCACCGGCTCGGGATCCGTTCCGGTGCCGCGCGCCATCGCGAGCCGGATCCGGGCGTCCGCCTCCGCGGGGCCGGCACCGGCGAGGATCACGTCGGTCACCCCCCATTCGCCGTTCACGGCGGCCATGCCTCCCTCGGTGACGACGAGGAGCAGCGGGGCCTCGAGGCCCGTGGCGGTCAGCACCCGGCACAGCGACTTCGCCGCCACGAGATCCGCACGGGCGTCGAGCAGGATGAGCTCGGCCGGGGGCGCGCCGACGAGGTGGGCGGGATCGGCGGGGATCGTGCGCACCCGGTGGGCGAGCAGCTCCAGCGCGGGCAGCGCGGGGTCGCTCGCCGAACTCAGTACGAGTAGCTGTGCCACCGGGGTCCTCCCCGATGTACGGCCCGCAGCGGCCCGCACATCGATAGCCCATCTTATGGGCGGCGGTTCCACGACGATGGCGGATTTCGGCGCCGTGACACAATGGGGGCATGTCGTCGACGCCCGAGCTCGCCCCGCGAGGACTGTTCGGCGGGGTCGTGGCCGTGTGGGTCGCGGCCGCGCTGATCGGCGTCGCCATCGGCATCTTCACCCCCATGGGGCAGCGCGCCGAGTGGATCCTGCTGGGCCTTGCCGGCTGTCTCGTCCTCTCGTTCGGGGTGCAGCTGTGGGTCGGTCAGCCACGGCGGTTCATCGCCCGGGTGGCGGCCAGCATGCTGGGCTCCCTCGCCGTGCTCGGCGTCATCAGCGCAGGGTTCGGTCTCGCCGCACTCGTCCCCGCATAGACCCGGCTAGAGTGGAGGCATGGACCTCGTCGCGCTGGAACTCTTCTTCGTGGGACTGCTCGGACTCGCGTCACTCGCGATCGTGTTCGTCTCCGTCGTCGTGATCAAGAACCTCTACCGCGGCCAGCGCTGACGGTCGTGCCGTGATCGAGCTCCCGATCGACCTGCCGGCCGACCTCGCCCCGCTCTCGTGGCTGCTGGGGGTCTGGGAGGGCACCGGCGTCATCGACTACGAGTCCGGCGACCACCACTTCACCGGCGAGTTCACCCACCGGGTGAGCTTCAGCCACGACGGCGGGTCATATCTGAACTACTCCGCCGACGCCTGGATCGACGACGCGGGCGAGCGCGCCCGCCTCGTGTCCGAGATCGGCTATTGGCGGCTGTCGCGTCCGCAGACCGCAGGCGAGGCGGGTCCCGGCCTGCTGCCGGCGAGCGCGGTCGAGCCCGCCCGCACCGTCGAAGACGTGGAGGAGCTGCGCAACGCCGAGGGCGGATTCGACATCGACGTCGCCCTCGTGCACTCCGACGGCGTCAGCGAGCTTTATCTCGGCCAGATCCGCGGCCCTCGCATCGACATCGCGACCGATGCCGTCGTCCGGCCCGCCGGAGCCAAGGACTACTCGGCGGCATCGCGCATGTACGGTCTCGTCGACGGCCACCTGCTGTGGGCCTGGGATGTCGCGGCCCTCGGCGGAGCGATGGCATCGCACGCGTCGGCCCGGCTCGCGAAGGTCGACTGATGGACGCCTTCTCCCGGCTGCTCATGGCGGCCCCGGGTACCGTCGTCGCCGACGGCGTCCTGCAGCATGCCGGGAACCCCCTCGGCGAGCAGCGGGCGCTGGCGGCGGGCGACGCGCTGGCGCCGCTCGGCGACCGCTCCGTGCTCGCGGTGCCGGGGGAGGACCGGCTCAGATGGCTGGAGTCGTTCTCCACGCAGCGGTTGAGCGTCCTGCGGCCCGGCGAGAGCGCCGAGATGCTGATCCTCGACCCGAACGGCCACGTCGAGCACGCCGCATCAGTCATCGACGACGGCGCCACGGCATGGCTCGTCGTCGATCGGCCGGACGCGCAGCCGCTGCTGGCGTTCCTCACGAAGATGCGCTTCCGCCTGCGGGTGGATCCCCGCGACGCGAGCGAGGAGCTCGCGGTCGTGGGCGGCACCGCCGCCGCCGTCGACGCGGTGCGAGCGGCGGCCCCCGGTGGAGTGCCGCTGGTGTGGCGCGACCCCTGGCCCGGCGTCGTGGAGGGCGGATGGGCGTACAGCGCCGTCGCCGTGCACCCCGGACTCGACCGCGACTGGTCGGAGGCGCTGGTCGACGCCGACGAAGCCGAGCGACTCGCCCGGGCCATGGCTGCGGGAACCATGCGACCGGCGGGGGCCCTGGCCGTCGAGGCACTGCGGATCGCGGCGTGGCGGCCGCGGATGACGGATGCCGACGACCGGCTGCTGCCGCACGAGGTCGACTGGCTGCGCAGCGCCGTGCACCTGGACAAGGGCTGCTATCGCGGGCAGGAGACGGTCGCGAAGGTGCACAACCTCGGTCATCCGCCGCGCCGCCTCGTCGCGCTCCAGCTCGACGGGAGCGACTCCGCGCTGCCGGCGCGCGGCGACGCCGTGCGGGCCGGCGAGACCGTGGTCGGCGCCGTGACGGCGTCCGCGCTGCACTACGAGGAGGGCCCGATCGCCCTTGCGGTGATCCGTCGCAACACTCCGACCGACGCGGCGCTCACCGTCGACACCGCCGACGGTGCGGTCGCCGCGGCGCAGGAGGTCGTCGTTCCGCCCGAGGCCGGCGCGACAGCATCCGTTCCGCGCCTCCCGCGCCTCGGCCGCCGCCGCTGACGACGAGCCTCGTCTTGCCGGGTTCGCAGCGGATCAGAGGCGCGGTGCGACGGCCTCCCAGGGCACCGTGAGCTCGCCCAGACGCCAGCGGGACCGTGCTCGCAGCGGCCAGCCGGCGTCGACGAGACCCTGCATCGCCGCGCGCCAGCGCTGGACGGGCCCGAACGGGGCCAGGGCCGACGTCCGCTCCCACTCCTGATCGAGGGCGACCATCAGGGTGTGCACGCGCTCGCCGGAGACGTTGCGGTGGATCAGCGCCTTCGGCAGCCGCTCCGCCGCGATCGACGGCTGCTCCAGCTGCGCGAGACGTAGCGAGATCGTGAGCGTGCGGGGTGCCGCATCCTCTCCGACGGCGACCCAGGTGCTCACCCGCCCGATCTCGTCGCACGTGCCCTCGACGAGGAGCCCGTCGGGCGCGAGCCGCGCCGCCATGCGCGCCCAGGCGCCGGCCACATCGTCCTCGCCGTACTGGCGCAGCACGTTGAACGCGCGGATGACGGCCGGGCGCCGCCCATTCGTCGTCGGAACCTCGAACCCGCCGCGGCCGAACGAGACGCGGGCATCGGGGTCGAAGGCCGTGCGACCGGCCCGCACGTCAGCCAGCTGCGCCCGGGCGCGGGCGACCCGGTCGGGATCGATCTCGAGGCCGAGCACCTCGACATCGGTGCGACTGGCCCGCAGCCGCGCCTCCAGTTCGAACGCCGTGACGCCGCTCGCACCGTAGCCGAGGTCCACCACGAGCGGGTCTGCGGCCCGGCGCAGCGCCGGGTGCCGGGCGATCCACCGATCGACCCTCCGCAGCCGGTTCGTCCCCGTCGTGCCCCGCGTGGGGCGACCGACGGGGGAGGGCGACATGCGCACCATGATCGCACGACCCCCTCGGTAAGCTGGCACCATGACCGCCCCGTACACCCTGATCCTGCTGCGCCATGGCCAGAGCGAGTGGAACAAGTCCAACCAGTTCACCGGATGGGTCGACGTGCGCCTCACCGACCAGGGCAAGGCCGAGGCCACCCGCGGGGGCGAGCTGCTGGCCGAGGCCGGCCTGCACCCCGACATCGTCCACACCTCGGTGCTGAGCCGCGCCATCCAGACGGCCGACCTCGCGCTGGACGCGGCCGACCGGCTCTGGATCCCGGTCAAGCGCTCGTGGCGCCTCAACGAGCGCCACTACGGCGCGCTGCAGGGCAAGGACAAGGCGCAGACGCTCGCCGAGTTCGGGCAGGAGCAGTTCATGCTGTGGCGCCGCTCGTTCGACGTGCCGCCCCCGCCCCTGCCCGATGACAGCCCGTACAGCCAGGTCGACGACCCGCGCTACGCCGACATCGACGGTGAGGTCCCGCGCACCGAGTCGCTCAAGCTCGTGATCGACCGGCTGCTGCCGTACTGGGACTCCCAGATCATCCCCGACCTGACGAGCGGCAAGACGGTGCTGGTCGCCGCGCACGGCAACTCGCTGCGCGCGCTCGTGAAGCACCTCGACGGGATCAGCGACGCCGACATCGCCGAGCTGAACATCCCCACCGGCATCCCGCTCGTCTACCGGCTCGGTGAAGACCTGAAGCCGCTCGGCCCGGGCGAGTACCTCGACCCCGAGGCCGCCGCCGCGGGAGCAGCCGCCGTCGCCAACCAGGGCAAGTAGTCAATCGGCCTCGTCGTCCGGCGCCCAGTCGCCGGTCGCCAGGTAGTCGACCTTCTTCGCCACGGAGACCGCATGGTCGGCGAACCGCTCGTGGTAGCGGCTCGCGAGCGTCGCGTCGACGGTCGCGCCGGCCTCGCCCTGCCAGGTGTCGCTGAGCACCTTCTCGAACACCGCGATGTGCAGTTCGTCGATCTCGTCGTCGGCGTTGCGGATGCGTTCCGCGAGACGCAGGTCCTGGGTCCGCAGCAGCTCGACGAGCATGCGCGCCACCGCCACGTCGAGTTCGCCCATCTTCGTGAAGGTCGATCGCAGGCCCTTGGGGATCGCCCGTTCCGGGAATCGCATCCGGGTGAGCTGCGCGATGTGCTCCGCGATGTCGCCCATCCGCTCGAGCGACGCGCTCACCCGCAGCGACATCACAACGATGCGGAGGTCCCGGGCGACCGGCTGCTGCCGTGCGAGGATCTCGATCGCGAGCTCGTCGAGCGCGACGGCCTTCTCGTCGATCACGCTGTCGGCGTCGATGACCTCTTCGGCGAGGGCGACGTCGCGGGTGCCGAACGCCGTCGTCGCCTTCTCCATGGCGGATGCGACGAGCTCGGCGATCTCGACCAATCGCGTCTGCACGTCTTCGAGCGACTGGTGGAACACTTCGCGCATTGTCTGCACCGTTTCTTCAAGAGGGGACGCATCGAGCGGTGGCCGCGGGCGGCGACCACGGCCGGGATCAGACCGATCCTCACCGTCGAAGGTTAACGGACGGTGCCGCACCGGTGAACTCTCGGCGCCGGGCGCCGATACCCGGGCTGAACGGGCGAGCCGGGGCTGAGCGGCACCCTACGCTTGAGGCATGGATCCCGTGCAGCTCGCCGTGCTGGCGCTGCTGGTCGGTGTCGCACTGGGCGGGTCTCTCGCGCTCGTCGTGGTCGCGGCCTACCGCGCACGTGACCGCGCCCTCACCGGAGGCGCCGGAGCGCTGCCCGAGGGAGTGAACGACACGCTCGCGGGGATGGACGACGCGGCCGTCGTGGTCGACCCCTCAGGAACGGTCGTGGCCGCGTCTCAGCCGGCCGCGGAGTACGGGCTGGGGGAGCGTGCCACCCTGCCCACGGGCGAGCTCGGACTGCTCGCCCGCGCGGCGCGAGCGGGCACGGCCTCGGCTCCGGTGGCGCTGACCCTCCCGCGCGGGGCGGAGCCGCGAGTGCTCTCCGCGCGGGCGCGCTCGATCACCTCGCGCCTCGTGCTCATCGTGCTGCGCGACGTCACCGAGCAGGAGCGGGTGGAACGGATGCGGCGCGACTTCGTCGCGAACACGAGTCACGAGCTGAAGACGCCGGTCGGCGCGATCGGTCTCCTCGCCGAGGCCGTCGAGTCGGCAGCCGACGACCCGACGCAGGTGCGTGCGTTCGCGACCCGGCTCCAGGACGAGGCCCGCCGGCTCGGCGCTCTCACCACCCGCCTCATGGGGCTCGCGCGGCTGCAGTCCGACGAGCCCGCCGCGATGGAGCCGGTGGCGGTGGACGCGCTGCTCGCCGACGTGCTGGCCGGCCATGCGACGGCGGCCGAGGCGGCCGGGGTCGACCTCGTCGGCGGCCAGCCGAGCGGCGCATGGGTGTTCGGCGACGCCGAAGGGCTGCGCGAGGCGGTCGGGAACCTCGTCGCCAACGCCATCGCCTACTCGGCGAGCGGCACCCACGTGGGAGTCGTGGCGCGCAGCGACGACGGCGTCGTCGAGATCACGGTGGCCGACCAGGGCATCGGCATCGCGGAGGCCGATCAGGAGCGGGTGTTCGAGCGGTTCTACCGGGTCGACCCCGCCCGGTCGCGGCGCACCGGAGGCACGGGTCTCGGTCTGTCGATCGTGAAGCACGCGGTGCAGCGGCACGGGGGCGAGATTCGGCTCTGGTCGAGACCCGGAAGCGGGTCGACGTTCACGATCCGTCTGCCGCGCGTCGAGCCGTCCGCGCTGAGCACCCCCCGCACGGGCAAGGCAGCCAAGGGCAAGCCGGGCAAGGGCAGACCCGCCAAGGACAAGAAGAAGACGACCCGGAAGGACTCCGCCGCATGACCCGCGTGCTCATCGTCGAAGACGAGCCTGATCTGGCCGACCCGCTCGCGTACCTCCTCGGCCGCGAGGGCTTCGAGCCGCGCATCGCCGCCGACGGACCCGCGGCCCTCGCGGCATTCGAGGCGGATGGCGCCGACATCGTCCTGCTCGACCTCATGCTTCCCGTCATGCCGGGAACGGAGGTGTGCCGACGCATCCGGACCACGAGCGCCGTCCCGGTCATCATGCTGACGGCGAAGGACAGCGAGGTCGACATCGTCGTCGGTCTCGAGCTCGGCGCCGACGACTACATCACCAAGCCGTATTCGACGAGGGAGCTGCTGGCACGGATGCGTGCGGTGCTGCGCCGCAGCCAGGCGGCGGACGCCGACCTCGACGAGCGGGTGCTGTCGGGCGGCCGGGTGACCCTCGACGTCGACCGGCACGTCGTGACCGTCGACGGCGACCCGGTCGCGATGCCGCTGAAGGAGTTCGAGCTGCTCGAGGTGCTCATGCGCAACGCCGGGCGGGTGCTCACCCGGGGGCAGCTCATCGACCGGGTGTGGGGGAGCGACTACTTCGGCGACACGAAGACGCTCGACGTGCACATCAAGCGGATCCGCTCACGGATCGAGAAGGATCCCCGCGACCCGGTCTCGCTCGTGACGATCCGGGGCCTCGGGTACCGGTTCGAGGGCGACGGCGACTGAGAGGTCGCCGCGGCGACTACGGCGTGGTCGTCGGCGAGGGGGAGACCTCGGGGGCGGGCACGAGGCTCACGAGATACTCCTCGTCTCCGCCGAGCACCGGCACATCGGCGAGAGCGCCCTCGGCGTCGCCCGACTGGAAGTACACCGGCACGGCCGCGCCCGGCTTCGCGTCGAGGTTGTCGATGCGCAGCGGGTCGGCGTTCTCACCCAGGCTCGACACCGAGTGCGCCGGGACCCTCAGAGTCTGGGTCGACCCGGACGAGCCCTCGCCCACCTGCACCGTGAGGGTGTGCGCCGAGTCGGTCATGTTCACGACCGCGGCGACGAGGTTTCCAACCGAGCCGTCGGGGGTCGCGACGATCAGCGCGTTGCGCACGAGGAGCGGCGCGCCCTTCACATCGGCGACGTTGATGCCGTCGGACGCGGAGTAGGGGATCGTCGTGCCCTGCGGGGAGATCATGGAGCATCCGGTGGCTCCGAGAACGACGGCGGCACTCAATGCCACCGACGCGAGCAGGCGCGATTTCACGGTTCCTCCCACAGGCAGACGATACGCACATCACTCTACCTGCTGGGGTGCCGTGCCGCGGGACGCCGCCTGCCTGAGTGCTGGGCAAACCTTAGTGCATACCCGCTGTGGTATTCTTGAACTTGCCGAAAGGATATATCTGCATGCTTTTTGAGGTTGGCGAGACGGTCGTTTATCCGCACCACGGGGCGGCGACGATCTCCGAAGTGAAGACCCGGATCATCAAGGGCGAAGAGAAGGTCTATCTGAAGCTCCGCGTCACTCAAGGCGACCTTGTCATCGAGGTTCCGGCCGACAACGTCGACCTCGTGGGCGTCCGTGACGTCATCGGCAAGGAGGGCCTGGAGAAGGTCTTCGAGGTGCTGCGTGCCCCCTTCACGGAGGAGCCCACGAACTGGTCGCGCCGGTACAAGGCGAACCTCGAGAAGCTCGCCTCGGGCGATGTCATCAAGGTGAGCGAGGTCGTGCGCGACCTGTGGCGCCGCGATCAGGATCGCGGACTGTCGGCCGGTGAGAAGCGCATGCTCGCGAAGGCGCGCCAGATCCTCATCTCCGAGCTCGCGCTGGCGGAGAAGACCGACGAGGAGAAGGCCAGCGGCCTCCTCGACGAGGTGCTCGCCTCCTGAGCGCACCGCTCCTGCCGCGGGTGGGCGTCGGCACCGACGTGCACGCATTCGGCGGTGACGGCACGCTGTGGCTGGCCGGGCTGGCCTGGCCCGGCGAACCGGCCCTCTCCGGTCACTCCGACGGAGACGCGGTCGCACACGCGATCGTCGACGCACTGCTGTCGGCGGCGGGACTGGACGACATCGGCACCCACTTCGGCACGGCGCATCCTGAGTACGCGGACGCTCATGCCGGCGTGTTCCTCGCGCATACGCTCGAGCTGCTGACGCAGGCCGGATTCGCGATCGGAAACGTCGCCGTGCAGGTGCAGGCCGACCGCCCCAAGCTCGCCCCACGCCGCGCGGAAGCCGAAGCGGCGCTGTCGGCGTCCCTCGGCGGAGCGCCGGTCTCGATCTCGGCGACGACCACTGACGGCCTCGGCTTCACCGGCCGGGGTGAGGGCGTGGCGGCGTTCGCCGTCGCGCTGGTCACACCACGATGAGGCCGACGGCGCGCCGGTAGGCTTGTCGGGTGACCGTCCGCCTCTACGACACCCGCGCGCAGCGGCTGCGCGACTTCGTGCCCGGCGACCCGGAGAACGTCACGATCTACGTCTGCGGCCCCACCGTGCAGTCCGGACCGCACATCGGGCACCTGCGCAGCGCGTTGAGCTACGACATCCTGTCGCGATGGCTCACGCACCGCTTCGGGCGGGTGACGCTCGTGCGCAACGTGACCGACATCGATGACAAGGTGCTCGCGAACGCGACCGACCTCGAGCCGTGGTGGGCGCTGGCGAACCGCATGGAGCGGGCGTTCTCGGCGGCGTATTCCGCCATCGGCATCCTGCCGCCGACGTCCGAGCCGCGCGCCACCGGTCACGTGCCGCAGATGATCGAGCTGATCGAGCGCCTCGTCACCGCCGGCCACGCCTACCCCGCACCCGACGGCTCGGGCGACGTGTACTTCGACGTGCGCTCGTGGCCCGACTACGGCTCGCTCACGCACCAGGGCCTCGATGCCATGGAGCCCGCGGCCGACGCCGACCCGCGAGGCAAACGCGACCCGCACGACTTCGCACTGTGGAAGGGCGCGAAGCCCGAGGAGCCCGCCTCCGCGGTCTGGGCGGCCCCCTGGGGCGCCGGTCGCCCGGGCTGGCATATCGAGTGCTCGGCGATGGCGCGACGTTATCTCGGTGCCGAGTTCGACATCCACGGCGGCGGGCTCGACCTGCGCTTCCCCCACCACGAGAACGAGCTCGCGCAGTCGACGGCAGCCGGCGACGGATTCGCTCGCTACTGGGTGCACAACGGTCTCGTCACGGTCGACGGGCAGAAGATGTCGAAGTCCCTCGGCAACTTCGTGCTCGCCGACGACCTGCTCGCGGAGCGCGACCCGCTCGTCGTGCGTTACGCCCTGTCGGCCGCACACTACCGCTCGAGCCTCGACGTCTCCGACAAGGCGCTCGATGAGGGCGAGGCGGCGCTCGACCGCATCCGCACGTTCCTGCAGCGTGTGCAGCGCGCGCGGGGGGAGCAGGCCGGTGCCGCACCGGTGGAGCTGCCGGCTGGCTTCAGCGAGGCGCTCGACGACGACCTCGGCGTCCCGCAGGCGCTCGCGGTGCTGCACGAGACGGTGCGCGCGGGCAATGCCGCCCTCGACGCGGGCGATGTCGACGATGCCGTGCGCGCGTTCGACGAGGTCGTCGCGATGACCGGGATCCTGGGCGTGAACCCGCTCGATCCGCAGTGGCTTCCGACGGGCGGCCGGGCCGAGGCATCCGCTCTCGACTCGCTCGTCCGCACGATGATCGACCAGCGCGCCGAGGCGCGCGCGACGAAGGACTGGGCGGCGGCCGACCGCATCCGCGACGCGATCGCGGCGGCCGGCATCGCCCTCGAAGACGGTCCCGACGGGACCCATTGGAGTGTGCAGAATGGCTAAGCCGGGTGGCGCGAGCCGGGGGAACAGCAAGAAGAAGGGGCCGCAGAAGGGCACCGGAGGCCACGGGCGGAAGTCGCTCGAAGGCAAGGGCCCGACCCCGAAGGCGGAAGACCGCAGCTGGCACGTCGCAGGCAAGCGCAAGGCCGCGCAGGAGCGCTACGTCGCAGCCGGCGGCAAGCCGAAGGCGCGCCCGACCGACATGAACCGCGCGGCGCGCGCGAAGCCGGCCGACGACACCGAGACCGTCACGGGGCGCAACTCGGTGCTGGAGGCGCTTCGCACGCGGATCCCCGCGACCGCGCTCTACATCGCGCAGCGGGTCGAGATGGACGATCGCGTCAAGGAGATGCTCGCGATAGCGTCGCACCGCGACATCCCGGTCCTCGAGGTCACCCGGCCCGAGCTCGACCGGATGGCGGGGGTCGGGGGAGTGCACCAGGGGGTGGCGCTCAAGGTGCCGCCGTACTCGTACGCCCACCCGCAGGACCTGCTGGAGGAGATCTTCGCGGACGGCGGCACGCCGCTGCTCGTCGCGCTGGACGGCGTGACCGATCCGCGCAACCTCGGCGCGATCATCCGCTCCACCGCCGCGTTCGGCGGGCACGGGGTCATCGTGCCGCAGCGGCGTTCGGCGGGCGTGAACTCCGCGGCGTGGAAGACGAGCGCCGGTGCAGCTGCCCGCATCCCGGTCGCTCTCGCGGCGAACCTCACGACGACGCTGAAGGAGTTCAAGAAGCAGGGCGTGTTCGTGCTGGGGCTCGACGGCGACGGCGACGTGTCGCTGCCGCAGCTGCAGCTCGCCGACCGGCCGGTCGTGATCGTGTGCGGGTCGGAGGGCAAGGGACTCTCCCGGCTCGTGACCGAGACGTGCGACCAGATCGTGTCGATCCCGATCTCGCAGGCCACCGAGTCGCTGAACGCCGGCATCGCCACGTCGGTCGCGCTGTACCAGGTGGCGACGACGCGGGCCGGTGCTGCCACGGAATGAATCCGCCCCGCGCTTGATTCGAGATGGAGAGATCCATTCACGCGAAAGGGAAGCACACATGGCACGCATCGTCGTCATCGGAGGAACCGGGTACACCGGCAGCAACATCGTGGCCGAGGCCGTCGCCCGCGGGCACGACGTCGTCGCGGTCTCACGCACGGCCCCCGATTCTCCGCTGGAGGGCGCGACGTACGTTCAGGCGTCGGTGCTCGACCGCGACGCGCTTGCGGCCGCAGTGAAGGACGCCGACGTCGTGGTCTCCGCGATCTCACCGCGCGGCGACATGACCGACCACGGGCTCGACGCGGTGCACAGCCTCGTCGAGACGCTCAGCGGCACGCGCACCCGACTCGGCGTCATCGGCGGTGCGATGGGAAGCCTCAGCGCCCCCGGCGGACCGCGGCTGTGGGACCTCGGCGTGCCCGAGGAGTACCGGCACGAGGCGAAGGTGGGCATCGACACCCTCGAGCTCCTGCAGGGCCTCGACGACCTCGACTGGTTCCTCGTGCACCCGCCGAAGGAGTTCGGCGCCTGGGTGCCGGGCGAGCGCACCGGCCGCTACCGCGACGGTGGCGAGGTCGTGGTCGAGGATGCCGACGGGCGCTCCTTCATCTCCGCGGCCGACCTCGCGATCGCGGTGGTCGATGAGATCGAGACGCCGCGCCACCCCCGCGCCCGCTTCACCGTCGGCTACTGACGCCTCCCTTCTCCCGCGAAGTCGTACGATCTCGTCGAGTGAACATCAGTTTGCGCGCAGACTGATGTTCACTCGTGAGGATGATGTTCGGTCGCGGGCAACGCGCGCGGGGATTCAGACGAGGTCGCGCCAGTCGACGGTGTCCTGGTCGTCGTCGACGGATGCGTCGTCGAGCGAGATCGGGACGGTCATCGTCTCGGTCGCCGGGCCCATGATCGTCGCCTCGTCGCGGCGGTGCCGGAGCACATCGTCGATGTAGCCGGAGAGCACCTCGGCGAGGGGGACCGACACCCCGCGTGCCTGCGACATGTACCAGCGGTGCTCGAGCACCTGGTGGAACACCTCCGCGGGCTCGAGCTTCGCCCGCAGCTCGAACGGGATGGCCCGCACGACCGGTTCGAACACCCGTGTGAGCCACTCGTGGGCGAGCATCTCCTCGTCCTCGTCGGGCCGGCGAGCCCGTGCCCGGTACTCGTCGAGGTCGTTCAGCAGACGACGCGCCTGGTTCTCCTCGACATCGAGACCGGTGAGTCGCAGCAGCCGCCGCTGGTGGTGGCCGGCGTCGACGACCTTCGGCTGGATGGAGACGCGGGTGCCGTCGGCTGCTGCCTGGATCGACATCTCTCCGATGTCGAAGCCCAGTGCGTTCAACCGCTGCACGCGCTCGGTGATGCGCCAGGACTCGTTCGCGGCGAACGTCTCCTTGTCGGTGAGCGCCGCCCACAGCGACCGGTACGACGAGATGATCCCGTCGGCGATCTCGACGGCGTCGACCCCTCCCTCGAGCCGGCCGCCGGCGGCGAGGTCGAGGATCTCGCCGGCGATGTTCGTGTGCGCCACCGCGAGGTCGTGCTCGCGCTGCCCGGCGGTGAGGCCGCCCTCATGCAGCTCGCCGGTCTCGGCGTCGACGAGGTACGCGGCGAAGGCTCCGGCGTCGCGTCGGAACAGCGTGTTCGAGAGAGACACATCGCCCCAGAAGAACCCCACGTTGTGCAGTCGCACGAGAAGCACCGCGAGCGCGTCGACGAGACGCCCCGCCGTGTCGGGCCGGAGCACCTGGGTGAACAGCGCCCGGTAGGGGAGGGAGAACTTCAGATGAGCGGTGACGAGCGCCGCCGCCAGCGGCTTGCCGGTGGCGGCGGTCCTCCCCGCGATCACCGCCACGCGCTCGACGCAGGGCACCTCGAGCCGGGCGAGGCTGCCGAGCAGGTCGTACTCGCGGCGTGCCATCTCGGCGGTCGTCTCCTTGATCGCGACGACGCGGCCGGAGAGGCTCGCGAAGCGCACGAGGTGCCGTGAGATGCCCTTCGGGAGGTAGACGATGTCGCGGCTCGGCCAGTCGGCGAGCGGCGTCGACCACGGCAGGGCGAGCAGGCCGGGGTCGACCGCGCTGGCGGTGATCGACAGGGCTTCGCTCATCGGATCCTCCCCCACGAATGCGACGCGGCGCGGGCCGGAGAACCGTGCCCGCGCCGCGTATCGCCGGGTGCTACTTCGCCGACGCGATTGCCTTGTCGGTGAGGCGGTCGCCGCTCTCGATGTCGAACACGTGCACGTGGTCGTGGATCGGGGTGAGCACGACGGTCTCGCCGGCGTTCGGGTGCTGGCGGCCGTCGACGCGCGCGACGATGTCGGTGCGCTTGCCGTTGATCTCCGAGTGGCCGTACAGGTAGCCGTCGGCGCCGAGCTCCTCGACGAGGTCGACGGTGACCGACAGGCCCTGACCGCCGGCGGCACCCACCTGGATGTCTTCCGGGCGGACCCCGATCGTGACGTCCTTGCCGCTGGCCTTGGCGAGCGTCGACGACTCGACGGGAACCACGGTGTTGCCGAACTGCACGCCGCCCTCGGCGAGCTCGGTCGGGAACAGGTTCATGGCCGGCGAGCCGATGAAGCCGGCGACGAAGACGTTGTTCGGCTGCTCGTACAGGTCACGCGGGGTGCCGACCTGCTGCAGCACGCCGTCCTTGAGCACCGCGATCCGGTCGCCCATCGTGAGCGCCTCGGTCTGGTCGTGCGTGACGTAGACCGTGGTGACGCCGAGGCGGCGCTGCAGCGACGCGATCTGGGTGCGGGTCTGCACGCGCAGCTTCGCGTCGAGGTTCGACAGCGGCTCGTCCATGAGGAACACCTGGGGCTGGCGGACGATCGCGCGGCCCATCGCGACGCGCTGACGCTGACCACCCGAGAGGGCCTTCGGCTTGCGGCTGAGGTACTCCTCGAGGTCGAGGAGCTTCGCGGCCTCGAGCACGCGCGCGGCGCGCTCCTCCTTCTTCACGCCCGCGATCTTCAGGGCGAAGCCCATGTTCTCGGCGACCGTCATGTGCGGGTAGAGCGCGTAGTTCTGGAAGACCATCGCGATGTCGCGGTCCTTCGGCGGCACATCGGTGACATCGCGGTCGCCGATGAGGATGCGGCCTTCGTTCACCTCTTCGAGGCCGGCGAGCATGCGCAGAGTCGTCGACTTTCCGCAGCCGGAGGGGCCGACGAGAACCAGGAACTCGCCGTCGGCGACCTCGAGATTGATCTTGTCGACTGCCGGGCGGGTGCCGCCGGGGTAGAGGCGGGTCGCGTTGTCGAAAGTGACGGACGCCATTGTTTCTTCTCCTTCACCGGCAGGTACGTGCCGGACGATCCGTAGTGATGGAAGCGGACTGTTGCCCGCACACCCTCCATCGGGTGTGTGCTCAGTATGCCAGACGCCGCTCTGTGGGGATTTCACAGGGTGCCTGGCTAGCATCGATTCGGCTGCGGAAGCCGCGCGGCCCCCCGGATTCACCCGGCCACCAGTCTGTCAAGAGGACCCATGTCGAACGACGATTCTTCGAACGTTCCCGACCCGCACGGTCGGCGCAGCGCCGTGCGCGAGAAGGCGCAGCAGGTGCACGCGAAGCAGAAGCGCGCCCGCGTGCTGCGCCGCAGCGCCCTCGTCGTGGGTGCGGTGGCGGTCGTGGGTGTCGTCGTCACGGGCGTCTCGATGGCGCTCGCCACGCAGGGCAGCCGGCCCGACGCATCGCCCGCGAACGTCGTGGACGACGGCTTCGCCGTGACCAGCGTGAACGGTGTGAGCGGCGACGGTGCACAGAGCATGGAGGCGACGCCCACGCCGACACCGACCGCCGCGTCGGCGAAGGCATCCGCGACTCCGAACCCCACCCCGACCACGGCGGGGGCCGTCGACATCCGCGTGTACGTCGACTACTACGCGCCCGGAGCGAAGCAGTTCCAGGTCGCGAACGCGCAGCAGCTCACCCGGTGGGTGAGTCAGGATGCCGCGACGCTGAGCTACTACCCGGTCGCGATGCTGTCGGCCAAGTCGAACGGCACCAAGTACTCGCAGCGGGCGGCGAGCGCATCCGCGTGCGTGGCGACGCACTCGCCCAACGCCTTCTTCGCGTTCAACAACGCCCTGCTCACCAAGCAGCCTGAGCAGGGCACGGATGGCTTCACCGACAAGCAGCTCGCGGATCTCGCGATCGCGTCGGGAGCCGACCAGCCGAAGGTCGTGCGCGACTGCATCCAGGGCGAGGACTTCGTCAGCTGGGTGAAGTCGGCGACCGAGCGGGCCCTCGAGGGCATCCCCGAGACGAAGGGCGTCGCGCTGACCGGGACGCCGATGATCCTCGTGAACGGCACGCCGTACGCGGGGGCGCTCGACGACCCGAAGGAGTTCGCCCAGTTCGTGCTGACGCTCTCCAGCGACGCGTATTACAACACCCCGACGCCCACGCCGACGGCGACCCCGGGCGCGCCGACGCCGAAGCCGTCGCCCACGGCATCGGGGAAGTGACCGGCCCGGCTAGACTTGTCAGCCTGCCGGCTTGGCGCAATTGGTAGCGCACCGTACTTGTAATTCTGTTCGCGACGGATTCAGGGATTATCGCGGGGTATCAATTTCGCCAGCACCGCTACTGCTCACTGTCCAGATGGCATCAGGCAGCATCGCGGCGTTTCGCTGAATGTGCGGGGTAAATGCGGGGTTTCACCGGCTCAGGTTATTACGTGACTCGCTTCCGAGCGGTCGAGCGGCGCGACTGCTCCCACGACGTAGGCTTCGGGTCACGTGCGGCCACAACTTCCGCGACGATGAACCGCCAAGTGCGCTTGCCCACGCGGTGACCGGGGATGTCCCCGACGTTCGCCCAGCGATACACGGTGTGGGGCGAAACCTTGAGGATTCGGGCTAGTTCCTTCACTGTGACCATTGGCTCTTCATCGCTCATTGGGGTGAATCCTTCCACTGTTCGACACATGGAGATGGGCCCGCTGCGCGGCTGCAGGAGGTCATGCAGTTGGGCCCGGCGTCATGCATTTGCCCCGGCCTACGTGACTCGCTTTCGAGCGAGGGAGCGACGCGATTGCGCCCACGACGTGGGTTTCGGGTTCCGCGCCTCCTCCACCTCAGAGAGTCGGAACCGCCAGATCCGGCCGAACTTGTGCGCCGGTATGTCACCAGTCCGTGCCCACCGATAGATCGTCTCCTTGGTGACGTGGAGGACCACCGCAAGCTCATCGGCGGTCATCATCGGCTCTGCATTACTCATCAGTCGACCTTGCCACGCAAGGGTCGCTCGGGCAGTTGCTCGACGAACCGGTCTAGTTCCGACTTCTTGAAGTAGATCCGTTTCCCCGTCTCAACCGCGGTGAGTTCGCGAGTGGAGCGGAGATCGTCGAGTTCGCGGAGGGAACGGCCGATGTAGTAGGCGGCGACCTCGCGTGTCATGAGCGCGGGCGGAAATTCGATGCGGATCGGGGAGCCGGACGTCATGCCGCAACGATACGTCCAGCTACGCGCGTCGGGATACGGGTACTTTCAGTGAGGCCCTCACGCGAGCGGGGCCTTCTGTCGTTCAGAATCCGGTGGTGCCGTGTGTGCGGCCGCGTCGCGACTGCCCGAGCTCAACCCATGCGGCGGCGTCGGGGAACGACTCGAGGATCGCTGTACACAGCACATGCGTTTCGGGTGAGTCGAAGTACCCCACCCATGTGCCGACCGACTCGTTCAGCGCGTCGACACGGGCGCCGGCAGTGTCGCGCAGCTGGTCGATCACGGGTGCCGGGTCGCCCGTGTACTTCCCGCGTGAGCAGATTACGTCGAGCTGCACGCGGAGGGCGACGTCGGGATGCATGCGGCGGATGCTACCCGCGGCGGCCGACGTGCAGCTCGGTAATCGTCCCATCGTCACCCGGCATCTTCAACGCTCGGCCGGGATCACGACGACGTCGCAGCGCCGGCAGACGAGACCACCGTCACCGTCGACGAGGATGGTGTCGCAGTCGGGGCAGGTGAACGGTCCCGGCAAGTTGTCCATGGCCTGAAACAGTAGCGTCCCACACGGATCCTCCCGTGTGCGCGCGTCTCGTCGTTGCTGCTGGTAGCCAGGGCGGGGATCGAACCCGCGACCGTCACCCGGATCTGTTGGTCCCTTCGTCGTCGAGATGGGGACGCTGCACGCTGAGTTTGGTGGGGTACTCCGAGTATCGACTACCCTGGCGGCATGCCACGCCCGCCGTCCGAGAACTCTCGGTTCGTGCTCGCTCAGGTGGCAGTCCTCGGCATCCACTGGTGGAGCCCGGGCGACGGCTACATGCCGGCGGCGCCGCTGTTCGCTGATCCGCTACGCACACCCGCTCCCGTACATCCCCTGCGCGCACTCTTGAGCCGAGGGCTCGTTGAGGAGACAGGCGACGTGGGTGCTCTCCGGCTAAGGGTAACGCCCGCGGGTGAGGTCACCTTAGCCGAGCGCCCCGATATCCTCACCGCGGTGCGGGAGCAGGCCGAAGCGCAACTGGCCTTCGCCCGAGGCGGCATGGACGCACGAGTGCCCGGACGGAACACCGCACGGGAGCGGCTGCAGCCCTGGCTCGACGGCGACTGCAGAATGATCGCTCGGCCTCTCGAGCGGTAATGTCACCAGCCCCGCGTACGCTCCCGGCATGATGCTTCGTGCTGAGGTCGCCCTGAGCGTGCGGCTCGACGCCATCTGCGCGCGGAACCAGTACACGGATGACCCCCGCGCAGCGATCGAGGAACTGCGCGGCACGGCCGGCGACAGGACTGACATCCTTCACGAGACCGTAGGGACGTGGGTCGGCTACTTCGACAGCTCTGAAACGCGCACGCTGTGTGCCGCCATTGTCGAAGCCTTCCCCGCCGCCGAGGCGTGGCTGGAGCTCGGTCGGAAGCGTCGCGGACGCACGCACGGCACCAGCGGCTTTTGAGTCGGCTCTTTCCGTGCATCAACACGTTGAAGGCGCGTATAGTGCAACCACACGCCGTAGCGAAAGATCACTGGGGAACTTTCTGGGGGCTCGGGAAATGGGAAGAACACTCGCGTTCGCGTTGCTCACGGGCGGGGTTCTCCTCGCCGGATGCTCCGCAGTGGCTGCGCCCGTCGCCACACCCAGTGAGACAGCTGAAACGGCCACGCCTGAGCAGATCGCCTCGGTGATAGCGGAAAACCAAGCAGAGTGGCGTGATGTAGCCGAGAAGGCGCGGGAGTGCCGCGTCCTTTGGGTGATCAGCAGCCAGTTGACCTTCTCACAGAAGTCTCAGGCCCAAGAATGTTTCACTGCCGAGCAGTCAATCGGAGAGACAGCGTTCTCCTCGTATCTAGAGCTGGACGCATTCACGGTTCCCTCCTCTATGGGCGGGCTGGTCGATAAGACCAAGGTGGCGCTGAAGCAGATCGCGGACACCAACGTCGGTTGGACAGTGTGTGGAAGCGAGGAACTGCCCGACCTGAATGACAAGTGCGTGGCCGCACTCGGCACTCGGTATGCCGCCTACCCGGCGCTCGTGAAGGCACTCGATGCGTGGTCGCCGTACCTGTAGTCGGGGATGAGATGCTCTGCGGAGGCGCTGCAGATTGCCAACAGAGAATAGGAGCGCTGTCGGTGGGTCTCGGTAGCGTCAAGCCATGACAGACGAACTGACGCCGGCCGAACTTGTGTATCAGGCAATCGAGTCGCTTCCGGGGTGGAACGCAGTGCTGCGTGACGCACGCGACAGCTTCTCGCAACAGCTCCGTGGCCAGGTGGGGGCGTTGCTCTCATCGGTGCTTCTCGCAACAGAGGATGGTGACAGGGCCATCGCCATTGGGGGCACAATCGATGAGGACGGTGCCGGATATCTGGCGATCGTGGCGTCGACGGGCGTGGTGGTCGTCAAGTCCACCAAGATCAGTGCCCAAGAAACGAGTTACGCCGTCCGCGCGTACGCGTTCAGGGAAGTCCGAGATGTCCAACTGGGCACTCGCCACTCGTACTTCTCTGGCACGGAGCAGGCGCCGCGGAACACAGGAGTGTCGCTGTCGTTCACCGTCGACGGGCAGGCCGTTGCCTTTGATTCCCGGTTCTCACGCGTGCCGCTAGTTGGAGCGGACGCGGTTCTAAATGCATTCCGCGCCGTGCGCGACGGGCGTTAGGAGTCAGCTTTCACACACAGGGCTCAGATCCACAGGGGGTGTGGCGAAACCCGGGGTCCCTGGCGGATCAGGGGAGCGAGTGCGGTCGATTGCCGAAGAGCGCGTTGACAAAGTCGCGAGCGTCGTGCTCGGGGTCCGGGTCGATGCCCACAGAAGCGCCCTCTCTCGGGGCTATGTTCCCAAACCTCTTGCCTTCCAATCCAGGGCCGCGAAGTTCGCCGAGTCGCTTCGCCTGCGCCTCGAGCGTCGCATCGTCCTGGCCAGTCATTAGTTCCCGGTCAGCCTCCGCGACCTCGTAGCGGTGCGCGAGACGCCCAATCAGGTCTTCTCTCGACTCCTCGTCCATCAGATGTCCCTCTCGTCGAACGGTGCGTCCGGCACCGTGGGAGCGTCGTCATCGATGGAGGCGAGCCCACCCGGCCACCCGTGTCGTTCCGCCCATGCCTCCCGTTCCCCATGCCAGGCCACGTAGGTTTCATACCAGGCGTTAAATGCCCGCTTACGGGCGTCCAGAGGGTCGTCGGGGTCATCCTTGTACGGCGGGAGGGCCGCTGGTGACAGCTTTGCCGGCACGACACCCTCAGCACGCTTGCGTCGCAGCATTCTCAGACTCCCGACTTGTACACGCCACGCACGCCCGACGACGGCGGCAGGTCATCCTCATCCAGCCCCGGCACCTGCAGAGTCGCAAGCAGACGCGCCAACGTGAGCTGCTGCTGTCGGGTCTCCGCGATAGCCGGATGCAGTCGCGTGCCCTGCGACGAAGCGAGCATGAGCCCATCCTTCTTCACACGAGCACGAAGCTGCGCGATCGTGTCACGCACCCGGCACGCCTCCTCGAGAAGGGCCGCATCATGATCGCCCATATCGAACTCGCCCGCGACGAAGTCCCACAGCTTCCGGCCCGGGGTCCCAAGCCCAGAAGGCGCACGCCGGCCGCTCACAGCCGCCACCAAGGGCCGATCATTTCGGAACCCGGGGAGGGATTGTGCCTAACCCCGGAGGTGCGGCTGATGGGGTGGTGGGGTGGGGGTGGGCTGGGTGCTTGCATGGACGACGTGGCTTCGAGTTCACTCGTGGTCAGCATGTCCAGTCGGCCAGCCCATCGAAGACGTGAGCGGGCAACGGTTCAAGCTTCCGCTTCTGCGTGTGGATGACTTCGCGCATCACGCTCTCAAGGTGACCTGGTGCATGATTGAAGGGGCACTTGACGACTGCTGCTTCCGCAATGGGAAGGTACTTGTCGAGGAGTTCGTTGGTTGACATCGGCTGTGCGGGTTGACGTGTTCCGGCCTCAAGAGTGCTCATTCGGTTGCCTCCAGGGGGATGTGTGCCTTGCGGGGGCGGGGCTGTGTGGCGATGAGTCGGTAGGTCAGGATGAACGCGGATAGGGACTCGGCGACGCGGGGGAGGAACTCGAGCGGCGAGGCTGTCATCATGAACTCGGCGGCCCGTTGGGTGACGTTCTCGGTGATGACCCGGGTATAGGCATGGCTCCCGGTGGTGTCCCAGATCGAGATGAGGGACTGGCGGGAGGCGGGGCCCCCGTACAGAAGTTCCTTCAGGATCCGGTTGACCTCGGCTCGTGCCTCGGCCTCGTCGATGGCGAACACGTCGCCGGCCTCCTGGATGATGTACTGCTCGCCGTCATCCATGTTGCTC
Source organism: Microbacterium altimontanum (assembly GCF_058349865.2). NCBI lineage: Bacteria > Bacillati > Actinomycetota > Actinomycetes > Micrococcales > Microbacteriaceae > Microbacterium > Microbacterium altimontanum. The sequence goes on along the minus strand of NZ_JBYRJB020000007.1, from coordinate 224,302 downwards.
ACCTCACCGTGTCGAGAGCGCGTGTCCACTGCTCACGTTCCTGACGGGCAATGTCGGTCGGGTCGTACGAGAAGTAGTTGCCCTTCTGGACCACCTGCACGGTCGGGGATGCTTCCGCTGTTGCGGGGCCGGAGTAGCACCGGTGTGTGTTCGCGTATACGGGTTTCACGTACCCGCCACCGGAGTATCCCCGGAACTGGCCGGAGTTGATTGCCTCGAGGGTGGCGCGGTGGCGGGCGGTCTGCGCTGCGTTGACGACGAACTCACCCGATGCGGCGGCGATCAGCATGTTGTCCTTCCGTGACGGCACACCCGGGAGGATGCCACCGCTTGCTCGCGAGGTCGCCACCATTCGACTGATCGAGTTGGAGATGGTCGAGATCCCGTTGGCCTGTACGCGGATGTTGATCGTCCGTCCGTTCAGGCTCGAGATCAGCGAATTCACTGAGCGGCGAGCGTTCGCGGTGGACGCGAGAATCTTGATCTCCCTCGCGGTCGGCATCCGGTACACCTGATCCGCGAGTGCCTTCGCCGCGGCTTTCGAAGCGCCCATCTTCTCTGCGCTGCGGATCAGCGCCTGGCGACCGGCCTCGAGGGTTCCCTTGTAGTGATCGGTGTTCCCGTCGAGATTGAACTGGGCCTTCGCGGCATCCTGAGATTTCGCAGCCAGGTCCACGAGCATCTGCTTGTTGGCTCGGCCGGCGTCGGTGTTGTCGCCCCACGCCTTCTTGCCGGACTTGATCTTGTCCTCGACCTCTGCGAGAGCATCCCGGTACTGAAGGTTCTTGGATATGGCGTCCTGACCCGTCTCATTGGACTCCATGACGATGTCGATCAGTTCACGAAGCTTGTCCTTCAGGCCTGACACCTCAGCCTGTGCGTCGGAGTACGCGTCGGCCGCGGTCTGGGTCACCGCTGCGCTGTCGCTCATGATGTCGTTGGTGTCTTCGAGCGCGGCCTTCAAAACGGCCTGTTCGTCCGCGGCTCGTCCCGTCTGACGGAGTTGGTCGGCGATCGCGTCACGGAATCCAGACAGCGAATCGTCCTTCAACATCGTCCGCATCTCTTGACCGGTGAGACCGAGCTGGGCACCCCACGAGCGGAACTGGTCGATCGCCTTATCGAGCGGCATGGCTTCCAGCGCTGGCGCAAGCTTCGTCAGCCCGTCGCGCAGTCCATCAATCTGTCGCTGGGCGGCGACCACACCATCGCCGGTGGCGAGAGCGTCAAGCGCTGCCTTCACATCTTCCGCTGAGGTGATCCCTGTCCGCAGGTCGAAGAGCGATGCCACGAACGACTGATTCGTTGTTGTCGCCCTCGCGACTGCCTCGTCCGTCCCCTGAACCTTGCGGGCGTAAGCGACCGCTGCTGACGCGGCGAGTGTCAGTGCCGTGGTCAGGGCCGCGATGACACCGACGCTCTTGCCCGCCTGCCCCATCGCACCGGCAATGGATTGGATGCGAGGCGACATCTGCGAGAGGGACGCGTTGAACTGTGCGATCTTGGGGATGGCCACCAGGAATGATCCGCCCGTGGTCAGTGCCGCTGCTCCTACGGCGCCTACCCAGAAGGTGGCCTGCTTGCCGCCGTCTGGGAGGTCGTTGAATACGTCGATGACGCCGGTGATTCCCTGGACGATGGAACGGAGGGGGCCATCTGCGGCCTTCCCCATCCCGATGAGGGCGGAGTCCCATGCGCCGCCGAGCTGCTCGAGGTCGCCCTTGAGGTTGTCGAGGCGCGTGGCGGCTGTCTTGGCCGCGTAACCAGAGTCGTTGACCTTCTCGTTCCAGGCTGCGATGCCCGCAGCACCCTCCTGGTAGAGGACATTCGCGCCACGAATCGCGTCCTGCCCGAAGATCGTCGCGAGGGCGGCGTTCCGCTGCTCCTGTGTCAATCCGCTCAGCGACTTCTGCAACTGGCCTGCGAGCGCTTCCATGCCGACGAATTGGCCCTGCGCGTTGTACGCCTCAATGCCAAGCGACTTCATTGTGTCCGCGGCCTCGCCGGTCGGGTTCGCGAGCCGCAGCAGCATCGTGCGGAACGATGTACCCGCGTCCGATCCCAGCATCCCGGCGTTCGCGAACGCCGCCAGCGTCCCCACCGTCTGATCCACCGAGATCCCGAACTGGTTCGCCACCGTGCCGGACTGGGACAACGCCTGCGACAGGTCCGAGACATCACCCATCGCCTTGCCGGAACCCGCCGCGAGAAGGTCAGCAATGTGGGCGGCGTCCTTCCCCTTGAGTTGGAACTGACCGAGTGTGGTTGCGGCGACACCTGCAGCGTCCGCAACAGCCATGCCGCCCGCGGCGGCGAGGTTTAGTGCGCCGTTCAGGCCACCGTTGAGGATGTCAGCCGACGACATGCCCGCCTTCGCCAGTTCTTCGATGGCGTTCGCGGATTCTCTCGCGGAGAACACGGTCTTCGCCCCAGCATCGACCGCTGCGGCAGTGAGGGCATCGATGTTCTTCCGCGCGTCCTCGCCTGTCGCGGCGACGCCCGACATTGCCTGGTCAAACTCGGCATACTTCGCGATCGCCGTTCCGAGGCCGACCGTTATCAGCCCACCAGCCGCAATAGCGGACTTGCCGAGAAGGCTGAAAGCCTGCTTCTGAATGTCGAGCTTCTTCTTCGCCTCGTCCGCAGCCGTGCCCGGCTTCAGAGTGGCCTTCGCGGCCTGCTCCATACCGGCGATGTAACTGTTGACTTGCGCAATCAATGAGACCCTAACGACACGGTCCATTTGCTCAGTCCTCCGACCCGGTGAGCCGCATGGAAAAGCCGTCGAAGGTCGGCTTGAACGCCGTGTGGAGAATCCCGTACGTGGCAGCGCGGTTGAAGTTGGGTTTGAGGGCGTTGCGGGCCTTCTCCACGTCCTGTGCGACCTCGGCAAGGTCAGGATTCTCGGCGGCGAACTGCTTCGCCACCGAAGTCCAACCCTGATCGAGTGCCCGCTGGAACAGCGCCACAGCGAGTGTCGTGTCGTTGCTGCGAAGCGCTCGGCCGAGCATCCGGCCGGCGGCTTCCGGGTCGGTCAGCGACTCCGCACGGTCGTGAGCATCACGGAACGCGATCAGGTCTGCCGACCCATACCCGACATAGCCGTCGAGACGACGTTCCATCGACTTGAGCGCATCGCTCAGGGCCGTCATCTCCTGCTCCTTGAGACCCTCGAGCTGGGCCTTCGCAGACCGGTAGTTCTCTTCACCTTCGCGGCGCTTGCCCTCGTCAGACAGCAGCTCGTCGCCGGTGATCTCCTTCTCACGGGCCTCGAATTCCTTCTGCGCCTGCGCGGCACGCTTCCGAAGGTCGAACACCTTCTGTGCTGCATCGTCGAACGTTGCATTCATGATGTGGACCTCCGTGAGTTGATGTATGTCTGTGCGTGGTCGGCTCGGATGAGCCACCGGTTACCGGTCTTCTGGGCGGGCAGGATCTCGCGTTCAATATCGAGGCGGACCGTCCGTCCCGCCCTGCGTGCCGCTCTCGCGACCTGCGCCGTTGTCCACCACTCACGTTCCTCTGATGCCGCCTCTTGCCGCGGTTCGTTGCCGACACCGGCATCCGAGGTGAAGGCGCACACCGTGATAGCCGTCAGAAGCGCATAGGCGACCGTGTCACCGCCGCGGAACCGGCTGCGCACCGCCTTCAAATTCGCGACTTGATACAGGACTTGGGCGTCATCGGGGGTTAGCAGGATCGAACCAGCCGGGATGTCTGGCATCCGCCAACTCATCGCGCACACACCCCTACGCTGAGCTTCGTGAATGTCTCGCTCACGATTGCCTTCGCCGCCCTCGTCGTCTCCTTGGTCGCTGCCGGCTTGACGGGATGGCAGGTGGTTCGGGGCGAGGCACAGCTCGCTCGACGCGCGTGGGCGCTCACGCATCTCGACCACGGAGAAGTCCTTCCCGGCAGGCAAGGCCTAGAGATCGAGCTATCCGTCCACGGGCCAGTTGTGTTGTACGAGGTACACCCATTCGCTCTCGGAGGCATGCGCATGCACGAGATGAGCAGCCCCATCAGTCGGTTGGACTGCTTGAGCACTCCCATACGATTCGTCGTTGACGTCTCAATGGGAGACGACGGCGACTCGGACGCGTGCGTCGGGGTCACATGGCTCACCTCCCGCCGCCTCGGTCGGATTCACGTGGAGCAAGCACTCCGCGTAAATCTGCGAACGGCTCGCGTTGAGCACTGGCTATGGCGGGAGTGGCCCATTCCACTGACTTGGCAACGCAAGAATCGGGGTCGCTGGGGAGTTCGAAGCGTCCGAGTTGGGCGCGCCCGATACGAGATCCATGACCTTGATCCATCGCTGAAGCGCGAGCGGGATCGGCTCGAAGATCAACGGAGGGTCCAATCATGGCCGCCCGCTCCAACCACAGAAGCGACGTGATGCCCGCAGCGACGATCGCAAGCACAACAATCGCTACCGACTGAGCGAGCTCCGGCGCCTCAACCCGCATTAGTCGTCCTCCCGCTGCTGGAAGTAGTCGTGGTGAGGGAGGCGGTGGCCCGACGCTTCGAGCTGGACATAGTACTTATGCAGCTCGCGGGCGAACGCCACCGGGTCATCCCAGGCATCCGCCAACGCCCGGAAGTTCAGGGGCCGCGGTGCGCTACCCATTCGTACCTCCCTGCTCCCGCGTTGCGCCCTCCTCGACCCACACGCCCGGCTCAGGCTGATACCAGTTACCGGCGTCCGGAATCTTCGCCACAGGCCACGTCGTGGTCACCTGCATGTCCTCGCCTGCCTGTCCTGTCCTGTCCTGTGCAGTCCCCGGGGACTGTCCCGGGGACATGATGTCGGGGTGGAGAGCCTTACTCGCCCGCTGTCGCGCCTTCTTCTCGCGCTCACGGCGGCGGTTGTTCTCGAGGGTCTCGAACTCCGAGCGGGACGTCTGTGTGGCCAGGTAGTCGGTCATGACGTATTCGCCTCCGTCCTCGGTCCAGACGCCTGCCGCGACGAGCCGGGGTGCTGACGCGGAATGGAAGCGGGGAATGAAGTCGAAGTCGTCCACCGTCAAGCGGCCATCGGTGCGGTTTTCCACCATGTAGACCCCAGCGGTGACGAACGCCTTGAAGTCGTCACCGCTGAGGCCCATGACACGACGGTCGTTGAGCCAACGGCCGGGGAAGCGGAAGTCGCTCACGACTTGGGCTGACCCTTGTCGAGCGCGACACGGAGGTCCTCGATGCCGATCAGCCAGCCCATCGCCGTCAGGACGGTGCCCTGATGGACAACGTCGTTGGTGGGTGCGACGAGGGCGACATCCAAGTCCCGGACGCGGACCTTCATACCTTCACGCGCGGCGCGTGCCCGCAAGCGGCGCAGCGACATGAGCCGTGCTTCCTCGTCACCGGCTCCACGCTCCCGGGTCAAGATGACGGTGCTGCCCTGAACGATGGCGGCCGTGAAGGTTCCCCGGTCGACGGTGAGGTGGTCGGGGAGAGCGAGAGGACCGGCGCAGCCGCGCTGGAACCGGATCCCAGTCGGCGGGTCGATCCGAGTCTGCGCCGTGCCGCCGTAGCCCTGCACGACCCGCTTTGCTCCTCCCACGGCGGTGGTCATGATCGTCTCGACAACGCAGACGAGCGACCCCTCCGTGATGCTGTGCTTCCAGTCGTAACGGATCGTCACGACTTCCATCTCGGACCCGAGGTCCGCGGCGGCATGGATCAACACCTGCTCGCGCTGCTGGGCGAGCGCTTCCATCTGCTCGGCGATCTCATCGAGCATCGCGACGGCGTTCACAGTTCAGCCCCCGCGAGGAGGTGGGCGTACTTCGCCCAGAGAGCGGACGGGGTGGTGCCGAGCTCGACGGCTTCGGTCCTGAGATCCCGCATGGTGGTGCCCTCGGCGACCGCATCTGCGATGTCGTGGACGAGCGCACGAACTTCGGCCATTGGTACCTTGACGACGCCCTCCCCGCCGTCGATGACGACGAGGGGCCCGCTCTGCTCGGCGAGTACGCCTTCGGTCTCGAGGTGAACGCGCGTCCATCGCCGCCGGGTGTCGGCGGTCTGGGATACGCTGGTAGCGTCGTTCATGATCGTGTTCCTTTCCTAGGGGAGTCGGTCGCCGTCCTCAGTCGCCGAGTTGCCGCTCAGACTGAGGACGTTTCTTCTTGGTTGGGTGGATTCGGTCTTCCCGCTTGAAGACGACGGAATTGGTCTTCCGCTCCTGCGTGCCCGGGTTGCGCCCATGCAGAACAGGCAGCAGAAGCAGCCGGGGAGGAGGATGAGCACCACGGCCCCGATAATGAAGCCGGTCATGATGCACCGCTGGCTGCTGCGTCCAGCCAGGCCGCGACGTCGTCGCGTCGATACCTAACCGCCCCACCGAGCTTCACGAACTTTGGCCCCTTACCCTCTCCTGCCCATCGGGCGAGAGTAGGGATGCTCGTTTGCGTGTACTCAGCCACTTGGCGTCTCGTGAGGAGGTCGGGCAGTTCTGCGGCGTGTTGGCCGACGGTGAGTCGCGTGTCGCGCGCGGGGATCTGCGTCATGGTCATCGGTGGTCCTTTCGTGATCAGTCCCTGGTCGGTAATGGTCACGGAATGACCATCTAGAGCCCAGCATGCACCCACCCCCAGAACTTGTCAAGTTGTGCTGAATCTACTCATTCGATACGATCAGGCTGTGATCAATCCCAACGACCGTGCACCATCGTGGGTGTACCGCACTCCTCCTTGGCAGGAGCGAAGCACCCCAGATCGTTGGGGAGAGGCCGAGCACACACGGCTAACCCACTGGAGGTTCTGGGAGAAGCGCTTCGCCCATCAGGTGCTCTCGGTTGCCAGGGACTTCCGTAAGGAGAAGCGGCTGACGGCGAAGCAGCTATCGGACCGGCTGACCGCCGCTGGCTGGCCCGTCAGCGTCAACTCCGTGAACGGCATCTTCGGCAAGAAGGGCCGGGAGTCGATCTCCGTCACGCAGGTGATTGCGCTCGCAGAGGCGCTGGGCGTGTCGCCGATCGAACTTCTGATCGGCCCGGATCGCGAGACTGTAGAGATTCGGCCGGGGGTGGTAATGCCTCCGGCGGAGGCCGCGCTGTGGTTCATGCGGGGTCTGCCGGCAGCGCCAATTTCTGACGACCATGATGAGCTGAAGCCGCTACTTAAGAAAATCGTCGCCATAGCCGTTCGCGAGCATGGTCTGAGCGACGCCGTCGACTATCTCGAAGGAGCTGCGGCGGGAATTCGTAACGTCGGGGCCCAACTGGGCCTTCCTGGTGCGACTGACGACGGAGGGATCGGGCAAGAGATTCGGCGTGTCACGCTTGAGCCGCTGGACCTCACTCCCGCTCCACCGGACATTGTCGACAGGCTTCACAATTCGGAGAGAGATGCCACGGCCACGTACGCCGCTGAGCAGCTACGGCACGATCCGAACAGTTGAGACGGAGCCGGGAAAGTGGCGCGCCCGCACCCGGTACCGCTTCGACGACGGACGGCTGCGTCAGGTGGAGCGGTTCGCCCCGTCGAAGGCGAAGGCCGAAATGGCGCTAAAGCAAGCGCTCACCAGCATCCAGCTATCCACCGCGGTTGAGGTCAAGCGGGAGACGCGCATCCGGGACCTGGGCGAGCGGTTCCTGATCTCGAAGAAGGACCGGGCACCGCGGACGGTGGAGACGTACGAACGGTCCGTGCGGAAGGTCATCGTTCCGAAAATCGGTGACCTCGCCGTGTCCGAAGCAACGCCCGAGCGGCTACAGCGGACGCTCGACCAGATCGCCGCCGCGCACGGTCCCGGCGAGGCCAAGAAGGCACGAGCGGTGCTGTCCGGCATGATGGGCCTCGCGGCCCGCTCAGATGCCCTCAGGACGAATCCCGTGCGTGAGCTCGCACCGATCGAGGCGAAGGCGGTGGGCGCCGTCCCTGTGCCCCTGCGCGAGCTTCCACAGCTGCTCGAGACGGTGCGCGCCGACGATCGGCTGCGGCAGATGGACATGGTCGACCTGGTCGAGTTCATCGCCGGCACCGGGGTGCGGATCAGTGAGGCGATCGCGCTCGACGGGCAGGACGTGACCATCACCGGGCAGGTGCCGGTCATCGGCGCTGTGGTGACGGTGCGGAAGTCGAAGACGATGGCGGGGGAGCGGTGCATCACTGTGCCGGCGAGCGTGGCACGGATGCTCGCCGGCCGAACACATCAGGGCCCGCTGTTCCCGACCCCGTTCGGCAAGCGCCGCGACCGGCGGAATACGGCCGCAGAGTGGCAGGCGGCTCGGGATCGGCTGCAGCTCGGACCGTACACGTTCCACAGCTTCCGCAAGTCCGTCGCCACGGCGCTGGATCAGGCCGGCCTCTCGGCACGCGACATCGCGGAGTACCTGGGCCACACTAACCCGTCATTGACGATGAACACCTACATGTCGAAGACGGTGGGCGGGAGCCGCGCGGCGGACGCCCTAGACTCGTTCATGCGCGTTCGAGAGAATTGAATGTGCGGGGTTTGTGCGGGGTCGGCCACCACCGAACTTCACACAACATCCCGAGAGCCACGGAATTCCGGGGCTAGCCGGCTTGGCGCAATTGGTAGCGCACCGTACTTGTAATACGGGGGTTGCAGGTTCGAGTCCTGTAGCCGGCACCGTCCTTCGCCTCCGCCGGGCTCAGCGAGCCGCGTCCGCCTGCGTGACCACGAACCGCGTCAGGGTGTCGAGGTATCCGGGCACGAACTCGTCGTCGTGCTGGAGGCGGTGGTCGCCACCGGGCAGAATCCGCACATCGAGCAGGTCGGGCCGGACGATGGCGCGGAAGACCTCGGCGCTGCGATCGAAGGGCACGACATCGTCGTCCTCGCCGAGCAGCGCGAGCAGTGGGACCGTCAGCGTGCGCAGGGCGCCCGCCGGGTCGTGCGGCATCAGCCGCGCGGCGAACGACCACAGCTCTGGGTCGCCCGGGATGAACACGCCGGCCTCGGCAAGCTCGCCGATCAGCGGAAGCGCCTGCGCGCGCGGCCACCCGTCCTCGAACGGCAGCGCGAGCAGATCCAGCACCCGTGAGAACGTGTCGACCCCGGCACGCATCCGGTCGTCGTCCCATCCGCGCCGGCGCAGCGTCTGGCCCGTCGAGTACGCCTCCTGCTCGCGCGGCGTCACCGCGGGCCCGGAGTTCGTGATCACGAAGTCCGCCGCGGTCGGCGACGCGGCTTCGAGCACGACCCAGCCGCCCTGACTGTGGCCGAACACGCCGGTCGGGAGGTCCCCGAGGACGTCTCGGGCGACCGCGAGTCCCGCCGCCAGATCGCCCGCCTGTGCCGTGATGTCGGCGTCCAGCCAGCTGCCGGTCGATTCGCCGACTCCCCGCTTGTCGAACGAGCACACTGCCACGCCCGCGCCGAGCAGCGCCGCACGGATCGGCGGGAACAGCACGTCGTTGTCGCGATCGCTCGGTCCGGAGCCCGGGTGCATGAGGACGAGGGCACGGGTCTCACCGTCGGGATGCCAGAGACTGCCGGCAAGATGCACGCCGTCGTTGCGGGCGACAAGGGGTTGTACGCTCACGTCCGTCATGGCTGCGGCTCTCCGTCCTCGATGACCGGTTCTCGCCTGCCGACGCTGCGGCACCGGAGGCCCAACAGGGTAGCTCTTCCCCGCCGCCGGGAACAGGGTCCTCCGCCGTCGGGACGAAAGCGATGAGGTGGAGGGTATGGGATCGCTTCCGCTGTGGCTGCTCGTCGTCATCTTCGTTGTTGCCGCTGCCGTCGTCTGGGTCGCCGGCATCCACCTCTCCAAGACCACCGATGTGCTCGACTCCCGCCTGCATCTCGGCAGCGCGTTCGGCGGCCTGATCATCCTCGCGATCGTCACGAACCTCCCCGAGACGGCGATCACGGTGAGCGCCGCCGTGAGGGGGAACCTCGATCTCGCCGTGGGCAACATCCTCGGCGGAATCGCCCTGCAGACCGTGGTGCTGGTCATCCTCGATGTCTTCGGCAAACGGGGCCGGAACGCCAAGCCCCTCACCTACCGGGCCGCGTCGCTCGTGCTGGTCCTGGAAGCCGTCGTGGTCGCGGGCGTTCTCGCGGTCGTCGCCGCGGGGAGCCAACTTCCCGCCCATCTCACGTTCGCCCGGCTCACTCCGGATGTCGTGCTGATCGCCGCGTTGTGGATCGTGGGGCTCCTGCTGGTGCGACGGGCGCGTCAGCACCTGCCGTGGCATGAAGACGGTGCGGCTCCCGGGGCCTCCTCTCACGCGCCGGGCCACCGCAGGAACGCCGCGCAGCATCCGCACAAGACGAGGCCGTCATGGAAGGTGGCATTGATCTTCGCCGCCTCCGCCCTCGCAACGCTGATCGCGGGCGTCGTGCTCGAACTCGCAGGAGACGCGGCGGCGAAGCAGGTCGGGCTCTCCGGAGTGCTGTTCGGCGCCACCGTCCTCGCGCTGGCCACCGCTCTGCCCGAGATCTCCACCGGGCTGCAGGCGGTCAAGCAGGGCGATGACAACCTCGCCATGAGCGACATCTTCGGGGGGAACGCGTTCCTGCCGGTCCTGTTCCTCGTCGCGACCGTCATCTCCGGGAAGGCGGTTCTCCCGGAAGCGAATTCGGCCGACATCTACCTCACCGCGCTCGCGATCCTGCTCACCCTGATATACATCGTGGGACTCCTCTTCCGGCCGCAGAAGCGGATCGCCGGTATGGGCGTCGACTCCTTGACGGTGCTCATCCTGTACCTGGTCGGCATGGGCGGGCTCTTCGCAGTCGCCGGCGGATGACGGCGGCGCGACCGCCGGCACGAGGACGAAAGGACTCATGATGGACGACCCCTCCGGGCGGAACGCGGACGCGGGGGCCGCCGGTGAACTCCGGCGCGACCGCTTCGTCGGCGGCCACGACCTCACCCGGTGGCACTCCCGACTCGGTCGCGCGCTCGTCACCGCGGTGCAGCGCGTCGCACGGTGGTTGGGGCCGCATGCTGCGCTGGTGCTCACCCTCCTGGTCGGCATGGCACTGGTCGTCGGACTCTCGGCCGCGGCGGCGGGCGTCTACGATGCCGTGACGGAAGCGGATGGCGTCGCCGGATTGGACGAGCCGATCCTGGCCGCCGTGATGAGGATCCGCGTCCCGTGGCTCAACACGGCCGTGACCGCGTACACCGACATCGCCGGCGTCGTGGTGATGCCGGTGATCGCGATCGGGGTCATGCTGCTGTTGGCGATCGGCCGGCGCGCGTGGACCCCGGTCATCCTCATCGTGGCCGCCGGAGCCGGTTCCTTGCTCATGACGATCGCCGGGAAGAACATCGTCGGGCGGGTCCGCCCCGATCTCGCCGACGCCGTGCCGCCCTACGAGCACTCCCCGTCGTTCCCGAGCGGGCACACCCTGAACGCGGTGGTGATCGCGGGGATCATCGCCTACCTGCTCGTCCTGCGTCAGCGTCGCCTGGGCGCGCGCATCCTCACGATCACCCTCGCGACGCTGTTCGCCGTGACCGTGGCGGCGAGCCGGGTGTACCTCGGCCATCACTGGTTCACCGACGTGCTGGCGGCGTTCTTCCTGGGCCTTGCCTGGCTCGCCCTCGTGATCACGGCCCACCGGCTCTATCTCACCGTGTGGCGTCGCACCCCACCGCAGGGGAGTCACGTGCAGGCTCCCAGCCCTGTGAAGGGCTCCGGCCGGTAGCCGCACCACCGCAGGGCATCGGAGCGCAGGAGAGCGTTTCCGTGTCAACCCCCGGCATCGATCGGCGGCCACCGCCTAGGGTGATCGTGGCTGATGGCTCCGCCGCGGCCGCGAGAGGAGCTCATCATGTCACCGACGAGCGATCCGTTCTCGTGACCGCGCTGATCCGCTCCATCGGCACGGCCGTGCCGAGCACCCGCCTCGCCCAGGCCACGATCCGCGACCTCTTCGCGGCGCAGGACGGAACCGATCGCCTCACCGGCCGGCTCATCCGCGCGGCATTCGACGCCGCGGCGATCGATGGCCGGCACACCGTCCTGCGCGAGCTTGAAGCACCCGGGGGAGCGGAAGACACGTTCCTAGCCGCCGACGGGCGCCTCCTCGCTCCGACCACCGGCGTCCGCAACGCGATCTACCGCCGAGAGGCGCCGGCACTGTTCGCCGCCGCGGCCCGCGACGCCCTCGACCGGGCCGAGGTGCCCCCATCGTCCGTCACCCACGTCATCACCGTGTCGTGCACCGGATTCTTCGCGCCCGGGCCCGACTACCGCCTCGTCCGCGACCTCGGCCTCCCGGCCGGCACCGAGCGCTACCATCTCGGCTTCATGGGATGCGCTGCGGCGATCCCCGCCCTGCGCGCGGCGGCCCGCATCTGCGACGGACAGCCCGGATCGGTGGTGCTCGTCGTGTGCGCCGAACTGTGCTCCCTCCACCTGCGCGTCTCGCGCGAACCCGACCAGATCGTGTCGTCAGCCGTCTTCGCCGACGGCGCGGCGGCAGCGGTCGTGACGGCTGATCCGCCGACCGTCGGCACTCGACCGGTGCTCGAGATCGAGAACTTCACCACCGCTCTCACCGACGACGGCGAGAAGGACATGGACTGGACGATCGGCGACGAGGGGTTCGAGATGGTGCTCACCGCCGAGGTTCCGCGGATCGTCGGGAGGGAGATCCGCGCCGCCGTCGAGAACATCGCCGGCGAAGGCGGGGCCGAGGCGGTCGACGCCTGGGCGATCCACCCCGGCGGCCGCAGCATCCTGGACCGCGTCCAGACCGGGCTCGGGCTGTCGGATGACGCGATGGCGGCGTCTCGGGACGTGCTGCGGCGCTACGGGAACATGTCGAGCGCGACGGTACTGTTCATCCTGCAGCGGATCCTCGCCGACACCGCGCTCGCGGACGGCGGGCGCGTCGTCGGCATCGGGTTCGGGCCCGGCCTCACGGTCGAGAGCGTGCGCTGCGTGCGGCGGACTGCGCCATGACGAGCCTCGCGACACGCGACGAGCACCTGGCCGAGCTCATGGACGACCCGGCGTGCGACCCCGTGCTGCTGCGCCGCACGCTCGAGCGCTTCCGCCTCGTCAACCGCCTGGTCTCTGGGTGGGACGGGCTCTACCGCAGCCACATCCGCCCCGCCCTCGCACAAGCGGGCGGGTCCGGTCGCATCCTCGACATCGGGTGCGGCGGCGGCGATGTGCTGCGGCGCCTCGTCGCCCTGGCGCGACGCGACGGCTTCGCGGTCGAAGGCCTGGGGATCGACCCCGACGCCCAGGCGATCGGCGTCGCCGAGGCGGCCCCGCGCGTTCCGGGAGTCGCATACCGCCCCACCGACAGCACGCGCCTCGCGGACGAGGGCGAGCTGGCCGACATCGTGATCTCCAATCACCTCCTCCACCACCTCGCCGTCACAGACCGATCCACCGTCCTGGCGGACAGTGAGCGGATGGCTCGTCGCCTCGCCCTCCACGCCGACATCGCACGCAGCCGAACGGCCTACGGCGCGTATGCGGTGGCGATCACGCCGCTGGCGCCCGGGTCCTTCCTGCGCACGGACGGACTGCGCAGCATCCGCCGCTCCTACACGCCGGCCGAACTGCGTGCCGTGCTCCCGCCGGCTTGGACGGTCGAGCACGCACGGCCGTTCCGGCTCCTCGCGGTGCTGCGGAAGCAGTAGCAGGATGTCGACGTGAACGCGCCGGAGCACGACGTCATCGTCATCGGCGCCGGACCCACCGGCCTGTTCCTCGCCGCGGAACTGCATCGCCGCGGAGTCGACGCCGTCGTGCTGGACGCCCGCTCCGATGCGACGCCGGGCACGCGCGCCATCGGCATCCACCCGCCCACGCTCGCTGCACTCGAGGCATCGGGCGCGACCGATCGGCTGCTGTCCTGTGCCGTGCGCATCCCGCGCGGCGAGGCACGCACCGCCGACCGGCGGCTCGGCGAGGTGCGCTTCGACCTGCTCCCGCTGCGCTTTCCGTTCGTCGCTGCGGCCCCCCAGGCGGTCACGGAGGCGGCGGTCGCGCACGGCGGTCGGCCGGTTCGACGCGGGGTGCGCGTGGTGGAGGTCGACGACCGCGGCGACCACGTCGAGGTCGTCACCGACGCAGGCGGCCTCCTCACCGGGGGCATCGCGGTGGTGGCTGCGGGGCGTGCCGGCCGGCCGCTCGTGCCGGGCGCGGCCGTCGCCGAACGCGACTACGCCGACCGCTACCTGATGGCCGACGTCGCCGGACTCACCGGCGAACCGGAAGCGGTGGCGACGGTCACGCTGGATGCGTCGGGCGTGTTCGAGTCGTTCCCGCTGCCGGACGGCGGACGCCGGCTCGTCGCGTGGGTGCGGCCGAGCGGGGAGACCCACCTCTCCGACTCCGACACACGGACGGAGCGGCTGCGGCACGCGGTCCGCGCCCGCGGCGCATCGCCGGTGCTCGCCGATGCGATCGAGACGGCATCGGCGTTCGGCATCCGTCGGGCAGTCGCCCGGCGGTTGCGGGTGGGACGCATCCTCCTCATCGGCGACACCGCCCATGAAGTCAGCCCCATCGGCGGGCAGGGCATGAACCTCGGGCTTCTCGATGCGGCCGGCCTCGCCCCGCCGCTCGCGGAATGGGCGCACGGCCGGCCGGACGACACGGCGCTCGCCCGCTGGGAACGCGACCGGCTGGCCTCGGCGCACACGGCGGCACGCATCGCCGGGGTGAACACGGCGTTCGGTCGCGCGCGGGCGCCTGTCGCGCACGCGGTCATCACCGGGATGCTGCGGCTCGCGCTCGCCGGACCCTCGGCGGCGGTGCTCGCCCGCGCCTACGCGATGGGCTTCGATCGGGATGCGGGGATCAGCCCGTCCCGCTCCCGATCACGAGCCCGGCTGCCAGCAGCAGCGCGCCGATCATGACGATGCGGAACGAGAGCCGCGCGGGGGGACGCGTCACCGCCGTGACGAGCCCCACGATCGCGAGCGCGAGCACGGCACCGGCGACCGTCCAGGTCGCCCATCCCACCCTGCCGTTCTGAAGGCCGCCGCCGATCAGGGCCGCCGCGGCGCCGGCGGCCAGAGCGCCGAACGCGATGAACGTCGATGCACGACGGCCGAGCCGATGCGGCAGTCCCCGCACGCCGGTGCGCTCGTCGTCCTCGAGATCGGGGAGGACGTTGGAGAAGTGTACCGCGACGCCGAGCGCGGCTCCGGCGAGCCACTCCCATGCCGGTGCGACGTGCGGCTCGACGAGGGCGAGGGGAGCGAGCGACGGAAAGACGGCGAACCCCACGGCGAAGCACGCCGCCGACCAGGGCGTGGACTTGAGCGTCGTGTTGTACGCCCAGCCGCAGCCGAGGAACACGGCGTGTGCGAGCACGAGCTGCCATCCCAGCGCTGCCGAGGACACCAGCGCGGCCGCCGCCGTTGCGAACGCCGCCGTCCACGCGAGCCGCACCGGAGCCCCGGGTCGTGCGAGCGGTTTGTCGGTCCGTTCCGTCGCACGATCGCGGGGGGCGTCGATCGCATCGTTCGACAGCCCGATGGAGAGCTGTCCGCAGAGCACCGAGACCGTCAGCACCGCGATGCGTCCGGCATCCGCTCCCGCCGCGATCCCGAGTGCGAGCGCGATCGCGGTGACCACGACCGTCGGCCCGGGATGCGCCGAGCGCCACAGGACCGCCGCGATTCGCATGGGGCGATGTTAACGGGGCGGGGGAGCGCAGCGCCCACCCCGCCCCGTCGGTTCGGCTTCCGGCTCAGCTCTCGGCGATGTTCTGCCGTGCCTCCTGCGTGCGGTCCTTCACGTCGCCGGCGGCATCCGTCGCCTCGTCCTTGACGTTCTCGACGGCATCCGTCGCCCGATCCTTCACGGCGGCCGCCGCATCCTGGGCCGGCTCCTTCAGGTCGGACGCGACATCCTTGGCCACGCTGCTCACCTCGTCCATGAGGGGCTGCGCCTGCTCCTTCGCCGACTGCGCGAGCTCCTTCTCCTTGTCGGACGACGGGATGAGCGAGGCCGCCAGCAGCCCCACCCCGAATGCGATCAGCCCCACAGCCATGGGGTTGCCCTCCGCCTTGCGGACCAGATGGCGGCCTTCACCGGCGACGTCGGAGGCCATCGAGGAGGCCGAGTCCCCGGCGTCGTGCGCGACGCCCATGACGCGCTCCCGCGCCGACGTGAACGCGTGGCGGACCTTGTTCGTCTGGCGATGCATGATCTTCGACGGGCTGACCTTGTCGGCGAGCGCGTCGACATCGCGGCCGAGTTCGAGCCGCGTGCGCTCGGCGTCCGCCCGGATGGCATCTGGTGAATCGGTCATCGGTTCTCCTCATTCCTCTTGAACGTCTGGGGGATCTCCTGCAGCGTCTCGGCCGTCTGGGGCGCCCCCTTCACCTTCTTCAGCTGTGCGCGGCCGACCGGGTAGAGGATCGCCGCGATGATCGCCCAGATGACGGCCACGACCAGGCCCGACCATCCCCAGCCGATCAGGTACGCGAGTGCTGCCCACAGCGCCAGCGACAGGAACAGCACGGTCATCGACGCCGCGTAGCCGGCGCCGCCGAGCATCCCTCCGCCCTTGATGGTGCTGACGGCCGACTCCTTGAGCTCGGCCTTCGCCAGCGCCACCTCCTGACGCATGAGCGTGGACATGTCGCGGGTGACCTCGCCGATCAGTTCGCCCAGCGAGGCGTTCTCGGCGTGCCGCTCAGAGGGCGTCTGGTCGCTCATCCGTGCCCTCCCGTCGCTCCTGCGCGAACCGGCTCGCCGACTCCGAATACAGTGGAGCATCCTCGCTCGCGGCGGTGGACGGCAGGTCGGTCTCCGTGTCGACGAAGCCGGCCAGTCCGCTCTCCACGCTCGCGCCGCCGGCTGTCACTCCCGGGCCCGTACCCGGGGCCCTGCCGGCACCGGTGAGGTTCTGGCCGGTTCGAATGCCACTCGACGACTGCCGAGCCTGCCCCGTTCCTGCGCCCCTCGACGTGGAGCCCTGCGACGACTCGGCGGCACCCTGCGCGAGCGCGCGGGTGAGCCGTCCGACGAGGACGCCGGCGATGGCGGCTCCCGCGATGAACATCCCCGGACGCCGCCGTGCGAAGCTCTTCACCTCCTCGAGGAGCCCGGCAGGATCCCGATCGCCCAGCCATGTGGCAGCCTGACCTGCCCGCTCGGATGCACGATGAACGAGGCTGCTGGCCATGCCGTCGTTGTCGGAATTGCGCGCCATCGATCCGAGCTCGTCGCTGAACGAACGCAGACCCTGCGCGATGCGGTCCTGCTGCGTCGCGGCCTGCTGGCTCAGCTCGTCACGCGCCTGCGCGTACAGGTCGCCGACCTGGTGCTTCGCCTCCCGGACGACGGATGCGCCCTCCTCCTTCGCGACGTGGGCGACATCCTTCGCCGCGTCGCCGGCCGTGTCGGCGACCTCCCCGGCCTCCTGCTTGGCTGCTTCCGGCTTGCCGGGGTCGGCATTCATGGGAGCAGTCGTCCCGCCGGATTCCCCGGATGCGTAAACGTCTGACATCGTCTCTCCTCTCGTTCACCGGCCTCACGGACCAGTTGGCGCTCCGTTCTAGCGGGGACCCGGAGAGGAAAAGTGGGGGTTGCGATGCGCGCGGGAATGTGCACGCGGCCGTCGCGACGCACGGCGGCGCTTCGCGAGTGACCCGGCGGGTCAGCGTGCTTCGGGCAGCCGGGTGAGGTAGCGCTCGGCGTCGAGCTCCTTGCGCTTGCCCCCGTCCTTGCCCTCGGGCTTCCCACCCACGTACAGCCAGCCGAGCAGACGCTCGTTCTCGCGCAGGCCGTGCAGCTTCGCGACCTTCGCGGTCCGCGTCCAGTGCCCGGTCCGCCAGATGACGCCCCACCCCGCCTCGTCGAGCAGCAGGCTCAGGGTATGGGCGACGCCGGCGGCCGCGGCCACCTGCTCCCAGCGCGGGACCTTGTCGCTCGGCCGGTAGCTCACCACGATCGCGATCAGCAGCGGCGCGCGCAGCGGCTTCGTCGACGGGTCCTTCTCGCCCGCGGCCTTGCTGATCGCACGGCCGAGGCGTTGCCGGTCATCGCCGCGCAGCTCGATGAGCCGCCACGGCCGCAGCGCCGAGTGGTCGGCGACGCGTCCGGCCGCCGCGACGAGCGGCAGCAGCTGCTCATGCGTGGGCGCTTCGTCGGTGACCTTCGACCACGACCGACGCGCACGCACCGCGTCGAACGCGCTCACGCCTCGTCTTCAGGAGTGAACGACAGCGAGATCGAGTTCATGCAGTAGCGGTCACCGGTCGGCGTGCCGAAGCCGTCGGGGAACACGTGCCCCAGATGCGAGCCGCACGCCGCGCACCGCACCTCCGTGCGCTGCATGCCGAGCGAGTCGTCCTCCAGCAGCTCCACCGCCTCCGGGCGCACCGACTCGTAGAAGCTCGGCCATCCGCAGTGCGAGTCGAACTTCGTTCCGCTGCGGAACAGCTCCGCGCCGCATGCGGCACAGGTGTACAGTCCCGCACGATGCTCGTCGAGGAGCTCGCCGGTCCACGGACGCTCGGTCGCGGCTTCGCGCAGCACCGCGTACTGCTGGTCGTTCAGCTCTTCGCGCCACTGCTCGTCGGTCTTCTTCACGGTGTAGGTCATGATGTCCTCCACACCCATTCAACCCGACTTCGAGCCCCGGTGTTCCGCCTCGTGCACTGCGCGAGAATGGGCGGATGCGTGAGATCGCCGCCGTCCAGGAGCGGTACGACCGCTTCGCCCGCGTCGAGGCGCCGCACCGGTCGGCGCTGTACGCCGAGTGGGCGGCGGGCGTCGCAGCCGACGACGCCATCGCGGGCGTGCTCGCCCGCATCCCACCCACCCACCGGCAGCCCCCGCTCGTGTTCGCCGTGACCCGGATGCTCGGCTGTGGGCTCGTGCCCTACCTGGAGTGGGCGGCGTGGGTGCGGGAGCACGCCGACTCCGTCGTCGCGGAGAGCGCCGCCCGCGGCGTGCAGACGAACGAGCCGCTCCGCTGCGCCGCGCTGCTGCCGGCGCTCGCCCTCATCGACGGCCCGATCGCGCTGCTCGAGGTCGGCGCGAGCGCCGGGCTCTGCCTGTACCCGGATCGCTACTCGTATCGCTACCGCACCGACGACGGCCTCGTCTGTCTCGACCCCGCAGGTGGGCCGAGCGTCGTCGTGCTCGACGCCGAGTGGCGGGGGCCCGCTCCCGTGCTGCGGCTCCCCGACGTCGTGTGGCGCGCGGGCATCGATCTGCAGCCCCGCGACGCCCGGGCGGAGTCCGACCGGGCATGGCTCGCCGGCCTCGTGTGGCCGGGAGAGCAGGGACGAAGCGCCCGTGTGAGCGCGGCGCTCGATGTCGCGGCGGCAGACCCGCCGCTCCTCGTCGCCGGGGACGCCGGCGCCGTGCTGCCACAGCTCGCGGCGCGCGCACCGCAAGAGGCGACCCTCGTCGTCACGACCCCCGGCGTGCTCGCCCACGTGCCGCGCGCCGGACGGGAGCAGATCGTCGCAACCGCCCGCGCGGCGGGCCGGTGGATCACGCTGGATGCACCGGGGCTGCACTCGGCGACGCGCGGGACGTGGCATCCGGCTCCCGACGCGGACGACTGGCCCAACGGTACCTTCGCACTCGCGCTCGACGGACAGGTCGTGGCGGCGGCCGACCCGCTCGGCGGGATCGTGGAGCCGATCGGCGCGTACCGGGAGTGGCGCACTGCGGATCGGGATGCCGCGCAGTAGCGTGACAGCGTGCCCTTGAACGATCGCGACCGCGCCATCCTCGCCTTCGAAGCCGGCTGGACCCGTCACGTGGGCGCCAAGGAAGAGGCCATCCGCGTCGAGCTCGGCCTCGCTCCGGCCCGCTACTACCAGCTGCTCGGGCGACTCATCGACACCTCCGACGCCCTCGAGCACGATCCCATGCTCGTGAAGCGCCTGCGACGCATCCGCGACGAGCGGGTGCGGACGCAGACCGCCCGGATCTCGGCCGGGTAGCATCGGGAGGTGCCTCGACCGACCTACTCGCGGGACCGCTTCGACGACCTCCCCGCGGACGCCGACCGGGTCGGCGCGCACCGCGCCGAGAACCCGCACCTGCGCGCCGGGGTCGTGATCGCATGGGCGGCGCTGGCCACCGTCGTCCTCATCGGACTCGGTGTGTTCGGCACGATGCTCGCGACCGGTCGCCTCGGCGCTGCGCCCTCGGCCGTGGCCACGACGCCGGCGCCCACCGTGACCCCCGTGATCGACACGTCGTTCAGCATCCTCATCCTGAACGCCACCGGTGAAGGCGATCAGGCAACGCTCGCCAAGGACAGGCTCGTGGAGGCGGGGTGGGCGGCCGGGGCGGTGTCGCCCGGTGAGGCCGGCTCGACGTACCCCACCACGACCGTCTACTACTCGCATGCCGCTGACCAGGCCGCGGCCGCGGGACTCGCGCAGGTGATCGGCGGCGCGCAGATCTCGCAGAGCGACGAGTACCAGAGCACGAGCGATCCGAACGGCAAGCAGCTCACTGTCGTGCTGGGCACGGATCGCGTCGCCTCGTCGTCGCCGTCGAGCACGCCGTAGCCAGCGATCCAGGCGGCTTGCACTCGATAGGGGCGAGTGCCAGAATGGGGTTAGCACTCCCGTTTGTCGAGTGCTAAAGACCGTCAGCCAACGTCCGGGAGGGACGACACACACATGGCAAAGATCATCGCTTTCGACGAGGAGGCCCGTCGCGGTCTCGAGCGCGGCCTGAACACGCTGGCCGACGCCGTCAAGGTGACCCTCGGCCCCCGCGGTCGCAACGTCGTGCTCGAGAAGAAGTGGGGCGCCCCCACGATCACGAACGACGGCGTGTCGATCGCCAAGGAGATCGAGCTCGACGACCCGTACGAGAAGATCGGCGCCGAGCTGGTCAAGGAAGTCGCCAAGAAGACCGACGACGTCGCCGGTGACGGCACCACGACCGCCACGGTTCTCGCCCAGGCACTCGTGCGCGAGGGCCTGCGCAACGTCGCGGCCGGCGCCGACCCCATCTCGCTCAAGCGCGGCATCGAGAAGGCCGTCGCGGCCGTCATCGAGCAGCTGCACGAGAGCGCCAAGGAGGTCGAGTCGAAGGAGCAGATCGCCGCGACCGCGTCGATCTCCGCCGCTGACCCGACCATCGGCGAGCTCATCGCCGAGGCCATCGACAAGGTCGGCAAGGAGGGTGTGGTCACCGTCGAGGAGTCGCAGACCTTCGGCACCGAGCTCGAGCTCACCGAGGGCATGCGCTTCGACAAGGGCTTCATCAACCCCTACTTCGTCACGGACCCCGACCGCCAGGAGGCGGTGTTCGAGGACCCGTACATCCTCATCGCGAACCAGAAGATCTCCAACATCAAGGACCTTCTGCCCGTCGTCGACAAGGTGATCCAGGACGGCAAGGAGCTCGTCATCATCGCCGAGGACGTCGAGGGTGAGGCGCTGGCGACCCTGGTGCTGAACAAGATCCGCGGCATCTTCAAGTCGGTCGCCGTGAAGGCCCCCGGCTTCGGCGACCGCCGCAAGGCCCAGCTGCAGGACATCGCGATCCTCACCGGCGGTCAGGTCATCACCGAGGAGGTCGGTCTCAAGCTCGAGAACACGACGCTCGATCTGCTCGGCCGTGCCCGCAAGGTCATCGTCACCAAGGACGAGACCACGATCGTCGAGGGCGCTGGTGACAGTGCTCAGATCGAGGGCCGCGTGACCCAGATCCGTCGCGAGATCGAGAACACCGACAGCGACTACGACCGCGAGAAGCTGCAGGAGCGCCTCGCCAAGCTCGCCGGCGGCGTCGCCGTCATCAAGGCGGGTGCGGCCACCGAGGTCGAGCTCAAGGAGCGCAAGCACCGCATCGAGGACGCCGTGCGCAACGCGAAGGCCGCCGTCGAGGAGGGTGTCGTCGCCGGTGGTGGCGTCGCGCTCATCCAGGCCGGTGCCAAGGCGTTCGAGACCCTGGGTCTCGACGGCGACGAGGCGACCGGTGCCAACATCGTCAAGGTCGCGATCGAGGCGCCGCTGAAGCAGATCGCGCAGAACGCGGGTCTCGAGCCGGGCGTCGTCGCGCACAAGGTCGCGGGCCTCGAGGCGGGCCACGGCCTGAACGCGGCCACCGGCGAGTACGGTGACCTGTTCGCGCAGGGCATCATCGACCCGACCAAGGTCACCCGCTCGGCGCTGCAGAACGCCGCGTCGATCGCCGGCCTGTTCCTCACCACGGAGGCCGTCGTCGCCGACAAGCCGGAGAAGGCTCCGGCGGCTCCGGCCGACCCGACCGGCGGCATGGACTTTTGAGTCGTCGGGGCTCAATGCCGCGCAGCGGCGTTGAGCCCCGGTCGACTCAAGGTTGAGCGAGCCCGCAGAGCGGGCGAGTCGAAACCCGACGTCACCCCCACGAACGGCTCCTCCTTCGGGAGGGGCCGTTCGTCGTCTCGGCGCTACCGGAAGAGGCCGGCGCTGAACTGCTCGGCGTCGGCGTACTGGCGGCCGGCCGACGCCAGGGCGCCGTTGATCGCGGCGAGCGTCTGCTCGACCTGCGCCTGCGTCGCCCGCCACTGGTCGACGACCGCCGCGAAGGCGTTCGAGGCGCTGCCCGTCCACGATCCCTGCAGATCCGTGAGCTGGGCGAGCATCGACTGCGTCTCGCTCTGCAGCCGGTCGATCGTGCCGCGCACCGCGGTGGTGGCGGACAGGACGGCGTCGCTGTCGACGGAGTAGACGGCCATGTGCGGCTCCCTTCTGTCGTGTGGGACCCACGCTAGGCAGCCGCCACCGCTCCTCGGTGCGGTGGCGACGGATCTGGGGATGCGCGCGCACCGCGCGCATCCGTCCGCCCGTCTGGGGAGGCGTCGGCGACGGCTACGGCGCCTCGTCGGGGCTGCGGTGCAGCGGCTGCGTGTTCACCTCGGCGGCCGATGCCGTATCGCGTCCCCGCGCGAGCGGGAACGACACCCGGAAGGTCGCGCCCCCACCGGGCGTCTCCGAGACCAGGATGCTTCCGTGCAGCAGCTCGACGATCGACGCCACGATCGACAGGCCGAGGCCCGATCCGCCCGTCTCACGGGTGCGCGAGTTGTCGGCGCGCCAGAAGCGCTGGAAGATCTGGTCGCGGATCTGCGGTGGGATGCCCTCGCCGTGGTCGGCGATCGCGATCCACCCCATGCCGGCCATCGCGTCCACCCCGACCGCCAGATCGACGGGGGAGTCGTCGGGGGTGTACCGTCGCGCGTTCGCGAGGATGTTCGCCACCACCTGACGGATGCGGTTCTCCTCGCCCAGCACGACGGGTTCGGCTGCCGGCACCAGGGGGACGGCCGCGGTGATCGGCTCGCCGGCGTGCTCGGTCGAGGACGGCTGCTGCTTCGGTCGACGGCGCAGGATGTTGCGCGGCACGCGGCCGCCCACCGCTCCCGGCCGGCGCTTTCCGGCCGTGGGCGTGGACGCGGTCGGAAGCTGCAGCGCGGGGAGCTCGTCCGCAGTCGCCGAGGTGGTCGTGTCGTTCACGGTCACCTGCCGGCGGGGCGACGCCGCCCGGAGGTCGAGTGCGGCGTCGCGGGCGATCGGGCGCAGGTCGACAGCGGTGATCGCGATCTCCTCGCGACGCTCGTCGAGACGCGTGAGGGCGAGGAGGTCCTCGACGAGGGCGCCCATCCGGATCGCCTCCTTCTCGGTGCGCTCGAATGCGAGGGCCACGTCTTCGTCGCTGCGGATCGCGCCGATGCGGTACAGCTCGGCGTAGCCGCGCACCGTCACGAGCGGCGTGCGCAGCTCGTGACTCGCGTCGCCGACGAACCGGCGCATCTGCCGCACCGCCGCGTCGCGCTGCCCCAGCGCGGCGTCGAGCCGCGCGAGCATCGCGTTGATCGCGATCTTCAGCCGCCCGACCTCCGTGTGCTCGGGCTCGATCTTCGTCATCCGCTGGCTGAAGTCGCCGGCCGCGATCGACATCGCCGTCGCCTCGACCTGGCCGAGGCTCCGGAACGCCAGCGTGACGAGACCGCGGGTGACGAAGGCGCCGATGAGCATGGTCAGGAGCGCGAGGATGCTGTAGATCCCCAGGAAGGTGCCGACGATGCGATTGACCGACGACGTCGGCAGCGCGACGAGCTGCGTGAACAGGTCGCCCCGGTTGAGTGTGAACGACGAGACGCTCGCGCGGAACGGCACACCCGTCGTGCCGTCGATGTCGAACGGCGTCGATCCCCGCGTCGTGACCTGCACGCCGGTCATCTTCTCGGGGAAGACCGGCGTGTTCTCGGTGCGCGGGCCGGTCGAGGCGAGCATCGTGCCGTCGAGCGCGTACACCGCCACGAAGTATCCGGAGTAGTCCACCGGTGCGGTGTCCTTCACCGTGAAGCTCACATCCCCGTCGGCGCCGACCTGGGCGTCGAACACGCTCGTGACGAGGTCGGCGGCGCTCAGCTGCTGGACCTGGCTGTCGAGGTTCGCGTCCAGCGCGCTGCGCAGAAAGATCATCGTCCCCATGCCGGCCGTGAACAGACCGATGGCGAGCACTGCGACGGTCACGCCGGTGACCTTCGCGCGCAGGCTTAGACTGCGCCACCACCCGGTGACGGCATCCTGCTTCTCTGTCCCCAGGGTGGGCTCCCGCGTGTGTGCCGCCTAAGCGGTCTTGCCGGCCTTCAGCATGTAGCCGAATCCGCGCTTGGTCTGGATGAGCGACTCGGAGGAGTGCGGGTCGATCTTGCGGCGCAGGTAGGAAATGTAACTCTCCACGATGCCCGCGTCGCCGTTGAAGTCGTACTCCCACACGTGGTCGAGGATCTGCGCCTTGCTCAGCACACGGTTCGGGTTCAGCATGAGGTACCGCAGCAGCTTGAACTCCGTGGGGCTCAGCTCGATCTGGGTGTCGCCGACGAACACATCATGGGTGTCCTGGTCCATCGTGAGCTCGCCGGTGCGGATGACCGACTCCTCGTCGGTCTGCATCGTGCGGCGCAGGATCGCCTGAATCCGCGCCACGATCTCATCGAGGCTGAACGGCTTCGTGACGTAGTCGTCACCGCCCGCGTTCAGGCCCTCGATCTTGTCTTCGGTCTCGTCCTTCGCGGTGAGGAAGAGGATCGGCGCGGTGTACCCGGCGCCCCGCAGGCGCTTCGTGACGCTGAAGCCGTTCATGTCCGGCAGCATCACGTCGAGGATGATGAGGTCCGGCTCCTCTTCGAGGACCGCCGAGATGGTCTGCGCGCCGTTCGACACGGCACGCACCTGGAAGCCGGCGAAGCGCAGGCTCGTGATCAGCAGATCGCGGATGTTCGGTTCGTCGTCGACGACAAGGATGCGCGGTGCGGTCATGTGCCCATTATGGTGATCTGCGCTGTGTCGGTGTGGGATGTTCGCGGCGAGCGGCATCCTCCCGCGCGCGCACCTCGACGCAGCAGTGCCCGTCGCGCGGGACGAGATGGGGGGTCCGCTCGTCGCCGGTGGCATCGATCATGCCCTGCACGAGCGCGAGGTTCGCGCCGCACACGAGCTGCGTGTGCCGGGCGGCGAGAGCGTGGAACGGGCAGTTCTCCAGCACCACGCCGCCGGCGCCGTCGGACGCCGGCCGGTAGCCGCACGCGTCGAGCGCCGCCTCGACCGAGCGGCACTCCGTGCCGATCTGCGCGCCGAGCTCCCGTGCCTGGGCGGGAACGGCGTCGCGCATGGGGATGTCGTCGCGGTCTGCGCGTTCGGCGGCGGCGGCGAGCAGCTCGCCGGCCAGCTCGTAGTGGCGTTCCGGGATGGAGCCGGTCACTTCGGCCGCCGTGGCGCGGTACAGCTTCGCCGGGCGGCCGGCGCCGGGGCCGCTGCGCCCCGACAGCCGCCGGTACTCCACCGTCAGGAGGCCCGCGTCGACGAGGCGGTCGAGGTGGAACGCGACGGTGGAGCGGGGGATGCCGGCGGCTGCCGCCGCCGCGTCGCGGCCGACGGCATCCTGCGCGTTCGCGACGATGTCGTACACGCGCCGGCGGATCGGGTCGCCGAGCTCGCCGAGGGCTGCGGCGCGGTTCTCAGAGATCACGCCCATGTCGCGAGTGTACTCTAAAAACGTACTTCTTGACAAAAGATTCTCGCGGTTCTACCGTCGGTATCGAACCCGACACCGCGCCGGGTCGAAGGGGAAGCGCATGTCGATCACGATGCCGCCGACCGCGACGGCCACCCGCCCGGCTCTGTCCCTGGCGACAGTGGAAGACCCGCCGGCGGAGGATGCGGCGCGACTGGCCGCGGTGGAGGAGGCGGGGGAGATCGTCGTCGACGTGGCCGCCGCCGAGCAGGCGGTCGCGGCCCTGCTGAGGGCACTCGGCCATGACGCGGACGCGGCGCACCTCGCCGAGACGCCGCGGCGGGTCGTCGCGGCGCTGCGCGAGATGACGGAACCCGAGCCGTTCGCGTTCACGACGTTCCCGAACGAGGGCGGGTATGACGATCTCGTGCTGGTCCGCGACATCCCGTTCACGTCGCTGTGCGCGCACCACCTGCTGCCGTTCCGCGGCACGGCGCACGTCGGCTATCTTCCGGGCGACCGGATCGTCGGCCTGTCGAAGCTCGCCCGCGTCGTCGACATGTTCGCGCGCGATCTGCAGGTGCAGGAGACGCTGACCGCCCAGATCGCCGACCACCTCGAGCGCCATCTCGCGCCGCGCGGCGTGGGCGTCGTGCTCGAGGCCGAACACCTCTGCATGGCCGTCCGCGGGGTGCGGGCATCCGGTACGACCACCGTGACGAGCGCGTTCCGCGGAGAGCTGCGCGAGCACGAGACGCTGCGCGCGCGGTTCGCGCCGTCGGCACGCTGACGAAGGACGAAAGGAGACGTCATGGCCGGGATGGTCATCATCGGAGGCGGTCTCGCCGCGGGGACGGCGGCCGAGACCCTGCGCCAGGAGGGTTACGACGGACCGATCACCGTCGTCGCGGAGGAGCCGTACACGCCGTACCAGCGCCCGCCGCTGTCGAAGGGGTACCTGAAGGGCGACGAGGGGCGGGATGCCGTCATCCTGCACCCCGACGACTGGTACCGCGAGAACCGGATCGACGTGCGCACGTCGACGGCCGCGACGGCGATCGACACCGACGCGCACACGGTCACTCTCTCGGATGGCGCGGCCGTGGAGTACGACAAGCTCCTGCTAGCAACCGGCTCGTCGCCGCGCAGGCTGCCGATCCCCGGCCACGACCTGCCCGGTGTGCATCTGCTGCGCCGGCTCGACGACTCCGATGCGCTGAAGGCCGAGCTCTCCCACGGCGGCCGGCAGCTGGTGCTCATCGGCTCGGGCTGGATCGGCATGGAGGTCGCCGCGACGGCGCGCCGGCTGGGCAACGAGGTGACGATCCTCGAGCGCGATCCGGTGCCGCTGGCGGCGGCTCTCGGCGCCGACATGGGGAACGTCTTCCGCCGGCTCCACGAGGAGAACGGCGTTCGGATCCGCACCGAGGTGAGCGTCGAGCGCATCGCCGGAACCGACCGCGCCGAGGGCGTGGTGGTCGACGGCGAGACGGTTCCCGCCGATCTCGTGCTGATCGGCGTCGGGGCCGTCCCAAACACCGCGCTCGCGGAGGAGGCAGGACTCGAGGTCGACAACGGCGTCCTCGTCGACGCATCCCTGCGCACCAGCGCGCCCGATGTGTATGCGGCGGGGGATGTCGCGAATGCGATGCACCCGGTGCTCGGCCGGCGCCTGCGCAGCGAGCACTGGGCGAACGCCCTGAACGCGGGCCCGGTCGCGGCCCGGGCGATGCTCGGGCAGGATGTCGAGCACGACATGATCCCGTACTTCTACACCGATCAGTTCGACCTCGGGATGGAGCTGTCGGGCTACCCGCCGCTCATGAAGGACGCCGAGCTCGTGATCCGCGGCGACCTCGCCGGCCGCGAGTTCGTCGTGTTCTGGACGCAGGGAGCCCGCGTCGTCGGCGGCATGAACGTGAACGTGTGGGACGTGAACGAGGCGGTGCAGCAGCTCATCCGATCGGGCGCCGGGGTCGACCCGCGGGCGCTCGCCGACCCGGAGATCCCGCTGGACAGTCTGGTCACGGCGTGATCGTCGACCCCGGACTGGTCGACCCGGTGCGGCGGATCGGGGGGCGAGAGATCGACTTCTCACGCCGCATCGCCGTGATGGCGATCGTGAACCGGACTCCGGATTCGTTCTACGACAACGGCGCGACGTATGCGCTCGATGCGGCGGTCGCGTCGGGCGCGGCGGCGTTCGCGGCGGGGGCGGACGTCGTCGACGTGGGCGGAGTGAAGTTCGCGCCCGGGCCGCCGCTGCCCGTGGAGGAGGAGATCGATCGGGTCGTCCCGGTCGTCCGGGAGCTCGCCCCGCTCGGGCCGGTGAGCGTCGACACCTTCCAGCCCGCGGTGGCGCAGGCGGCGATCGCCGCGGGGGCCGCCGTCGTCAACGACACGACCGGGCTGCACGACCCCCGGATGGCCGATGTCGTGGCCGACTCGGATGCGACGCTCGTGGTCGCGCACAGCCGGGCGGCGCCGCGCACCTCGCTGCCGCAGCCGCGCTACGACGACGTGGTCGGCGAGATCGCGGCGTTCCTCCGTGAGCGGGTGGCGCTTGCCCAGGAGCGCGGCGTGCCACGGACCCGGCTCGTCGTCGACCCCGGACACGACCTGAACAAGACGACCCGGCACTCCCTGGAGCTGTCGCGCCGGCTCGGCGAGCTGACGACGCTCGGTCTGCCGATCCTCGCGGCCCTGTCGAACAAGGACTTCGTCGGCGAGACGCTCGATCGCGGTCGCGACGAGCGACTCGCGGGATCGCTCGCGGCGGCCGTGTTCTGCGTGACCCAGGGCGCGCGGATGGTGCGTGTGCACAACGTCGCCCAGAGCGTCGACGCGATGAGGATGGTCGAGGCCATGATGGGATGGCGCGAGCCCGCCTATGAGCTGCACAACATGCGGGCGGAGGGGAACGAATGATGCCGGCGACCGGTCCCACCCGCGACGACCTGTTCGCCGCATACGCCCTCGAACACCGGGAGACGCCGCGGGTGCGCATGAACTTCGTCTCGAGCGCCGACGGCGCCGTGACGCTGGAGGGCCGCAGCGGAACGCTGGGCGGGGCGACCGATCGGGCGCTGATGCAGGTGCTGCGGGCGATGGCCGATGCGGTCCTCGTCGGGGCGGGAACCGTGCGGGTGGAGGGATACGGGGGCGTCGCCCCGGAGGATCAGGATGCCGCGTGGCGGCGCGAGCACGGCCTCGCAGCGGTTCCGCGGCTCGTCGTCGTCAGCGGCGGGCTCGACCTCGTGCCTTCCGCATCCGTGTTCGCCGAGGCATCCGTCCGCCCTGTCGTGGTGACGTGCGCGGCGGCGTCCGCCGACCGGCGTGCGGCGATCGCGGAGGTCGCCGATGTCCTCGTGTGCGGCGAGGAGGAGGTCGACCTGGGAGAGATGATCGCGCGGCTGGCCGAGCGGGAGATGCCGCAGATCCTGTGCGAGGGCGGCCCGCACCTGTTCGGCTCGCTGCTCGACGCTGGCGTCGTGGACGAGCTGTGCCTCACCCTCGCGCCGCGCGTCGTCGGCGGCGCGGCGGGACGCATCGCGCAGGGGGCCGACGAGGGCGACCGGCGATTCCGGCTGCGCACTGTGCTGCACGACGACGAGGGCTTCGTGTTCCTCCGCTACGCGCGCTGAGCGCCGCCGCGTCATCGGATCAGGCGGCGACCTGATCGGCGTCGAGGATCGTGTACGCGTATCCCTGCTCGGCGAGGAAGCGCTGACGATTCTGCGCGAAGTCCTGGTCGACGGTGTCGCGGGCGATGAGCGTGTAGAAGCTCGCCGTGTGGCCCGACTGCTTCGGCCGCAGGAGCCGTCCGAGCCGCTGCGCCTCCTCCTGCCGTGAGCCGAATGACCCCGACACCTGGATCGCGACGGACGCCTCGGGCAGGTCGATGGAGAAGTTGGCGACCTTCGAGACGACGAGCACCTGCACCTGGCCCTCCCGGAACGCCTGATACAGCTCCTCGCGCTCGTCGACGGGCGTGGCACCGGTGATCTTCGGGGCGTTCAGCGCGTCGGCGAGCACGTCGATCTGGTCGAGGTACTGGCCGATCACGAGGATCCGCTCTCCCGTGTGCTTGGCGACGAGGTCCTTCACGACGCCGATCTTCGCCGGCGCCGTCGCCGCGAGCCGGTACCGCTCGTCGTCGGCCGACGCCGCGTACTCGAGCCGGTCGTCGTCGGGGAGGTCGACGCGCACCTCGTAGCAGACGGCGGGCGAGATGAATCCCTGCGACTCGATCTCCTTCCACGGGGCGTCGAACCGCTTCGGACCGATGAGGCTGAACACGTCGCCCTCGCGGCCGTCTTCGCGCACGAGGGTGGCAGTCAGGCCGAGCCGGCGTCGAGCCTGCAGATCCGCGGTGAGCTTGAACACCGGCGCGGGGAGCAGATGCACCTCGTCGTACACGATGAGTCCCCAGTCGAGCGCGTCGAGGAGGGCGAGGTGCGCGTACTGCCCCTTCCGCTTCGCCGTGAGGATCTGGTAGGTCGCGATCGTGACCGGTTTGACCTCCTTGACCTGCCCGGAGTACTCGCCGATCTCCTCCGGGGTCAGCGAGGTGCGGCGCAGCAGCTCATCGCGCCACTGCCGCGCGCTGACGGTGTTCGTCACGAGGATGAGCGTGGTGGTCTTCGTCTCGGCCATCGCCGCCGCGCCGACGAGCGTCTTGCCCGCGCCGCAGGGCAGCACCACGACTCCGGAGCCGCCCTGCGTGAACTTCTCCACGGCGGTGTGCTGGTACGGCCGCAGGTGCCAGTCGCTCTCGTCGAGGGCGATGGGATGCGGCGTGCCCGGCGTGTAGCCGGCGACGTCCTCGGCCGGCCAGCCGATCTTCAGCAGCTCCTGCTTGATGGCGCCGCGGGCCCACGCGTCGATGAGGTAGGCATCGGGGGAGGGATGGCCGACGAGCAGCGGGCGGATGCGCTTGTTCTTCGTCACTTCCGCCAGCACCGCGGCATCCGTCGAGCGCAGCACGAGGTCGCCGTCGTCGTTGCGTTCGATCACGAGCCGGCCGTAGCGGCCGACGGTCTCGCGGATGTCGATCGACACCGACGCCGGCACCGGGAACCTCGACCAGCGATCGAGCGTCGCGAGCATGTCGTCGGCTTCGTGCCCGGCCGCACGCGCGTTCCACAGCCCCAGCCGCGTGATCCGGTACGTGTGGATGTGCTCCGGCGCCCGCTCGAGCTCGGCGAAGATCGCCAGCTCGTGACGGGCTGTCTCGGCGTCGGGATGCGCCACCTCGAGCAGCACAGTGCGATCGCTCTGGACGATGAGGGGGCCGTCGGACATAACGGACGATTCTACCCGCGGCGCCTGTACGTCAGCGCGGCTTCACGCCCACGATGCTGCTGACGGGGAGGGTCCGCTCGATGTCGGCGGACCTGTCGCGCCCGCGGAGGCGGCCGCCGGCGAACCCGGTGACCTCCATCGTGAACTCGCGCTCGGTGCCGTCGGGGAGCCGCACCGTCACCACGACCTCGCTGCGGGCGCGCACGGCCTGATCGAGCTCACGCTCGAGCCACGCCGATTCGGTGTCGCCGCCGTCGTGGGCGAGCAGCTGCGTGGCGAGCGGGAGGAGCACCTCCGCGCCGTCGGCGCGCCGCTGTGGCGCGACCGGCGGCCGGCGTCGCCGCAGCGGCTCGGGCTCGCCCGTCGGGTCGAGGGCGACGACCGGGTAGCGCGCGTCGGCGAGCGTCCAGAACACGGCGTCCCGCGAGACGCGTGACGTGAGCTCGCCGTCGCCGCGCACCAGGCCGATCGCCCGCAGCGTCTGGTCCACGGCGATCGTCTGCAGCAGCTGCGGGTCGGGGCTCGTGATCCGCGTACGGCCGGTCGCGGCATCCGTCCCCACGCGCACCAGCCCGTGGCGCGACGCGGTCTGCTCGATGAGGTAGTCGAGCGGCTGGGGGATGCCCGTCAACGACAGCTGCCCGAGGAAGGCGCGGAGGGATGCCGCGTCTTCGCCGCCCGCGACGGCGGCGGCGAGCGTCTCGGCCGTGAAGCGATAGGTCGACGCCTGCGCGCGCGACTCGCGGCGCGCCATCGTCCGCAGGCGCAGGTCGAGCACCGACCGCAAGGGGCCCGGAGCGATCGCCGTGAGGTCGGCCTGCAGGTAGATCCGGTCGATCTCCGCGGGCACGAGGGCGGCGAGCGCCCCCGCGGCGGGGTCGTCGCCGGCCCGCAGCGGCGTCGTCCACGCCGGCTCCATGCCGTTCTCGGCATACAGTCCCCACCGCACGCCGGGCCGCAGCAGTGCCCGCGCGCGCTCGGGCCAGCGCTCGTCCAGCGGGAGCACCGCATCCCAGTCGCTGGGCGCCTGGTAGCCGCCGGGCGCGGTGCGCAGAACGGCGGGAAGCGCGTCGCGCCAGGCGAGCGCCACGGTTGTCCACCGCTGCGCGCCGGGCAACGGCAGCCACGAGTCGCCGGCGTCCGTGAGGCGCCATTCCCGGTCGACGAGGGCGATGAGCCGCGCATCGTCGCCGAGCTGCACGAGGTCGTCGAGCTCATCGGCGTCGGCGACGACATGCGTGTCGATGAGCCGTCGCCGGTCAACCGCCGTGATGGCGCCCGCTCCCGTGACGGTCAGCGGCTGGTCGCCGCATGCCGCGACGACGTCGGTGAGGGCGCGCACCGCCGCGACCGCACGCTCGGCCGTCGCTGCTGCCGCGTTCTCGTCGGCGGGCGGGGGACCCTCCTCGGGCGGGACGTCGGCGACGGCGGATGGGTGGGCGGACAGCGCCAGGCGGAGCCGCTCGCCGACGACCCGGAAGGGGCGCCCATCGTCGTCCAGCAGCGCGAGCCCGTCGAGGCGATCGCGGGCCGGACCAGAGACGGGCGCGCCGGCCGACGCATCCAGCGCCCGCAGTTCGGCGCGGGGAACAAGCCGCAGCGCCTGATCGACCGACGCCGGATCGAGCAGCGCCTCCGCGGCGTCGAAGCAGTCGCGCCAGCCCACGCCGGGCGCCACGGCCCGTGCGGCGAGCAGCTGGGCGAGCCGACCAGGCTCGAGCCGCGCCAGCCGCTGCGCCAGCGCCCGCTCGTCGGAGGTCTCCGCCACTCAGCGCGCCTTGTTCGCCCGTGCCCTCCGCACGAAGCTCATGATGACGACGGCGAGGATCATCAGGAACGCGAGGATCGGCGCGATGTACACGATGATCCCGATCGTCGGCCACAGTCCCTGGTTGAACGTGGCGTGCATCGCCGTGCCGATCATGATCGAGAAGAAGCACACGACCGACAGGACCAGCAGGCCCAGGGCCACGAAGGACAGGATGCGGTCGATCCGACGGACTGGGACGTCGCCGGACGGTGTGCGCGCGCTCATCCGCTTCAGCTTACTCGCCCCGTACCGGTGCCGTAGGCTGGGAGACGGACCTTCGGTCCGCTCATCCACACACGTTCCGCGCCCGCCACCGGGCGCGCTCCGTTTCAGCGAGGTACTCATGCCCACCGGCAAGGTCAGGTTCTACGACGAGGAGAAGGGCTTCGGCTTCATCTCCTCCGACGACGGGCAGGACGTCTTCCTGCACGCCACCGCGTTGCCTGCCGGAGCGGTGGTCAAACCCGGTGCCCGGGTCGAGTTCGGCCTGGCCGACGGCCGTCGCGGTCCGCAGGCGCTGTCGGTGCGGGTGCTCGATGCCCCCGTGAGCCTCGCCAAGCGCTCGCGCAAGCCGGCGGACGACATGGCGATCATCGTTGAAGACCTCGTGAAGCTGCTCGACGGCATCGGCGGCGATCTGCGCCGCGGCCGCTACCCCTCCGGCGCGCACGCCAAGAAGGTCGCGGCGCTGCTGCGCAAGGTCGCCGATGACTTCGACGCCTGAGCCCGGCGCCGACGCCGTCGTGCCCGACGAGCGACTGCTCGCCGCGCACGACGTCGCCCTCGCGGCGCTGCACGAGATCACGCGGCCGGAGACGGTCGGCGACCCGGCCGGCTACGCCGTGGAGCCCGACGGTGTGGTGTCGCTGCGGTTCGCGAACCGCATGCCCGGGTATCCCGGCTGGTTCTGGACGGTGAGCCTGGCCGTCGTCGAGGGCGCGGAGCCGACGGTCCTGGAAGCCGAGCTGCTGCCGGGTGCGGATGCGCTGCTCGCTCCCGAATGGGTGCCCTGGGCCGTGCGCCTGGCCGAGTATCAGGCGCAGCAGCAGGCGGCCGCGGCCGCGCGTGACGACGCCGCCGACGAGGAGACCGGCGACGACGGGGCCGACTCTGAGCTCGACGAGGACGAGCTCGACGAGGACGACCTGGAGGAGGAGCTCGACGGCGAGCTCGATGACGTCGACGACCTCGATGCGGCCGATTTCGACGAGGACGCGTCGCCGATCCTGCACGCGGGCGACGTGGACGGCGTCGACATCGACGAGCTCGACGACGCCGCGGACGCCGAGGACGACTCGGACGAGGACTCGGACGACGAGGACGACTCGGACGAGGACGAGTCGGACGAGGACGACTCGGACGACGAGGACGACTCGGACGACGAGGACGACTCCGACGAGGACGAGTAGCCGCTCGCCTCCTTTCGTCGAAATCGTACGATTTCGACGAAACCACATCAATCTGCGCGCGGTTTCATGTGAGCTCGGCGATGTGATGTGCATTCGCGGTATCCGACGGGTGCGCCGAAGCCGGCATGGCAGCGCCGAGGTGACTGCCGCGAGAGGCCGGGCCAGATGCCCGCAAGCGTGACCCGGGACGGGCTACTGCGCGAGGCGCTCGACGGTGTAGTCGATGCAGCGGGTGAGCGCACGCACATCGTCGGGCTCGATCGCCACGAACGTCGCGACGCGCAGCTGGTTGCGACCGAGCTTGCGGTACGGCTCGGTGTCGACGATCCCGTTCGCGCGGAGGCTCTTGGCGACGGCCGACGCATCCACCGACTCGTCGAAGTCGATCGTGACGACCACGGGGGAGCGGTCGGCGGGGTCGGCGGCGAACGGCGTGGCGAACGAGGATGCCTCGGCCCAGTCGTACAGCAGCCCCGACGACTCGCCCGTGCGGGCGCCGGCCCAAGCGAGACCGCCGTTGCCATTGATCCAGCGCACCTGCTCATCGATCAGCAGCAGGGTCGCGAGCGCGGGGGTGTTCAGCGTCTGGTTGAGCCGGGAGTTGTCGACCGCGGTCTTCAGATCGAGGAACGCCGGAATGTAGCGGTCGGTCGCCGCGATGCGCTCGATGCGCTCGACCGCGGCCGGGGAGACCGCCGCGAACCACAGTCCGCCGTCGGAGGCGAAGTTCTTCTGCGGGGCGAAGTAGTAGACGTCGGCCTGGCTGATGTCGAGGTCGATGCCGCCGGCGGCGCTCGTGGCGTCGATGACGGTGAGCGCTCCCTCGTCGCCGTGCACACGCTCGACGGGAGCGGCGACACCGGTCGAGGTCTCGTTGTGCGGCCACGCGTACACGTCGACGCCCTCGACGGCCTCCGGCCGCGAGCGGGTGCCGGGTTCGGCCTTGCGCACATCGGGGGCCTGCAGCCACGGTGCGGCCGCCGCAGCGGCGAACTTGCCGCCGAACTCGCCGAACACGAGGTTCTGCGCCCGGTTCTCGATGAGACCGAAGGCCGCGGCATCCCAGAACGCCGTCGACCCGCCGTTCCCGAGGATGATCTCGTAGCCGTCGGGGAGCCGGAACAACTCCGCGAGCCCCTCGCGCACACTGCCGACGAGGTTCTTCACCGGTGCCTGGCGGTGCGATGTGCCGAGGATCTCGGCCCCCGGGCCGGCCAGCGCCGCCACCTGCTCCGGTCGGACCTTCGACGGTCCGCAGCCGAAGCGTCCGTCGGCGGGCAGGATCTCGGCGGGCAGCGCAACATGGCTCATGCGTCGATTCTAGAAGGGGCGGATGCGGCGCCCCGCGCCGGATGACAGCGGATGACGGCCGATAGGCTGGAGCCGACGGCGACTCGGAGAGAACAATGGCAGACCTGATCGACACCACTGAGATGTATCTGCGCACGATCCTCGAACTGGAAGAGGAGAACATCGTGCCGCTGCGCGCGCGCATCTCGGAGCGGCTCGGGCACTCCGGCCCGACGGTGTCGCAGACGATCGGCCGCATGGAGCGCGACGGTCTCGTGCTCGTCGCCGGCGACCGTCGACTCGAGCTGACCGACAAGGGCCGGCACAAGGCCGTCGACGTGATGCGCAAGCACCGGCTCGCCGAGCGTCTGCTGTCGGATGTCATCGGCCTCGACTGGGCGTACGTGCACGAGGAGGCATGTCGCTGGGAGCACGTGATGAGCGAGCAGGTCGAGCGGCGGCTCGTCGAGCTGCTGGGGCATCCCACCGAATCCCCGTACGGCAACCCCATCCCGGGCCTCGACCAGCTCGGCGGCACCGCGTCGATGCAGTTCGAGCAGGGCGTCGTCGGTCTCGTGCGCAAGCTCGACGCCGCCGGGGAGCCGATCCGCGGCACGGTGCGCCGCCTGGCCGAGCCCGCCCAGGTCGATCCGGAGCTGCTGGCGCAGCTGCGGGGGGCGGGAGTGGTTCCCGGCGCCGTCGGCGACTACCGCTACAGCGAGGGCTACGTCCTCGTGCAGATGGACGGCAGTGACGAAGGACTCGAGCTTCCCGTCGAGGTGGCCTCGCACATCTTCCTGGTCGACGCCGACTGATCGCTCTCCACAGACTGTCAGGCGTGGAGCGTGACATATTCGTTACCTTCGGGTAGCCTCGAACGGTCCACAGGCGAGAAGCCCGCCGACGGATACCGCACGGATCGCCTCACCGGCTCGTCGTTCGTGCGGGAAATGCCGCACCGCGTGTCCCGACACCGGTGCCCGTGAAGCATCCGACGAGCCCGTGCCCGGCTGTGCCGGATGCGGAGGCACGGAGGTCAGCTTGGCTGAACAGAACGACCCGACCGCCCCGGCGCAGGAGTCCCCCGCAGGTCTCCCCGCCACCCGACGCGGTCAGCGCGCCGCCGCCGCTGCCACCCACAGCCCGGCCGCCCGCACATCCCCCGTCCGTACATCGTCCGCCCGCAAGTCGCCCGTCCGCCGCGTCGCCGTCATCGGCGTGATCGCCGCGCTCGTGGGAACCGTCTCGATCCCGGCGTTCGCCGCGGCGAACTCGACGCCCGAGGCGAAGACGATCCAGCAGCTCGCCGCCGACGACGCGCAGTCGGTCGTCGTCGCCTCGGCGGCCGATGCCCGCGAGGCCGGCAACGGCGCGGCACTGAGCCGCAGCAGCTACTCGGCCACCACGTCGGACGAGATCCGGAAGAAGAAGGCCGAAGAGGCCGCGGCCGCCCGCGCCCGCGAGGCGGCGAAGGTCGCTGCGCTCAACGCCTCGTCAAACAGCTCGTCCAGCAGGTCGTACAGCAAGATCGACCTGAACATGGTCGGCCCGGGCACCGGATCGATCCGGTGGCCGCTCGCCACGATCAGCCACATCGGCGACGGATTCCACTCCCGTGGCGGCGAGCACCAGGGCGTCGACCTGCTGGCTCCCGGCGGCACTCCCATCTTCGCCGCGACCTCCGGCACCGTGAAGGTCTCGAGCGAGAGCTACTACGGGTACGGCGTCGCCATCACGATTGTGACGAACATCGGCGGGAAGTCGGTCGAGACCCTCTACGGTCACATGCGCTACGGCAGCCGTCAGGTCTCGAGCGGTCAGCATGTCGAGGTCGGCCAGGCGATCGGCCGGGTCGGCAGCACCGGCCGCTCCACGGCGAACCACCTGCACTTCGAGGTCGCGCTCGGCGGCACGAAGGTCGACCCGCTGGCCTGGCTGCGCGCGAACGCGAGCTGACGCATCCTGATCCTCGACGCGCCGCCGACCCCGTTGCGGGCCCGGCGGCGCGTCGAGGGTTTACGCTGTTCCCGGACGCTCGGATCGCAGCGGAGGGAAGCCGATGGGCAGCACACCACGCATTCGCACCATGGATGCGCTCGGCCTGCACGTCCTTCGGCATCATGAGATCGGATGCCGCACCGGGAGTGCGGCCGCCAGGCGCCGTCTGTGAGACGGCGTCTTTTTTCATACCCTTCGTGAGGTCGTCGCGCGCCGTGTCGAATGTCCGGGAAGCCGTCTCGGACCGTTCGTGAGGATGGCAGATGCGCACACTGGTGCTGAATGCAGGATATGAGCCACTCGCCGTGGTCTCGTTCCGCCGGGCCCTCGTCCTGGTGATGAATGAGAAGGCCATGATCATCGAGCGCGTCGACGACGCGCCGGTGCTCGCCGCCACCACCGCCTACGACAGACCGGCCGTGATCGTCCTGACCCGGTACGTGCGCGTCCCGAACGCGCGCAGCATTCCGGTGACCCGACGGGGCGTGCTGCGCCGCGACGCGTTCCGCTGCGCGTACTGCGGCAGCCACGCCGGCACGATCGACCACGTCATGCCCCGCTCGCGAGGCGGCAAGGACTCATGGGAGAACCTCGTCGCCTGCTGTCAGCGCTGCAACAACAGCAAGGGCGACCGCACGCCGCAGGAGATGTCGTGGGAGCTGCGATTCGTGCCGCGCCCGCCCCGCGGCGCGCACTGGACGGTGCGCGGCGTCGAGCGCGCCGATCCCCGCTGGGAGCCCTATCTCGCGCTGGCGGCCTGACCCGGGCATGGGTGGGCGGGGTGCGCCGGGGCGATCGTGGCGCGGGACGCAAGTCCCCTGCCGGACGCGGCGCGAGCGGAGTATGGTCTGGCTCGCACCCCATCGGCGGCCCGAGCGCCGGCACGGATGCCGATCGGCGGCGCACCTGGACGGGCATCGGCACGGACGAGCATCGGCACGGACAAGGGGGTCGAGATGCATCTGGCGGTGGCGGGAAGCACCGCGCGCGTGCGCGGCACGGTACAGGTCCCGAATTCCAAGTACCACGCGCATCGTGCGCTGATCCTCGCGTCCCTGGCCCCCGGCACGAGCCGCATCGCGGGCCTCAGCGACGCCCGGCACGTGCAGTACACGGTCGATCTGCTGCGTGCGCTCGGCATCCGCGTCGACGTCGACGGCGACACGTTCATCGTGCACGGCGGCCCGTATCGCCCCCGGCGCGAGCGCGTCAGCGTGGGCAGTTCGGGCACCACGCTGTACTTCATGGTGGGCCTTGCCGCGCTCGCCGACCGCGACCTCCTCGTCGCGGGACAGAAGTACTTCGATCGTCGACCCATCGGGCCGCTGCTGGAAGCGCTGCGGACGCTGGGGGTGGATGCCTCCTCCGAGACCGACTGCCCGCCCATCCGGGTCCGGCACGGCCGACCGCGGGGCGGCACCGTGCACATCGCCGGCACACTGTCGCAGTGGGTGTCGGCGCTGCTGCTCGTGGCGCCGTTCGCGCGCGAGCACACGACCGTCATCGTCGACGGGCCGTACAACGAGCGCAGCTACGTCGACCTGACGGTCCGGATGATGGCGCAGTTCGGCCTCCAGGTCGACGTGTCCGCCGACGGGCGTCGATACGACATCGCACCCGGCCAGAGCGCCCATCCCGCCGACCT
The DNA here is from genome assembly GCF_058349865.2 of Microbacterium altimontanum. Lineage (NCBI taxonomy): Bacteria > Bacillati > Actinomycetota > Actinomycetes > Micrococcales > Microbacteriaceae > Microbacterium > Microbacterium altimontanum. Next base: position 184,948 of record NZ_JBYRJB020000007.1, on the reverse strand, counting down.
CCGGCTGCCGCCCGACATCGGCTCGGCCGCGTTCGGGATCGCCGTCGCGGCGCTGCGGCCCGCCGACGTGCTGCTGACCGGCCTGCACAGCATCGACGCCGCCGATCTCGACCATCCGGAGGCCGACTTCCTCGCGATCGCACGACGCATGGGCGTGCCGATGACCGTCGATGCCGCGGCCGGCGGCGTGCGGGTGCGGCACGACGGCATCCGGCTGCGGGCGACGGATGTCGACTGCCGTGCTGTGCCCGACATGCTCCCCGTGCTGTCGGCCATGGCGGCCACCGCCGACGGCGAGAGCGTGTTCCATGACGTGCAGCATGTGCGGCTGAAGGAGTCCGACCGGGTCACCTCGATGCTGCAGCTGAACCAGATGGGCGGCGATCTCGAGGTCGACGGCGACGATCTGCGCATCCGCGGCGTCCCCCGCCTGCACGGCACGCATCTGTCGTCGTTCAACGACCACCGCGTGCTCATGTCGCTCGCGGTCGCGGCGGCGGCGGCGTCCGGCCGCTCCACGCTCACCTTCCCGAACGCGTACCGCATCTCGTATCCCCAGTTCCTCGATGCGATGGGCGAGCTGCACGTCGACATGCAGGTCGAGAAGGGGCCCGCTCGTCCCACCGCGCGACGCCTCCCTCCCGACGGCACCGTCGAGGCCGCCGCGCAGGTCACCGGCGCGGAATGGGTGCGGCGCTGGGCGAGTGAGCGTCCGCACGGGCTCGCGGTGGTGGATGCCGCAGCCGACCGCACGACCCGCCTGACGTGGGCCGAGCTCGACCGCGAGGTCGACAAGGCCGCTGCCCTGCTGCTGGAGTTCGGCGTCGGGCACGGCGACCGGGTGGCCGTGCAGCTGCCGAACTGCAGCGGGTTCGTCGTGCTCGCGGCCGCGGCTGCGCGCATCGGCGCCGTGATCTGCCCGATCATGCCGATCTTCCGGCATCGCGAAGTGGCCATCGCCCTCGCGCGGTCGAAGGCGCGCGTCCTGGTCGTCGCCGACAACTTCCGCGGCCGGCAGCACGACCGCGAGATCGCCGAGATCCTCGACGGGCCCTCGGCCGGCGACCTCGCCCTGGAGCACGTGCTCGTGCTGCACCTGACGCCCGGCGTCGCGCACATCCTGCCCTCGTGCGACAACCCCCGCGTGCGGTGGGACGCGTGGCACCGTGCATCGGCGTGGGCGCACGTCGACCGGGAGGCGATCGACGGACACGCGCCGCACCCGCAGGATGCCGCGCAGCTGCTGTTCACCTCCGGCACATCCGGCGAGCCGAAGGGCGTCATCCACCGGCACGAGTCGTTGAGCCGGGCGGCGCGCATGGAGATCGAGCAGCTGCCGCTGAATTCGACCGACGCGATCTACATCCCGTCTCCGCTCGCACACCAGACCGGGTTCCTGTATGGGATGTGGCTGGCGTGGGTGCTCGGTGTTCCGCAGATCCTGCAGCGCAACTGGAATCCGACGCACGCCCTGGAGGTGCTGAACGAGTGGGAGGGGACGTTCGTGCAGGCGGCCACGCCGTTCCTCACAGACCTCGTGCACGAGGTCGAGGCCGGGGGCCCTGCGCCCCGGGCGCTGCGGATCTTCGTCGTCACCGGCGCCGCCGTGCCGCGCGCGCTCGCCGAACGGGCCACGCGCGTGCTCGGGGCGAGCGTCTGCGGCGCGTTCGGGACCACGGAGACGGGCCTCGCCGCGCTCGGCAGCCCGGCCGATCCGCCGGCCAAGGCATGGGGCACCGACGGCCGCGCGCTGCGCGACGTGCGGCTGCGCATCGTGGACGATCGGGGACGCCCGGTCGCCGACGGCGTCGAGGGTGACTTCGAGCTCACCGGGCCGACGGTCTTCGACGGGTACCTCGACCGCCCCGACCTCACCGCCGAGGCGTTCACCGCCGACGGCTGGTACCGGACCGGAGACCTCGCGACGATCGATCAGGACGGCTATCTGCGGATCACCGGTCGCGTGCGCGATGTCATCAACCGCGGCGGCGAGAAGATCCCCGTCTCCGAGATCGAGCAGCTGCTGTACCGGCACGACGCCGTGGACGACGTCGCGATCGTCGCGATGCCCGACCAGCGTCTCGGTGAACGTGCCTGCGCGTTCGTCGTGCTCGCCCCCGGCGCGAACCTCACGTTCTCCCAGCTGCAGAGCTACCTCGACGACTGCCAGGTGTCGAAGAGCTACTGGCCCGAGCGCCTCGAGATCATCGACAGCCTGCCGCGCAACGCCGTCGGCAAGGTTCAGAAGTTCCTGCTGCGCGAGCAGGCCGCCACGCTGCGACCACAGCGATTCGCCGCCGTCGCCGATCCCCACGACAAGGAGGGCACTCTCGATGACCAGCACACCGACGACGCTCGATGGACGCGGACCTCGAATCGAGGAGCATGAGTACGACGAGCTCCTCGCCGAGGTCACCGCGTGGGTGCGCGGACCCGGAGAGGAGTGGGCCGAACGCATCGAGGAGACCGGCGCCGTGCCGCCCGAGCTGCACGCCGAGCTGAAGCAGCGCGGCTACCTCAGCATGGCGGCCCCCACCGAGCTCGGCGGCCGCGGACTGGGATTCACGCAGTGGATGGGCCTCATGGAGGTCTTCTCGCGCTCCCACGCCTCCATCCGGATGCTCGTGCACGTGCTGAACGGCACATGGCGCGCGATCAACCCGCACGCCACCGACGAGCAGCGCGAGCGGTTCGTGAAGCCCATGGTCGCCGGAGACATCCTCGTCGCCTTCACCCTCACCGAGCCCGGCAACGGCACCGGCGCCGACCTCACCTGCACCGTCCGTCGTGACGGCGATGTGTACCGGCTGAACGGGCGCAAGCACCTCATCACGTTCGGGGTGACGTGCGACTACTGGCTGCTGTTCGCGCGCATCGAGGGAAGCAGCGGCAAGGCCGGCGTCGTGGCGCTCCTCGTCGACCGCGACGCACCCGGCGTCACCGTCGAGGACACCTCGAACACGATGGGCGTGCGCGGCACCGACCACGCGACCCTGACCTTCGCCGACACCCCCGTCCCACTCGCGCAGCGGCTCGGCGCGGAAGGTGACGGACTGGCGATCGCCCTGGGCGGCTTCCTCACCCCGAGCCGCATCTCCGTCGCGATGAGCTGCGTGGGCCTCGCCGAGCGGGCTCAGGAGCTCGCCGTCGACTACGCGACCGGCCGCGTCACGTTCGGCAAGCCGATCGCCGCCCGCCAGGCGATCGCGTTCATGATCGCGGAGAACGAGGCCGACATCCAGGCGGCCAAGCAGCTCACCCTGCACGCGGCCCGGGAATGGGAGCGGGGCGCACCCGACGCATCCGCCCTCTCCTCCATGGCGAAGATGATCGCGGTCGACATGCTCACCCGGGTCACCGACAAGGCGCTGCAGATCCACGGCGGGGTCGGGTACTGGAAGACGTCGCCGATCGAGCGCGTGTACCGGGATGCGCGTGCACAGCGCTTCGAAGAGGGCACCAACGAGATCCAGAAGACGGTGGTCGCCCGCGACGTGCTGGACCGTGCCGCGGCGGGAGGCCGCGCATGACCGCGGCCGCCGAGGACCGCGCGCCCGCGGGGGAGTACGCCGGCCGGATCGCCGTGATCACCGGGGCGTCCCGCGGCATCGGCCGCACGCTCGCGCTGAGCCTCGCCGCCAAGGGCGCCACGGTGGTGGTGAACTACCGCACGAACGCCGAGCTCGCCGATGAGGTCGTGGCGCAGGCGCGTGAGGCAGGCGGCGACGGGATCGCGGTGCAGGCCGATGTGGAGAGCCCGGAAGACATCGTGCGGCTGTTCGACGCGGTGGCCGCCGAGTACGGCCGGCTCGACTTCTTCGTCAACAACGCCGCCGCGGCGGCGTTCAAGCGGGTCGTCGACCTGAAGACGCACCACCTCGACAGGTCGTACGCGATGAACCTGCGCCCGTTCGTGCTGGGCGCGCAGGAGGCGGTCAAGCTCATGGACCGGGGCGGCCGGATCGTCGCGGTGTCGAGCTACGGCAGCGTCCGCGCCTTCGCGACCTATGCCGCGCTCGGGTCGTACAAGGCCGCGGTGGAGTCGTTCATCCGGTTCATGGCCGTCGAATTCGCGGGGTACGGCATCACCGTCAACGGGGTGAACGGCGGGCTCATCGACTCCGATTCGCTCGAGTACTTCTACGGGATGCCGGGAATGGCGCCGATGCAGAAGGTCATCGACGCGATCCCCCTGGGCCGGCCGGGCACGGTGCACGATATGGCCGATGCCATCGACTTCCTGCTGTCGGAGCGGGCGGGATACATCACCGGCCACACGATCGTCGTCGACGGAGGGATGACAGTCGCCGCGCCGCCGTACTGGCACGACACGACCGACCCGCTGGGGCTGCCGCCGCGCCCGACCCGGGGGTAGCACGATGTCCGCGGCACGCTACCCGGCCGTGCAGGCGCCGGTGCGGATCGGCACGATGACGCTGCCGCACCGCATCGTGATGGGCTCGATGCACCTGAACCGGGAGACCGGCGAGCCGGCGGCGCTCGCGGCGTTCTACGCGGAGCGCGCGCGGGGCGGGGCGGCGCTCATCGTCACCGGCGGCGCCGCCGTCAGCCGGGTGGGGGCGGGGAACGCGGGGTACACGCTCATCAACGAGCCGGCGCACGCTGCGCCCTGGCGCGGCGTCGTCGAGGCCGTGCACGCCGCCGGCGGACGGATCGCGCTGCAGCTGTTCCACGCCGGCCGCTACGCGTTCCCGTCGTCGTTCGGGCTGACCCCGGTGGCGCCCTCGGCGGTGTACAGCCGCTTCTCGCGGGCCGAGCCCGTCGCCCTCGACGAGGACGGCATCGCCGCCACGATCGCGGATTTCGCCGCAGCGGCGCGGGTGGCGGTCGAGCTCGGCTTCGACGGCGTCGAGGTGATGGGGTCGGAGGGGTACCTCATCAACCAGTTCGCCTCGCCGGTGACGAACCTGCGCGACGACGCGTGGGGCGGCGATGCAGGGCGGCGCCGGGCGTTCCCCGTCGCCGTGGTCCGCGCGGTGCGCGACGCGGTCGGGCAGGCGCCGCTGCTCGTGCGCATCTCGGGCGCCGATCTCGTGCCCGACTCGTCGACCCCCGACGAGGTCGACGCCCTCGCCGTCGCGCTGGCGCAGGCGGGGGCCGACGCCGTCGACGTCGGCATCGGCTGGCACGAGTCGCGCGTGCCGACGGTCCAGTCGATGGTGCCGCACGGGGCGTTCACCGACGTCGCCGCCCGCATCCGAGGCGCACTGCACCAGGCGGGGACGCCGGTGCCGGTGGTGACGGCGAACCGCATCAACACTCTCGCCCAGGCGGAGGAGGTCCTAGCCGAGGGCCGAGCCGACCTCGTCTCGATGGCGCGGCCGTTCCTCGCCGACCCGCACATCGTGGCGATCTCGTTCGCCGGTCTCGCCGAGCGGGTGAACCTCTGCATCGGATGCGACGAGGCGTGCATCGACCGCTCGTTCGGCCTCGAGCCGGTCTCCTGCACCGTGAACCCGCGAGCCGGCCGCGAACGGGAGTTCCCGCTGCGGCCGATCACCACCCGCACGACGGCACCGCGCATCGCGGTCGTCGGAGCCGGCCCGGCGGGCATGGAGGCGGCGCGGGCGGCGGCGTTCGCCGGCGCCCGGGTGACGCTGTTCGAGGCGGCCCCCGAGATCGGCGGCCAGTTCCTGCTCGCCGGAGCGGTGCCCGGCAAGGGCGACTTCCGGGAGTCGGCGCGTTCGTTCCGGCGCATCCTCGACCGGCTCGGCGTCGACGTGCGCACCGGGGGTGCGGCCACGGTCGACGATCTCGCCGGCTTCGCGCACGTGATCGTCGCCACCGGCGTGACCCCGCGGCGGGTGGAGCTCCCGGGGATCGACGCGGCGCACGTGATCGACTACGTGCAGGCGTTCGCGCAGGTGGAACGGCTGGGGGAGCGCGTCGCGGTGATCGGGGCGGGCGGGATCGCCGTCGACCTCGCGCATCTGCTCGTCGAGGACGGTCCCGCCGGCTCCCCGCCGCGCCGACGGGTGACGATCATGCGGCGCTCGGGCGCGATCGGGGCGGGCATGGGGGTGTCGACGCGGTGGGCGGCGGTGCAGGCGATCCGTCGCCGCGGAGTGCGTACGCTCACCGACGTCGTCTACCGGAGCGTCGAACCGGGAGGGGTGCGCGTCGAGATCGACGGCGTCGCGGAGCTGATCGAGGCCGACGACATCGTCGTGGCGGCGGGGCAGACGCCGCGGAACGACCTGGCGGCGCAGCTGATGGCGCAGGGCATACCCCACACCGTCGTCGGCGGCGCGCGCGAGACGGCGGGGCTGAACGCCGTGGCGGCGTTCGAAGAGGGGCTTCGTGCCGGCGACGCCGCCGCTCGCCTTCCGTCTCGACTGTCGAACATAGCAAGCGAATAGGAACGAATTCCCTGTCGGAGGGTCGGCGTATCGTCGTGCTCAGGATTGCTGAGCTAGAACATGTGTTCTAGCATGGTGGATGTCTTGAGGGGGCGATCATGTCGGCATCGACTGCGACAGCGGAGGTCACGCGTCTGCGCGCCCGCCTCGAGCAGATGCAGGGCCGCCGGCTCGACGCTCCCGTGCTGCCGACGCTTCCCGCCCTCGGCGAACTGCTGCCCGGCGGAGGACTGCGCCCCGGTTCGGCCTACACCGTGGGGCCGTCGGCGTCGCTGCTGCTGGCGCTGCTGGCCCGGCCGTCGCGCGAGGGATCGTGGTGCGGAGTGGTGGGGATGCCCGAACTCGGCGCCGAGGCGGCCGAGCAGCTGGGCGTCGACCTGTCGCGGCTCGTGCTCATCCCCGATCCCGGGCCGCGGTGGCTCGCCGTCACGGCGACGATCGCCGACGTGCTGCCCGTGGTCGCCGTGCGCCCGGCCGGCCGCACGAGCGACGCCGAGGTCGCACGGCTGTCGGCGCGGCTGCGCGAGAAGGGCACTGTGCTGCTCGTGCAGGGCGTGTGGCCGCAGGCCGAGGCATCCCTCGCCATCGACGCACCGGAGTGGTCGGGCGTGGGCGACGGACACGGCTACCTCAGCCGGCGCGCCCTGACGGTGAGCGTCGCGAGCCGCCGGTGGGCGGTGCCGCGACGGGCGCGGATGCTGCTGCCCGACGATGCGGGGGGTCTGATGCGCGATGACCGCCCGACCGAGCTGCCGGTGCCGATGCGGGCGGTGGGCTGAGATGCCGGAGCCCGTCCGCAGCCTGGTGCTGTGGTTTCCCGACTGGCCCGTGACCGCCCTGCTGCGCGAGCGCTCGGTCGCCGCCGAGCCGGGGCCGATCGCGATCGTGCGGCAGAACGAGGTGGTGGCATGCTCGGCCGCCGCACGCGCCGACGGCGTGCGTCGCGGTCAGCGCCGGCGTGATGCGCAGGCGCGCTGCCCGCGACTGGAGATCGCGCCGGACGATCCGGCCCGCGATCAGCGCGCGTTCGCTCCGGTCGTCTCCCGCATCGAGCAGCTCGCCCCGGGCGTGCAGATCATCCGTCCGGGGCTGTGCGCGCTGCGCGCCCGGGGGCCCGCCCGCTACTACGGGGGCGAGAACGCCGCCGCCTGCGAGATCCTCGACGCGCTCGCCGAGTCCGACGGCCTGCCGGGGGTGCGCGCGGGCGTCGCCGACGGGCCGTTCACCGCGGAGCATGCCGCCCGCACCACCCGGCCCGACGATCCGGTGCGGGTGGTGCCGCCCGGGGAGGCCGCCGCGTTCCTCGCCGGCCTGCCGGTCACGACCCTGCAGGATGCGGAGCTCGCCCACCTGCTGAGCAGGCTCGGCGTGCACACGCTGGGCGCTTTCGCAGCCCTCGAGACCGCGCGGGTGCAGGAGCGCTTCGGCTCGCGTGGACTGCGTCTGCACGATCTCGCGGCGGGGGCCGATTCACGTCCGGTGCAGCCGCGCACCCCGCCGCCCGAGCTCGACCGCGAGGTCGCGTTCGAACCGCCCGTCGAGCTGGCCGAGCAGGTGGCGTTCGGGATGCGTGTGGCCGCCGACGAGTTCATCTCCGGGCTCGGGGCGGTCGACCTGGTGTGCACCGAGCTGCGCGTCGAACTCGTCGGCGACCGCGGGGAGCGCAGCGAGCGGGTCTGGCTGCACCCGGGATCGTTCGACGCCGCGGCGGTCGTCGACCGGGTGCGGTGGCAGCTGGCGGAGGACGCGCAGAACCGCGTGCTCCGCAGCGGGGTGACCCTGTGCCGCATCGCGCCCGAGGCGGTGGATGCGGCATCCGCCCACCAGCCGGCGATCTTCGGCGCCGGCGCCGACGAGAAGGTGCACCATGCGCTCTCCCGAGTGCAGGCGATGCTCGGCCATCGCGGCGTGCTCACTCCCGCGGTGGGCGGCGGCCGCTGGCTGAACGAGCGGCAGGTGCTCGTGCCGTGGGGCGATCGCACCGTGCTGAGCCGCGAGCGCGCCCGTCCGTGGCCGGGCAGCCTGCCGGCGCCGCTGCCGGCGACGGTGTTCCCCGAGCCTCCGGCGGTGGATGTCGCGTCCGCGACCGGTGTCGTCGTGGAGGTCGACGACCGTGGGGCGCTGAGCGCGCCGCCCGCCGCCTTCACCGAGGCGGGCAGGCGGCGGGCGATCGTCTCGTGGGCGGGCCCCTGGACGATCGACGAGCGCGCGTGGGATCCGGTGCGGGCGCGCCGCGCACACCGGTTCCAGGTGATCGACGCGGAGCAGGAGGCCTGGCTGCTGGTGTGCGAGGACGGCCGCTGGAGCGTGGAGGCGAAGTATGACTAGCCTCCGGGCCCTCCTGGATGCGCTCGCGGGAGCGGGCTGATGGGCTTCAACAACCCCTCCATCTCATGGTCGGAGCTCGAGCGGGTGCTGAGCGACCGGCGCCGGCCGCGGTCGGTGCCGTCGGGTGCCGACGGCGGCGACAGTCCCGCCTGGTCGCACAAGCGCGGGCCGTACGTCCCGCCGGCGATCGAGCGGCCCGTCGACGCCGTGCCGTTCGCCGAGCTGCACGCGCATTCGTCGTTCTCGTTCCTCGACGGCGCGTCGTCGCCCGAGGAGCTCGTCGAGGAGGCCGAGCGGCTCGGTCTGCACGCCCTGGCCATCACCGACCATGACGGGTTCTACGGGATCGTCCGGTTCGCCGAGGCCGCGCAGGAGCGGCAGCTGAAGACCGTGTACGGCGCGGAGCTGTCGCTCGAGCTGCCGAAGCCCCAGCGCGGCGAGGCGGATCCCGCGGGCGCGCACCTCGTGGTGCTCGCCCGCAGGCAGGAGGGGTATCACCGGCTCGCCTCGGCGCTCACCCACGCCCAGTTGAACGGAGGCGAGAAGGGGCGGCCCGTGTACGACCTCGACGCGCTCGCCGCGACCGCCGACGGGCACTGGGCGATCCTCACCGGATGCCGCAAGGGCGCCGTGCGGCGCGCGCTCGCCGACCGCGGGCTCACAGGCGGGGTCGAGGCGGCGGCGGCCGAGCTCGACCGGCTCGTCGCCGCGTTCGGCCGCGACGCGGTGAACGTGGAGCTCATCGATCACGGCGATCCGCTCGACACGGCGACGAACGACCTGCTCGCCGCGCTCGCCGCCGAGCGCGGGCTGCCCGTGGTCGCGACGAACAACGTGCACTATGCCGCGCCCGCCCGGCGCACCCTCGCCGCCGCGGTCGCCGCCGTGCGCGCGAACCGCAGCCTCGACGAGCTGGACGGATGGCTTCCCGCCCACGCCGGTGCGCATCTGCGCAGCGGCGCCGAGATGCAGCGCCGCTTCGCCCGGTATCCCGGCGCCGTCGAGCGCACGGTGGCGCTCGCCGACGAGCTGGCGTTCCCGCTGCGGTCGGCGAAGCCCGCGCTGCCGAAGCTCCCGGTGCCCGAGGGGCACACGCCGATGTCGTGGCTGCGGCACCTGGTGTGGGGCGCGGTGCCCCGGAAGTATCCCGACGCGAGCCGACAGGATCGCGAGCGCATCGCGCACGAGCTCGACGTCATCGAGCAGAAGGACTTCCCCGGCTACTTCCTCATCGTGCACGGCATCGTGCAGGAGGCGCGGCGCCGCGGCATCCTCTGCCAGGGCCGCGGCTCGGCGGCCAACAGCGCCATCTGCTATCTGCTCGACATCACGGCGGTGGACGCGATCGCCTACGATCTGCCGTTCGAGCGCTTCCTGTCGAGCCTGCGCGAGGAGGAGCCCGACATCGACGTCGACTTCGACTCCGACCGGCGCGAGGAGATCATCCAGTGGGTGTACCGGCAGTACGGTCGCGACCGTGCCGCGCAGGTCGCGAACGTCATCCAGTACCGGCCGAAGAACGCCGTCCGCGACATGGCGAAGGCGCTCGGCCACTCGCCCGGTCAGCAGGACGCGTGGTCGAAGCAGGTGGAGAGATGGGGGGCTTCTCTGTCCACCGACGGCGGTCACGACATCCCGGATCAGGTCATCGAATACGCGGGGGAGCTGCTGAAGGCGCCGCGGCACCTGGGCATCCACTCCGGCGGGATGGTGCTCACCGACCGGCCCGTCGGGGAGGTCGTGCCGATCGAGCACGCCCGTATGGAGAACCGCACCGTCATCCAGTGGGACAAGGACGACGCGGCGTGGATGGGTCTTGTGAAGTTCGACCTGCTCGGGCTCGGCATGCTCGCCGCACTGCAGTACACGTTCGATCTCGTGCGCGCGTCGACCGGGGAGGAGTGGGAGCTCGCGACGATCCCGAAGGAGGAGCAGGCCGTCTACGACATGCTGTGCCGGGCGGATTCGATCGGGGTGTTCCAGGTGGAGTCGCGCGCCCAGATGGGGCTGCTGCCGCGGCTGCAGCCGCGACGGTTCTACGACCTCGTCATCGAGATCGCGCTCATCCGGCCGGGGCCCATCCAGGGCGGTGCCGTGCACCCGTACGTGCGACGCAAGCTGGGGCGCGAGCCGGTCACCTACGCGCATCCGAAGCTCGAGCCGGTGCTCGAGCGCACCCTGGGCGTCCCGGTCTTCCAGGAGCAGCTCATGCAGATGGGCATGGCGGTCGGCGGGCTCACGGGGGAGGATGCCGACCTGCTGCGCCGGGCGATGGGGTCCAAGCGCGGGGTGGAGCGCATCGACTCGCTCAAGCAGAAGCTCTACGACGGCATGGCGGCAAACGGACTGGTGGGCGAGGAGGCGGATGCGATCTACGCGAAGATCCAGGCGTTCGCGAACTTCGGGTTCGCCGAGTCGCACTCGCTGTCGTTCGCGCTGCTCGTCTACGCCAGCTCGTGGCTGAAGCTGCACTATCCGGCAGCGTTCCTGGCCGGGCTGCTGCGCGCCCAGCCGATGGGGTTCTACTCGCCCGCGAGCCTCGTCGCCGATGCGCGGCGGCACGGCGTGACGGTGCTGCGCCCCGATCTGCACCTGTCCGGGGCCCAGCCGGTCGTCGAGCAGACCGGTTCGTCGGAAGGCGGCCCGACCGGCATGGACGCCTGCCTGGATCGCCACCAGCCGCCGGTTGGGGATTTCGACATCGATGCGCCCGACGTCTCGGCCGCTCATCGGCGCGACGGCGCGTTCGCGGTGCGTCTGGGTCTTGCCGCCGTGAAGGGCATCGGCACGGCCCTGGCCGAGCGGATCGTCGCCGAGCGGGAAGCGCACGGTCGCTACCGCGACATGCGCGACCTCGTGCGGAGGGTGGGCGTGAGCACGGCGCAGCTCGAGGCGCTCGCCACCGCCGGCGCCTTCGAGTGCCTCGGCCTCGCCCGCCGCGAGGCGATCTGGCTCGCGGGGTCGGCGGCGCAGGACCGCGCCGAGTTCCTTCCCGACTCGATGGTGTCGGTGCAGCCGCCTCTGTTCACCGATCCGAGCGGGTATGAACGCCTCGCCGCCGACCTCTGGGCCACGGGCGTCTCCACCGACGACCACCCGATGACGCACTTCCGCGCCGGGCTCGACGCCCGCGGAGTGCTCACATCGAGCGAACTGCGCCGCCACGAGGTCGGCCGTCGCGTCGAGGTGGCAGGGCTCGTCACCCATCGCCAGCGGCCGGCCACCGCATCCGGTGTCACATTCCTGAACCTCGAAGACGAGCACGGCATCGTCAACGTCGTCTGCTCGATGGGGGTGTGGAGCCGGTACCGCCGGGTGGTGCGCGACAGCCCGGCGCTGATCGTGCGCGGCATCATCGAGCGCTCGGTCGAGGGCGTCGTGAACCTCGTCGCCGACGCGTTCGACGATCTGCGGGTGGGAGTCGCCCACCGCTCGCGGGACTTCCAGTAGCACCGCAGACGACGAAGACCCCCGACCGGCGAATGAACGGTCAGGGGTCTTCGGGGGCGTCGTCAGCGCTGCATCGACAGGGCGAAATGCACGGCGCCCTCCTGGTCGACCTGCGCGTCGAGCACCTGGTCGTCGAGCGCCGCGGCAGCACCCGCGTCGAGGAACACCCGGGCACCCGCCTCGTCGACCACGGCGTCGTTCGACTCCGGGCCACCGGCGACCGACAGCGCGAAGCCGGCTGACGGGTCCTCGGCCCCGTGGATGCGCAGGCCGCCGGTGTCGGCATCGGCCCCGCGCTCGACGATCGTCTTCACCGCGGTGGCGGCGTTCTCGGTCAGCGTGAGCATGTGCTCTCCTTCCGTCAGGAACCGGCCACGATTCCGAGAATCACCGGCCGATGCAAGCGTCCGTCAGCATTCGGAGGCGATTCACACCGGCGGATAGTGCCCGGTTCGGTGCAATATGCTGCACTCATGGATGAGAACGCGCAGTCGCTCGCCCGCGTGATCGGGACACGCGTCAAGCAGGAGCGCACCCTCGCCGGCTGGACGCTCGACCGGCTCGCCGAGGCTGCCGGCGTCAGCCGCCGCATGGTCGTGAATGTGGAGCAGGGAGCGGTGAACCCGAGTGTCGGGACACTGTTGCGGATCAGCGATGCGCTCGGCATCGGTCTTCCCGCGCTGGTCGAGGGGACGCAGCCGCCAGCGGCGAAGCTCACCCGACACGGGGAGGGCGCCGTGCTCTGGACGGGCGAGGGCGGCGGCCGTGGCGTGCTCGTGGCCGGCACCCGAGCCCCGGATGTCGTCGAGCTCTGGGACTGGACGCTGGCGCCCGGCGAGCGCCACGAGAGCGAGCCGCACACCGCCGGAACGCAGGAACTGCTCCATGTGCACGACGGCGCGATCGTGGTCGAGGTGGACGACCGGACCTACGACGTGGGTCGCGGCGACGCTCTCACCTTCCACGGCGACGCAGCACACACGTACGCCAACGCCGGCTCGTCGCCGGCCCGGTTCTCCCTCGCCGTGTTCGAACCCGGGGTCGGCACGGCACGGGGGATCGGACGCCGATGACATCCCAGCTGCGCGTCCCGGCATGGTCGATGTCGGTCACGGCGATGGCCCTGATCCAGCTGGCCAACGCCCTCTCCGTCGGGGTGATCGCGCACGTCGGGCCCGCCGGCACGGCGTGGCTGCGCATGTGCTGCGGCGCCGTGTTCCTCCTCGCCGTCGTCCGTCCCTCATTCCGGTCGATCACGCGCCGGGACATCCTGCCGCTGGTCGCGCTGGGCGTGGTCACCGGCTTCATGACGACGTTCTTCCTCGCGGCCGTCGACCGCATTCCGCTCGGCACGGCGGTAGCGATCGAATTCCTCGGTCCGCTCACGGTCGCGGCGCTGACGAGCAGGCGCAGACGGATGCTGCTGTGGCCCCTGCTCGCCTTCGTCGGGGTCGTGCTCCTCACCCGCCCCTGGCAGGGCGCGATCGACATCGTCGGCGTCGGATTCGCGCTGCTCGCCGGCTTGTGCTGGGCCCTGTACAACCTGCTCACCCAGTTCGTCGGCGACCGATTCTCGGGGGTCAGCGGCCTCGCCCTCACGATCCCCGTCGCGGCCGTGGCGACAGCGCCCGTCGGACTGCCGCAGGTCCTCGCCGGCGACCTCACGTGGTGGGTGCTGCCGGCCGCCGCCGGCATCGCCCTGCTCACGCCGGTGGTCTCGTTCGCGCTGGAGATGCTCGCGCTGCGCCGCATGACGCATACCGCGTTCGGAACGCTCCTCGCTCTCGAGCCGGCGTTCGGCACCGTGATGGGCCTGCTCGTGCTGAGCCAGTCTCCCGCGGTGGTGCAGCTGATCGGCATCTGCCTCGTCGTGCTGGCGGGTGCGGCGGCGCAGCGCGGCGGCGCTCGGGACCGGGAACCCGATGCGCAGACGGGCGCGCCGGCGCCCGACGCCTGAGCGACAGCGGTGCCCCCGAGAGGAATCGAACCTCCGACGCGCGGCTTAGGAGTCCGCCGCTCTATCCACTGAGCTACGAGGGCAAGCGTCATCAAGCCTACTTGCCGCCGCGGATAGGCTTGTCTCCTCCATGGACGCATCCCACCCGCCCCGCATCGCCGCCGTCGTCCGCGCCGTCGCGGCGCACCTCGCCTCGGTGGGAGTGCCCGATCCCGAGGTCGACGCCGAGCTGCTCGTGGCGCACGTGCTCGGCACGAGCCGCGGGGGAGTGCAGGCCGCAGCCATCCGGGGCGACGCGCTCGCGCCCGACGCCGCCGAGCCTCTGCGCGCCCTCGTCGACCGGCGCGCCGCCCGCGAACCGCTTCAGCACCTGACGGGCGTGGCACCGTTCCGGCATCTCGAGCTGCGGGTCGGTCCGGGCGTCTTCGTCCCGCGTCCCGAGACCGAGGTCGTCGCACAGCTCGCGATCGACGCGCTCGCGGCCATCCCGTCGGCCCGGCCGCGGGCGATCGACCTCGGCACCGGGAGCGGCGCGATCGCGCTCGCCATGGCCACCGAGGTGCCGCACGCCGAGGTCTGGGCGATCGAACGCTCGACCGAGGCGCACGAGTGGGCGGCACGAAACGTCGACCGGTACGGCGACGGACGCGTGCACCTCCTCCTCGGCGACCTCGCGGCACCGCCCGCCGAGCTCGACGGCACGCTCGACGTCGTCGCCTCCAACCCGCCCTACGTGCCGGCCGGCGCCGTCCCGCGCGATCCGGAGGTGCGCCTGTTCGATCCCGCGTCCGCGCTGTACTCGGGTCCCGACGGTCTCGACGCCATCCGGGTGCTCAGCACCGTGGGCCTGCGGCTCGCCCGCCCCGGCGGCTCGATCGTCATCGAGCACGGCGAATGGCAGGGGGAGGACGTGCGCGGCATCCTCGCCGGGGACGGATGGCGCGGCGCCGCGACGCATCCCGATCTCACGCAGCGCGACCGCGTCACCACGGCGATCCGCCCCTGAGGCCCAGGCGGCCTCCGAGGCCGCCTCGCTACACTGGACGGGTCATGACCCCCCTCTACGACTGCGGCGATCCGGCGCAGCTGCTCACCGGTATGCGCCAGGCGCGCCAGGCGATCGGCCGCGGCGAGCTCATCGTCATGCCCACCGACACCGTCTACGGCGTGGCCGCCGACGCCTTCAGCCCCGACGCCGTCACCCGGCTCCTGGCCGCCAAGGGCCGCGGTCGCCAGTCGCCCCCACCCGTCCTCGTCGCCGGCCGCGCCATGATGCAGGCGCTCGTCTCCGAGGTGCCGGAGGCGGTGGAACGACTCGTCGAGGAGTTCTGGCCCGGCGGGCTCACGATCGTCCTTCCCGCGCAGCCGTCGCTGTCCTGGGATCTCGGAGACACGCACGGCACGGTGGCCGTCCGCATGCCCGACGAGCGCCTTGCGCTCGAGCTGCTCGAGGAGACCGGGCCCCTCGCCGTGTCCAGCGCGAACCTCACCGGCCGGCCCGCTGCGATCGAGGCGCAGGATGCCCAGGCCATGCTCGGCGACAGCGTCGCGGTGTACCTCGACGGCGGACTCAGCCGCACCGGCGTCTCATCGACGATCGTCGACGCGACGAGCCTCGTCGGCGGTGCCGAGCCGCTCGTGCGTGTGCTGCGCGAGGGGGCGATCTCGCGCGACCGGCTGCGTGCGGTGCTCGGCGACCTGCTCGAGCCCGACGCGACCGACGAGCCCGACCCGACCGACGAGCCCCACGCGAGCGGCGAGCCCGACCCGACCGGTGACGACGGGTGAAGCAGTACGTCTTCACGATTCTGTTCACCGCCACGGTGACGCTGATCTTCTCGTGGGCGGTGTGGCGGATCGGGCTGAGGTTCAAGCTGTACCCGGCGATCCGCGAGCGCGATGTGCACAAGACGCCGACCCCGCGGCTCGGCGGCGTGGCGATGTTCCTCGGCGCCGTGGCCGCGTTCGCCGTGTCGGCGTTCACCCCGTACTTCCAGATCTTCTGGGCCAATCCCCGCCAGGTGTGGGCGATCCTCGCCGCCATGGCCCTCACGGTGCTCGTCGGAGTCGCCGACGACCTGTGGGACCTCGACTGGATGATCAAGCTCGCCGCGCAGTTCCTCGCAGCCGGGATCATCGCCTGGTTCGGCCAGCTGCAGATCTACTCGCTCCCGATCGGCGGCATGACGGTGCCCTCGGCCGCCGTGAGCTTCGCGCTGACGGTCTTCGCGATCGTCATCGTCATGAACGCCGTGAACTTCATCGATGGGCTCGACGGGCTCGTCGCCGGCGTCTGCCTCATCGCGAACGTCATCTTCTTCGCATACTCGTACTTCATCGTGCGCGACTCCGGCGCATCCAGCTACTTCAATCTCGCCTCGTTCATCGCCTGCGTGCTGGTCGGCATGTGCCTGGGCTTCCTGCCGATGAACTGGAACCCCGCCAAGCTGTTCATGGGCGATTCCGGAGCGCTCGTGCTCGGCCTGCTGATGGCCACGAGCGCGATCGCGATCAGCGGCCAGTTCGATCCCGCGACGCTCGACCCCGACGAGTTCGGCCGCTCGCAGCTGCTCGGCGCGTTCATGCCGATCCTGCTGCCGGTCGCCGTGGTGATCCTCCCGCTCCTCGACTTCGGCTCCGCCGTCATCCGGCGCATGCGAGCGGGGAAGTCGCCGTTCTCGCCCGACCGCAAGCACCTCCATCACCGCATGCTCGACATGGGGCACTCCAGCCGCACCTCGGTGCTGATCTTCTACGCCTGGACGGCCATGATCGGCCTGTCGATCCTCCTCATGTACATCGCCGTGGGCCACGACTGGCGCGGCACATACTGGATCGGCATCGCGTTCGGAGTCGTCGGCGTCGCCGCCTGCCTCGTCGTCACGTTCACCCCCGCATCCCGCCGCCGCCCCCGCGCGACCGCGGCCGCCAGACCCGAGGCGGCACCCACCCCCGTACCCCAGGAGCATCGATGACCGCACCGATGAGCGGCCCCGCCGACCGCACGAAGATCACGAGCACCCCGGTGCTGCGCACCACCCTCATCTGGTCGGCGGTCGTCACCGCCGTCCTCGCCGTGATCGGCGCGATCCTCGGCTTCATCGCCGCCGGCGCGCACGGACTGTTCAGCGCACTGGCCGGCATCATCCTCGCCGCGGTGTTCCTCGGCATCACCGGCGCGAGCATCCTCATCGCCAACCGCTGGTTCGGAGACGCGCTGTACGTGCCGATCTTCTTCGGCATCGTCCTGGGCGGCTGGCTGCTGAAGTTCGTCGTCTTCATCGTCGTGCTGCTCGTGCTGCGCGGGCAGCCGTGGGTCGAGCCCACCGTGTTCTTCGTGGCGCTCGTGGCGGGAGTGCTCGCATCGCTCGTGATCGACGTCATCGTGATGACCCGGATGCGTGTTCCCGCCGTGGCGGTGGATCTGCCGCACGAGGTGCCCGACGAGCAGGCCCCGGGCGCCGATGAGACCGGGAAAGACGTCTGAGGGCGCGACTCGCCGACGCTGTGAGTTTGATAGGGTAGGAGAGCACCCGCCCGCTCGCGTCTGACGCTGAGTCGACTTGCGAGTGCGTCTCATCGACCATCGTCGCAACGGTTTCGACCGATGCCCCGAAGTTGGAGCCCGCGCTGTTCACCCTAGCTGCGACCATGTTTGTGAAAGCCGCTGATGACGGCGGCTTCCACCCGCCGTCGATCGACGAATTCTTCCCGCCGGTCGTGCTGTTCGAGGGTACTCCCTTTGCGCTCACGCGCATCAACCTCATCCAGATCATTGCAACGGTCGTCCTGATCGCGCTGTTCGTCATCGGCACCCGCCGCATGAAGCTCGTCCCGGGCCGCTTCCAGAGCGTCGTCGAGATGGGCCTCGACTTCGTGCGCAACGGCATCGCACACGACCTGCTGGGCCGCAAGGACGGCAACCGGTTCCTCCCGATCATCACCACGATCTTCTTCATGGTGCTGTTCATGAACCTCACCGGCATCGTGCCGTTCCTGAACATCGCGGGGACCAGCATCATCGCGGTCCCGCTGCTGCTGGCGATCGTGTCGTATGCGACGTTCATCTACGCCGGCGTGAAGAAGAGCCCGAAGGGCTTCGTCAAGAACTCGCTGTTCCCGTCCGGCATCCCGGTGTTCCTGCAGTGGTTCGTGGCGATCCTCGAGTTCCTCTCGACGTTCATCATCCGCCCGGTCACGCTCACTCTGCGTCTGCTGATGAACATGATCGTCGGCCACCTCATGCTGGTGCTGTTCTTCTCGGCGACGTGGTTCTTCTTCTTCACCGCCGGCAGCTGGTGGAGCCTCCTGGGCGCCGGAACGCTGGCATTCGGCTTCGCCTTCACGATCTTCGAGATCCTGGTGGCAGTCCTCCAGGCGTACATCTTCGCAATCCTCACCGCGGTCTACATTCAGCTCGCGATCGCGGACGAGCACTGAGCGGGCCGGCACAAGCCGACCCACCCAACGAAAGGAAAAACCCGTGGAAGCTACTACGGTTCTGGCCGCCGTCAACGGTTCGATCGCGACCGTCGGCTACGGCCTCGCCGCCATCGGCCCGGCCATCGGCATCGGCCTCGTCGTCGGCAAGACGATCGAGGGCGTCGCGCGTCAGCCCGAGCTGGCCGGCCGTCTGCAGGTTCTCATGTGGATCGGTATCGCGTTCACCGAGGCGCTCGCGTTCATCGGTATCGCCACCGGCTTCATCTTCGGCTACAACTAAGCCCCCTCTTCACGTAAGGAGACAGGATGCTTCCGGCTCTTGTCACTCTGGCCGCGGAGAAGGACGCCCCGAACCCGCTGCTGCCCGAGATCTATGACCTGGTCTGGGGTGCGCTGTGCTTCATCGCGATCCTCGTCGTGTTCTGGAAGTTCGTGCTGCCCCGCATGCAGGACATGCTCGACCAGCGCGCCGCTGCGATCGAGGGAAACATCGAGAAGGCCGATGAGGCCCAGCGTCAGGCCGAGGCCGCGCTCGAGCAGTACACCGCGCAGCTCGCCGAGGCACGGCGGGAGGCCGGCGAGATCCGCGAGGCCGCTCGCGAAGACGCCAAGAAGATCGTCGCCGAGGCGAAGGACGCCGCGACCGCCGAAGCGGCTCGCGTGACGTCGGCCGCGCACGCGCAGATCGAGGCCGAGCGCCAGAGCGCCCTCGTCTCGCTCCGCAGCGAGGTCGGCACACTCGCACTCGACCTGGCCGGCGGCGTCATCGGGGAGACCCTCTCCGACGACGCGAAGGCGCAGGCCGTCGTCGATCGCTTCCTGGCCGACCTCGAGGCATCCGAGTCCGAAACGGCAGCCCGGTAATGGGCAGCGCGACCACTCAGGCCCTCGCGGCATCGAACGCGGCTCTCGACGCCGCGTCCGGTGTCGACCTCGGCGTCGCCGGCGAGCTGTTCGCCGCGGGACGCGCCCTGGCCGACACGCCGCAGCTGAGCGGCGCGCTGGCCGACTGGGGCTCGACCGAGGACGCCCGGGCGAACGTCGTCGCCGCGGTCTTCGCGACCGCGTCGCCCACGGCGAAGGGCCTCCTCGAGACCGTGGCGCGTCAGCGCTGGTCGGGCGCCGACGACCTCGTCGACGCCGTCGAGGAGCTCGCGATCCGTGCGGCTTCGAAGGCGGATGCGTCGACCGACCTCGAGGGCGAGCTGTTCGGGTTCGGTCGCGTCGTGGCCACCGATCCGCAGCTCGAGCTCGCACTGGGCAGCCGACTCGGCGACCCGGAGCAGAAGGGCGCGCTCGTCGCGTCGCTGCTGGACGGTCGCGCGAGCGCCGCGGCCACGCTGGTGGCGGCATCCGTCGTCCAGCGTCCGCGCGAGCGCCGGGTGCGCGAGCTGCTCGCGCGCGCCGAGCGGATCGTGGCGGCCGAGCGGGGTCGCACGGTGGCCACAGTCACCAGCGCGGTGCCGCTCAGCTCCGCGCAGACCGACCGGCTCGCGGCGATCCTGAAGAGCAAGTACGACACCGAGGTCTCCGTGAACACGGTGGTCGACAGGTCCGTGGTCGGAGGACTGCGCGTGCAGGTCGCCGACGACGTGATCGACGCGAGCGTCTCGTCCCGACTGAGCGACCTGCGACAGAGACTCGCAGGCTGACAGACTTCCCGTCCCGCGGGACGGCGACTTCGGGGCCGAGGCCCCTCGAACAAAAGGAAGACAATGGCAGAACTCTCCATCAGCCCCGACGTCATTCGTGACGCGCTGAAGGATTTCGTCGCCGCCTACGAGCCCACCGGGGCTGCGGCGACCGAGGTCGGCACGGTCGTCGACGCGGCGGACGGCATCGCCCACGTCGAGGGCCTGCCCGGCGTCATGGCCAACGAGCTGGTCACCTTCGCCGACGGCACCCAGGGCCTCGCCCTGAACCTCGACGAGCGCGAGATCGGCGTCGTGGTCCTCGGCGACTTCTCCGGCATCGAGGCCGGCCAGCAGGTCACCCGCACCGGCGAGGTGCTCTCGGTCGGTGTCGGCGACGGCTACCTCGGCCGCGTGGTCGACCCGCTCGGCAACCCGATCGACGGGCTCGGCGACATCGAGACCGTGGGCCGCCGTGCCCTCGAGCTGCAGGCGCCGGGCGTCATGCAGCGCAAGAGCGTGCACGAGCCGCTGCAGACCGGCATCAAGGCCATCGACGCGATGATCCCGGTCGGCCGCGGTCAGCGCCAGCTGATCATCGGCGACCGCCAGACCGGCAAGACGGCGATCGCGATCGACACGATCATCAACCAGAAGGCCAACTGGGAGTCGGGCGACGAGAACAAGCAGGTCCGCTGCATCTACGTGGCGATCGGCCAGAAGGGCTCGACCATCGCCTCCGTGAAGGGCGCGCTGGAAGACGCCGGAGCGATGGAGTACACGACGATCGTCGCGGCTCCCGCCTCCGACCCGGCCGGCTTCAAGTACCTCGCTCCGTACACCGGCTCGGCCATCGGCCAGCACTGGATGTACGACGGCAAGCACGTCCTCATCGTGTTCGACGACCTGTCGAAGCAGGCCGAGGCCTACCGTGCCGTGTCGCTGCTGCTGCGCCGCCCGCCGGGGCGCGAGGCCTACCCGGGTGACGTGTTCTACCTGCACTCGCGTCTGCTCGAGCGCTGCGCGAAGCTGAGCGACGAGCTGGGTGCGGGCTCGATGACGGGCCTGCCGATCATCGAGACGAAGGCCAACGACGTGTCGGCGTACATCCCGACCAACGTGATCTCGATCACCGACGGCCAGATCTTCCTGCAGTCCGACCTGTTCAACGCGAACCAGCGTCCGGCTGTCGACGTCGGCATCTCGGTGTCGCGCGTCGGCGGTGACGCCCAGGTGAAGTCGATCAAGAAGGTCTCCGGCACGCTGAAGCTCGAGCTCGCGCAGTACCGCTCGCTCGAGGCGTTCGCGATGTTCGCCTCCGACCTCGACGCGGCCTCGCGCCGTCAGCTCGAGCGCGGCGCGCGGCTGACCGAGCTGCTCAAGCAGCCGCAGTACTCGCCGTATCCGGTGGAGGAGCAGGTCGTCTCGATCTGGGCCGGCACCAACGGCAAGCTCGACACGATCGCCGTGGAGGACGTGCTGCGCTTCGAGCGCGAGCTCCTGGACTACGTGCGCCGCAACACCGACGTGCTCGACCGCCTCCGCGAGACGAACGTCCTCGACGACGAGACCCTCGCGAAGCTCGAGAAGGCCACCGACGCCTTCATCCCCGAGTTCCAGGCGGGCGCCGGCCAGTCGATCGGCGCGCCGGGCAGCGAGGAGCACGAGGCGGCCGATGCCGCCGACGTCAACCAGGAGAAGATCGTCAAGGGTCGTCGGGGCTGAGGCGCACGTAAGACATGGGCGCACAACTCCGGGTCTACAAGCAGAAGATCGCTTCTGCTCAGACGACCAAGAAGATCACGAAGGCGATGGAACTCATCGCGGCTTCGCGCATCCAGAAGGCGATGGCGCGCGTACGCGCCGCCTCGCCCTTCGCGCAGGCCGTGACGCGTGCCGTGTCCGCCGTCGCGACGCACTCCGACGTCGACCACCCGCTGACCCGCGAGCCCGAGCAGATCCGTCGTTCGGCCGTGGTCATCTTCACCTCCGACCGCGGACTCGCCGGCGCGTTCAACTCGCAGATCCTGCGGGAGGGACTCGAACTCGGCCAGCTGCTGCGCGACGAGGGCAAGGAGCCGGTGTACTACCTGATCGGTCGCAAGGCCGTGGGGTACTTCCAGTTCCGGCAGATGGCCGCCGCGGCCGAGTGGGTGGGCGACACCGACACTCCGCGCTTCACGTGGGCCGAGGACATCTCGGCCACCCTGCTCGACGCGTTCGAGCGGGGCGGTGAAGACGGCGGCGTCGACGAGATCCACCTCGTCTACAACCGCTTCGTCAGCATGATGACGCAGAGCCCCGAGACGGTGCGCCTGCTTCCGCTCGAGGTGGTCGAGGCCGGCGCCGACGACGCGAAGGCCGCGGTGTACCCGCTGTACGAGTTCGAACCGGATGCCGAGACGGTGCTGGATGCACTCCTGCCGGTGTACATCCAGAGCCGCGTCTTCAACGCGCTCCTGCAGTCGTCGGCGGCAAAGCACGCCGCGACGCAGAAGGCGATGAAGTCGGCGAGCGACAACGCCGACAAGCTCATCACCGACTACACGCGCCTGCGCAACAATGCGCGCCAGGCGGAGATCACGCAGCAGATCGCCGAGATCGTCGGCGGCGCGGACGCCCTGGCGTCCGCCAAGTAGACCCCATCGAAAGAGAAGAAGCCATGAGCCTCACCGCACAGGACACCGCGACGCAGGTCGTCGGCCGTGTCGCTCGCGTCAACGGTCCCGTGGTCGACATCGAGTTCCCGCACGATGCGATTCCGGACATCTACAACGCGCTGAAGACCACGATCACGATCGACGAGACCTCGAGCGAGATCACCCTCGAGGTCGCCCAGCACCTGGGTGACGACCTCGTCCGCGCGATCTCGCTGAAGCCGACCGACGGCATGGTCCGCGGTCAGGAGGTGCGCGACACCGGCGGGCCCATCACGGTGCCTGTCGGCGACGTCACGAAGGGTCGCGTGTTCAACGCGACCGGCGACGTGCTGAACGCCGAGCCGGGCGAGACCATCGAGGTCACCGAGCGCTGGGGCATCCACCGCCAGGCGCCGAGCTTCGACCAGCTCGAGTCGAAGACGACGATGTTCGAGACCGGCATCAAGGTCATCGACCTGCTCACCCCGTACGTGCAGGGCGGCAAGATCGGCTTGTTCGGCGGTGCGGGCGTCGGCAAGACCGTCCTCATCCAGGAGATGATCCAGCGCGTCGCGCAGGACCACGGCGGCGTGTCGGTGTTCGCCGGCGTCGGCGAGCGCACCCGTGAGGGCAACGACCTCATCCACGAGATGGAGGAGGCGGGCGTCTTCGACAAGACCGCGCTCGTGTTCGGCCAGATGGACGAGCCGCCGGGGACGCGTCTGCGCGTCGCCCTCTCCGCCCTCACGATGGCGGAGTACTTCCGCGACGTGCAGAAGCAGGACGTGCTGCTGTTCATCGACAACATCTTCCGCTTCACGCAGGCGGGTTCCGAGGTGTCCACGCTGCTCGGCCGCATGCCGTCGGCGGTGGGTTACCAGCCGAACCTCGCCGACGAGATGGGCGTGCTCCAGGAGCGCATCACCTCGACCCGTGGTCACTCGATCACCTCGCTGCAGGCGATCTACGTGCCCGCCGACGACTACACCGACCCGGCTCCGGCCACGACGTTCGCGCACCTCGACGCGACGACCGAGCTGAGCCGCGAGATCGCATCGAAGGGTCTGTACCCGGCGGTCGACCCGCTGGCGTCGACGAGCCGCATCCTCGACCCGCGCTACATCGGTGAGGACCACTACCGCGTGGCCACCGCCGTGAAGCAGATCCTTCAGAAGAACAAGGAGCTGCAGGAGATCATCGCGATCCTCGGTGTCGACGAGCTGAGCGAGGAAGACAAGATCGTCGTGTCGCGTGCACGCCGCATCCAGCAGTTCCTCTCGCAGAACACCTACATGGCGAAGAAGTTCACCGGTGTCGAGGGCTCGACCGTGCCGATCAAGGAGACCATCGAGTCGTTCGACGCGATCGTCAAGGGCGAGTTCGACCACGTCGCCGAGCAGGCGTTCTTCAACGTCGGCGGCATCTCGGATGTCGAGGCGAAGTGGGCCCAGATCCAGAAGGAGAACGGCTGATCATGCCGCTGCAGGTCACTCTCGTCTCCGCCGAGGCCGAGGTCTGGTCGGGCGAGGCCTCCCTGGTGATCGCCAAGACCGTCGAGGGCGAGATCGGCTTCATGGCCGGCCACGAGCCGGTGCTGGCGATCCTCGCCGAGGGCCGTGTGCGCATCACTCCGGTGACGGGCGAGAAGATCGTCGCCGATGCGAAGGACGGCTTCGTCTCCGTGGAGAACGACCGTGTGACGATCGTGGCAGGCCAGGCGGCGCTCACCTCCTGACCCTGCGTCGAGATCGTACGATCTCGCCGAGAGCACATCAGACTGCGCGCGGTCTGATGTGCTCTCGTCGTTGTGATGTGCAGTCGCGCGGCGCGCGGTCTGAAAGAGGAGTGCTTGTGCTGCTGCTATTGCCGCCGTCGGAGACGAAGCGTCCCGGCGGCCGCCGCCGCCCCCTCGCCCTGGGCCGGCTCGCCTTTCCGCAGCTGACGCCGCAGCGCGAAGCCGTCGTCGAGGCGCTCGTCGCCCTGTCCGCCGACGAGGACGCGGCGACCCGCGTGCTCAAGCTCTCCGCGCGCCAGCGCGGCGAGATCGCCGACAACGCCGCACTGTGGACGGGGCCGACGATGGCGGCTGTCGACCGGTACACGGGAGTGCTGTTCGACGCCCTGGACGCGGCGACGCTGGATGCCTCGGCCCGACGCTGGCTCGGCGCGCACGCGCTGATCCACTCCGCGCCGTTCGGTCCGATCGGAGCCCTCGATCCGATTCCCGCGTACCGCCTCGCCGCCGGGACGAGCCTGCCGGGACTGCCGCCGCTGCGCAGGCTGTGGGCGGATGCGACGACCGCCGCGCTGTCCGACGCCCGTCCGCCGTTCGTGCTCGACCTGCGCTCCGAGGCGTATGCCGCACTGGGGCCGGTGCCGGAGGCCGTCGAGAGCGTCTATCTGCGGGTCGTGACGCCGGGCCCCGACGGTGCCGTGCGCGCCCTGAATCACTTCAACAAGCATGCGAAGGGCGCCCTCATCCGGCGGCTGGCGACCGAACGCCCGCGCATCGGCTCGACGGCGGCGTTCCGCCGCTGGGGCGCAGCGGCCCGTCTCGTGCTGCAGGACGGGGCGCACGGCGAGCTCGCGCTCGTCGTGTGAGACTGAGCGCCTACTTGATCAGGCGGAGCGTGAACGGGTAGCGGTAGCTGCCGCCGGCGTTCACCCGCACGCCGCCCATGATCGAGAACACCACGTTCAGCACCCACCAGACGAACGGCAGCCAGTTCAGCAGCAGAGCGAGCGGCCACGCGCCGACGGCGAACAGGATGGCGTTGAGGATGCCGACCACGATCCACAGCACGACCATGCCGATCGTGAACGTGATCTGCCAGTTGAGCGCTTCCTTGGCCTCGGTGTTCGTGCGGGGCCCCCGGTCCTTCAGGATCAGCCAGATCAGCAGCGACGGCAGGAAGCCGACGATGCCGCCGATGTGCGCCCACATCGCCGCCTGCTTGTCGGCTTCGGGGGAGAGCGGTGCGGCGGGAGCGGCGTACTGCGGCTGCTGCCCGTACGGCCGCTGCGGTGCCTGTCCGTACGGCTGCTGCGGTGCCTGCTGCCCGTACGGCTGCTGTCCGTAGGGCTGCTGTCCGTAGGGCTGCTGCGGCTGCTGTCCGTACGGCTGCTGCTGCTGAGGCGCCTGCGGCGGCTGCTGCGGAGCCTGCGCCGGCTGCTGCTGAGTCGGGTCGGTCGGCTGCTGGGGTGTGGCGTTCGGGTCACTCATCGCGGTGCCTTTCATCGGGTGGTCCCGGCCACGGAGTCGGCGGCCGGGAAGACAGAGGACGGATCAGGACAGACCTGAACATAGCGCGTGCACAGCCCCGGAGCAATGATCGGCGCACGCCCGGAGCGACGGCGATAGCGTGGGATGCGTGACAACTGTGCACCAGCGCCGGGTCGGCGCATCCGGTCTTCTCGTCAGCGTCGTCGGTCTCGGCTGCAACAACTTCGGACGGTCCGGCACCGCCACGGAGACTCTCGAGGGAACCAAGGCGGTGCTCGACGCCGCGATCGACGCGGGCGTGACGTTCCTCGACACCGCCGACATCTACGGCAAGGAGCCGGGGCTGAGCGAGACGCTCATGGGGCAGGCGCTGCGCGGCCGGCGCGACGAGGTCGTGCTCGCGACGAAATTCGGCCATTCCGCGATCCCCGCCGGGATCACGGGCGCCGCGAAGGGATCGCGCACCTACGTGCGGCGTGCTGTCGACGCATCCCTCCGCCGGCTGCAGACGGACTGGATCGACCTGTACCAGCTGCACACTCCCGACAACGACACTCCCATCGAAGAGACGCTCGACGCCCTCGACGACCTCGTCCGCGAGGGCAAGGTGCGCTACATCGGTCACTCGAACTTCTCCGGCTGGCAGATCGCCGAGGCGCATTTCGTCGCACGCGAGCGCCGCGACACCCCGTTCGTCTCGGCGCAGAACGAGTTCAGCCTGCTGCGCCGCGGCGCGGAGCGGAACGTGCTGCGCGCGGTGGAGCGGTTCGGGCTCGGGTTCTTCCCATACTTCCCGCTGCAGAACGGGCTGCTCACCGGCAAGTTCACGCGGTCCGGCGGTCCGGCGGACAGCCGCATCATGCGCCAGCGCCAGCATGTCTGGAAGGACGCGCCGTGGGATGCGCTCGAGGCGTACCAGGCGTTCTGCGACGAGCGCGGGATCACGATGCTCGAGGCGACGTACGGCTGGCTGCTGTCGCACCCGGCGCTGTCGAGCGTCATCGCGGGGGCTACGACGCCGGAGCAGGTGCGCGCGAACGCCGCCGCGGGTGCCGCCTGGACCCCGGACGCCGACGACCTTGCGGCGATCGACGGCTTCTTCCCCGGGCCGGAGCCGGCGCTCTGATTCCGCTCAGCGGGTGCGCAGGCCGTCCAGCGCCACGGCGTACACGTCGTCGGCCAGCTGTTCGGGATGCTCCGGCCCGGACGGCCGGTACCACTCCACGAGCGAGTTGACCATGCCGAACACGAGGCGGGTCGCGACCGGTGCCGCGATGTCGGCGCGCACAGAGCCCTCCCGCTGCGCGTCGCGCACGAGCGCGGTGACCCGCTGATCGAAGGCGCGGCGGCGGTCGAGCGCCGCCCGCTCGATGTCGCTGTTGCCGCGCACCCGCAGCAGCAGGGTCACCGAGGGCAGCTGAGCGACGAGCACCTGCACGGCCCCGCGCAGCACGGCTCCGAGCCGGTCGGACGCGGAGCCCGTGCGCGCCTGCGCGGTCTCGAGCACCGCCTCGAGTCCGCCGAGCGCGCGATCGAGTGCGACGGCGAGCACCTCCTCCTTGGAGGCGAAGTGGTGGTACAGCGCGGCCTTGCTCACGCCGAGCCGCTCGGCGAGCTGCGCGACCGAGGTGGCGTCGTATCCCTGCTCGTTGAACAGCGCCACCGCCGCGTGCAGCATCTGCTCCCGGTCGTACCCGGGGCGACCGCGCCGCGCCTGTTCGCTCACCGTGTCAGTCTGGCACGGCTGGGAGAATTCCTGAACGATCGGTAAGGTATTCGGTGTGGGCGAAGACGACACACCGACCGATCCGCTGCTGATCGAACGAGCGGATGACCGCGTCGTGGCGCGGCTGAACCGGCCGTGGGTGCGCAACGCGATCGATCAGGACCTCGTCGATCGACTGCACGCACTGTGCGGGGAGCTCGAGGAGCAGCCGCGGATCCTCATCATCACGGGCACCGACGGAGTGTTCGCGTCGGGCGCCGACATCGCGCAGATGCGTGAGCGCCGCGCGGCCGACGCCCGCGCCGGCATCAACACCCGGGTGTTCCAGCGCATCCGCGCCCTGCCGATGCCGGTGATCGCCGCGATCGACGGCTACGCGCTGGGCGGTGGCGCCGAGCTCGCGTTCGCGGCCGACCTGCGCATCGGCACCCCCGCCGCGAAGATCGGCAACCCCGAGACGGGCCTCGGCATCATCGCGGGGGCGGGCGCCACCTGGCGGCTGCCGGAGCTCGTCGGCGAGGCGCGCGCCGCGGAACTGCTGTTCACCGGGCGCATCCTCGACGCCGACGAGGCGCGGGAGTGGGGCCTGCTCTCGGCCATCCACCCCGCGGGCGAGCTGCTCGAGGCGGCCCACGCCCTCGCCGACAGGATCGCCGCGAACGACCCGCTCGCGGTGCGGCACACGAAGACCGCGCTGCGCGCCCCCGCGCACGCACATCCCGACATCGACCTCGAGCTGCAGGCCGAGCTGTTCGAGAGCCCCGAGAAGATCCGCCGCATGACGGCGTTCCTCGAGCGGAGGAAGCGATGATCCCCGCTCGCGTCGGCGTGATCGGCGGTGGGCGCATGGGCGCAGGCATCGCCCATGCGTTCGCCTGCGCGGGCGCCCAGGTCACCGTGGTCGAGCGCGACGAGCAGGCGGCGGATGCGGCGGCCTCCCGGATCCGCGCCCTCATCGCCCGCTCCGCGGAGCGCGGCACACTCGACCGCGACGCGGCGGAGGTCGACGCATCCGTCGTCACCGCGGCCGACGCGCTCGCCGACTGTGAGCTCGTGGTCGAGGCGGTGCCCGAGGACCGCGCACTCAAGGCCGAGGCGTTCGGCCGGGTGGAAGCCGTCATCTCCCCCGACGCGGTGCTCGCGACGAACACGTCGTCGATCTCGATCGACGCGCTCGCCGCGGCGGTGCGGCATCCTGCCCGATTCGTCGGCATGCATTTCTTCAACCCGGTCCCCGCCTCGAAGCTCGTCGAGGTGGTGACGGGAGCGGCGACGGATGCGTCGGTGGTCGCGCGCGTGCGCGGGTGGGTCGCCGATCTGGGCAAGACGGCGGTGGTGGTGCGTGATGCGCCGGGGTTCGCGTCGAGCAGGCTCGGCGTGGCGCTCGGGCTCGAGGCGATCAGGATGGTCGAGGAGCGGGTCGCGACCCCCGCCGACATCGACGCGGCGATGGAGCTCGGCTACGGGCACCCGATGGGGCCGCTGCGCACCACCGACATCGTGGGGCTCGATGTGCGGCTCGGCATCGCGGAGGAGCTGCACGCGCGGCTGGGGGAGCGGTTCGCTCCGCCCGCGCTGCTGCGCGAGATGGTCGCCGACGGGCACCTGGGCCGAAAGACGGGGCGTGGATTCTACGAATGGAGCGAAGGATGATCGTGCCGAGCTTTGTCAGTGGCGCCTGGTGGACGCCCGCCGAGGACGCCGACGCCGTCGTCGTGCGCGACGCGTCGACCGGTGCCGAGGCGGCGCGGGTGTCGAGCCGCGGCGTCGATCTGGCCAGGGCGCTGGAGTACGCGCGCACCGTGGGACAGGACAGCCTCGGCGAGCTGACGTTCCACCAGCGCGCGGTGCTGCTCAAGCAGTTCGCGCAGGCGCTCACCGAGCGCAAGGCGGAGCTGTACGAACTCGCGAAGACCGCAGGCGCGACGCAGCGCGACTCGCTGATCGACGTCGACGGCGGCATCGGGGTGCTGTTCACGTACTCCTCGAAGGGGCGGCGCGAGCTGCCGAACGCGACGATGTACCTCGACGGACCGGCTGAGACGCTGGCGAAGGACGGGTCATTCCTCGGCCGGCATGTGTACACGCGCCTTCCCGGCGTGGCGGTGCAGATCAACGCGTTCAACTTCCCGAGCTGGGGTCCGCTGGAGAAGTTCGCGCCTGCGTTCCTCGCCGGCGTGCCGTCGCTCGTCAAGCCGGCGACCCCCACGGCGCACCTCACCGAGGCGTGGGTGCGCATTCTGCTCGAGACGGGTCTCGTGCCCGACGGGGCGCTGCAGCTCGTGTCGGGCGCCGTCCCGGGCCTGTTCGACCTGCTGCGGCTCGGGGATCTCGTCGCGTTCACCGGCAGCGCGTCGACCGCCGACGCGCTGCGGGCGCAGACGCCGGAGGGGGTGCGGTTCACGGCCGAGACCGACTCGATCAACGCGTCGGTGCTGGGTCCGGATGCGTCACCCGGCACGCCGACGTTCGACGCCTACATCCGTCAGCTCATGGTCGAGCTCACCGCGAAGGCCGGGCAGAAGTGCACGGCCATCCGCCGGGCCGTCGTTCCGGCGGGACTCGTCGGCGCCGTGGCCGAGGCGCTGCAGGGCAAGCTCGCGAAGGTCGTGATCGGCGACCCGCATGCCGACGGCGTCACGATGGGGCCGTTGGTCTCGACCGGCCAGCGCGACGAGGTGCTGCGCGCAGTCCAGACGCTGCGCAACGCGGGCGGCACGCTGCTTCTCGGCTCCACGGAGGCGCCCGATGTGACACACGCCGACGGCAGCGTGGGGCCGGCGCCCGACGGAGCGTTCGTGTCGCCGATGCTCGTCGGGTTCGCCGGGGCGGTGCCCGAGGCCGCGCACGAGGTCGAGGCGTTCGGGCCGGTCTCGACGGTGCTGGGCTACGAGACGGTCGAGGAGGCGGCATCCCTCGTGAACAGCGGGGGCGGGTCGCTCGTCACGAGCGTGGCGACCGACGACCCGGCCGTCGCGGCCGAGCTGCTCACGCGCATCGGCGCGTACAACGGCCGCGTGCTGTTCCTTGATGCGACGGATGCGCGCACGTCGACGGGCCACGGATCACCGGTGCCGCACCTCGTGCACGGCGGGCCCGGGCGCGCCGGCGGGGGAGAGGAGCTGGGTGGCATCCGTGCCGTGCTGCACCATATGCAGCGCACCGCGGTGCAGGGCTCGCCCGAGATGCTCACCGCCGTCACCGGCGTCTGGCATGCGGGGGCGCCGGCGTCGACGGATGGCGTGCATCCGTTCCGCAAGCCGCTGTCGCAACTGCGCATCGGCGATCGCATCACGTCACAGTCTCGGGAGGTCACGCTCGACGACATCGAGACGTTCGCGCACTTCACCGGCGACACGTTCTACGCGCACATGGACGAGGAGGCGGCGGCGGCGAATCCGTTCTTCCCGGGGCGCGTGGCGCATGGGTACCTTCTCGTCTCGTTCGCGGCGGGGCTGTTCGTGGATCCGGAGCCGGGACCGGTGCTCGCCAACTACGGTCTCGAGGATCTGCGCTTCGTCACTCCGGTGTCGCCGGGCGACAGCATCCGTGTCGAACTCACGGCGAAGCAGATCACTCCGCGCGAGACCGACGAGTACGGCGAGGTGCGTTGGGATGCGGTGATCCGCAACCAGGACGACGACCTCGTCGCGTCGTACGACGTGCTCACGCTCGTCGCGAAGGATTAGCTCCGCGCTCAGCGGGGCTGGTCGGGATCGTCGGGGACGTTCTCGTCGGCGACGGGGCGCTCATCGTGGACGTGGACGTCGTGGACGTCTTGCTCGGAGACCGGCGCCGAGCCCGCTGGGCCTGTCTCGGCAGTCGTCGGGACGGTCACCGTCTGCTCGGTCACGATGTGCCGGCGCATGCGCGCCCGGCGGGGCGGTTCTGGCTGTGCGTCGGTCGGCTCTTCGCGACGGTCACCGACGTCGTTCGCGCGGTCGGTGGAATCGTCGTGCCGGTCGTGGGCCGTGTCGATGCGGCTCTCGTCCGTCTCGTCCGACGCCCCGCCGGCATAGTGCGCCCAGATCCTGTCCTCCTCCTCATGGGAGAGCTCGCGGTCGGGGTCGATGCGCGGCGCGTCCTTGATGGTGTCCTTGTCGTACCGCACGCGCAGGTCGTGACCGTCGAAGTCGGCGTCGCGCAGCGGCACGAACGACTGCGACATGCCGAAAAGGCCGGTGCTGACGGCGACGAAGAGCGGATCGCTGGTCTCGCTGTCGAGGTAGACCTGCTTGACGGTGCCGACCTTGGTGCCGTCGCAGTCGAAGACCGTCGCGTCGAAGATGCTGTTCACGCTGCGGGGATCGATCATGGTGGTGGCCTTCCTTCTGGTCGTCTTCGTTCGGGTCGGACTCGCGGTGGGTCAGCGCCCGAGCCCGGCGTGGTCGACCTTGCGGTGGTAGCGCATGCCGGCGGTGCCGCCGAGGACGGCGCCGACGAGGCTGATGACCGCTGCGGCGATCACCGTGATGATGCCCGTGACGGTGAGCGTTCCCTCGTCGACGGGGATGCGGGGGAAGCCGTTGAGGTTGCCGAGAACGTTGAACTGTGCGCCGGCGACCGCGGCGATGATCGCGACCACGATGGCGATGACGATCGCCCAGATCCAGACGGCGAGCCCCTGCTTCGCGCCCGAGAAGCGCGCCATGCGACCGGCGACGTAACCGCCGCAGTAGTACGAGACGAAGAGGATGACCGCCAGCGCGATCGCTCCGATGATCGTGACGGCGCCCGGGTTCGAGGTGAGGTCCTTCGTGGCCTGAGTCGCATCGCCGTTGTTCGTTCCGAGGCCGACGCCGGCGCCGACGGCGCTGAGCACCGCGGTGAGGAGGACGGCCATGCCCATCGCGGCGAGCCAGCCGAAGAACGCCGATCCCCACTTGAAGCCGCCGAACCTCTCCTTCTCACGGTCGACGACTTCCTCACGGTGGGTAGCGCCGCGTTCGGCCGCCACGGCGTGCGAGCCTTCGGGGCGCGGGTCGTTGTCGATGGGGTCACTCATGTCTCACTCCTGACCTCGGGCGGCGCGGCGGCGCCGCGTGTCACTTCTGCGAGACTCCAGCAGCGCGCGGCGTCTCACGAAGGGATTGACCTCCCGGGCGATTGCGGGTAGGGGCCCATCCGCGGCACAAAGCACCGGGCACGAAAGGCGGAGATCTCGCCGAAGGCGGAGGATTCGGCGCGGATGGGCCCGTCTTATGCGAGATCTCCGCCCTTCGTGGCGGGCGTGCGGCTACCGCAGGTCGTACACGCGCTTGTACTTGCCCTCGCTGCGGGGAAGCGCGCCCGGTTCCTCGAGCAGCACCTCGACGGTGGTGCCGATCTGCGCCTTGACGCGCTGCTTCAGCACTTCCGACGCCGCCTCGCAGACCTCGAGCGCCAGGGCGGGATCGCGCTCGATCCGCACCGTCATCGCGTCGAGCTGCCCGTTCTTCGTCAGCTCCAGCACGAAGTGCGGAGTGAGCGATTCGATGCCCAGCACGAGCTCCTCGATCTGTGTGGGGAACAGGTTCACGCCACGCAGGATGATCATGTCGTCGTCGCGGCCCGTGATCTTCTGGATCCGACGCATCCCCGGCCGCGCCGTACCCGGCAGCAGCCGCGTCAGATCGCGCGTGCGATACCGGATGACCGGGAACGCCTCCTTCGTCAGCGATGTGAACACGAGCTCACCCAGCTCGCCGTCCGGCACCGGATCACCCGATTCGCCGTCGATCGTCTCGGGCAGGAAGTGGTCCTCCCAGACGTGCGGCCCGTCCTTCGTCTCCACGCACTCGCTCGCGACGCCGGGGCCCATCACCTCGCTGAGCCCGTAGATGTCGACGGCGTCGATGCCCAGCCGCCGCTCGATCTCGGCGCGCAGCTCGTTCGTCCACGGCTCCGCCCCCAGCACGCCGATGCGCAGCGATGACGACCGCGGATCGATCCCGGCCTCCTCCATCGCGTCGGCGATCGTCAGCAGGTAGCTCGGCGTGCAGGTGATGACCTCCGGCTCGAAATCGCGGATCAGCTGCACCTGCCGCGCCGTCTGCCCACCCGAGATCGGGATCACCGTGGCCCCGAGCAGCTCCGCGCCGTCGTGCAGGCCCAGCCCGCCGGTGAACAACCCGTAGCCGTACGCGTTGTGCACCTTCATCCCGGGACGCACTCCCGCGGCGCGCAGCGACCGCGCCACCAGCTGCGCCCACCGGTCGAGGTCGCTCTCCGTGTACCCCACGACGGTCGCGCGTCCCGTCGTGCCCGACGACGCATGGATGCGGCGCACCCGGTCCATCGGCACTGCGAACATGCCGAACGGATACGTCTCGCGCAGGTCCGCCTTCGTCGTGAACGGCAGGCGCCGCACGTCGTCGAGCGACCGGATGTCGTCGGGATGCACGCCGGCCGCATCGAACTTCCGTCGATACAGCGGCACGTTCGCGTACGCGTGGTGCACGGTCCACCGCAGCCGCTCGAGCTGCAGCACCCGCAGCTCGGTCTCGCTCATCCGCTCCTCGACGTCGAGGTCATCCACGCGCGTCCCCCTCCATCAGGCGATTCGTCATCAGCGACCTGCCCCGGAACTCGGCCACGACATCCTCCGTCTCGTCCGTCACCGTGACGTCGTACAGCCCGTTGCGGCCGCTGACCGTGCGGCGGACCGCCGTCGCCGTCAGGGTCTGTCCGAGACGCGTCGACTTGAGGAACGTGATGTCCGCGCCGGCTGCCACCGTGACGCGCTCGTCCTCGTTGCAGGCGATCGCGAACGCCGTGTCGGCGAGGGCGAACACGAAGCCGCCGTGCGTGATGTCGAAGCCGTTGAGCATGTCCTCCCGGACCGTCATCGACACCACGGCGCGCCCCGGCTCATCGAGTTCCACCCGCAGTCCGAGCGCCGCCGACGCGCGGTCACGCTGCATCATCGGCCGCGTCGCGGCATCCGTCATCGTCGCCTCCCACGGCGCACCCTCGCGCCGCGACGAGTATGTCATAATTACTGAACGAGCGGTAGGTAATTACCCGAGGAGTCGACGATGACCGCGGTGACAACCACAGACGACGAGACCCAGCAGGCGGCGTTCGACGCGCTCGTCGAGGCCGACTCGCGCATCGAACCGCGCGACTGGATGCCCGAGGCGTACCGCAAGACGCTCATCCGGCAGATCTCGCAGCACGCGCACTCCGAGATCATCGGCATGCAGCCCGAGGGCAACTGGATCACCCGGGCGCCGAGCCTCAAGCGCAAGGCGATCCTGATGGCGAAGGTGCAGGATGAGGCGGGGCACGGACTCTATCTCTACTCGGCTGCGCAGACCCTCGGGATCGCCCGCGACGAGATGACCGAGCAGCTCATCAACGGGCGAGCGAAGTACTCGTCGATCTTCAACTACCCGACGCCGACGTGGGCCGACATGGGCGCCATCGGGTGGCTCGTCGACGGCGCGGCGATCGTGAATCAGGTGCCGCTGTGCCGCTGCTCCTACGGCCCATATGCGCGCGCCATGGTGCGGATCTGCAAGGAGGAGTCGTTCCACCAGCGACAGGGCTTCGAGATCCTGCTGACCCTCATGCAGGGGACGGATGCGCAGAGGGAGATGGCGCAGGACGCCGTCGACCGCTGGTACTGGCCGAGCCTCATGATGTTCGGGCCGCCCGACGACGAGTCGCCGAACTCGGCGCAGTCGATGGCCTGGAAGATCAAGCGGTTCAGCAACGACGAGCTGCGGCAGCGCTTCGTCGGGATGCTCGTGCCCCAGGCCGAGGTGCTCGGAGTGACCCTGCCCGACCCGGACCTCAAGTGGAACGACGAGACGCGGCAGTACGACATGAGCCCGATCGACTGGGACGAGTTCATGGCGGTGCTGAAGGGGCGCGGACCGATGAACGCCGTCCGCATCCAGAACCGCCGCACGGCGCACGAAGACGGCGCCTGGGTGCGCGAGGCCGCCGCCGAGTACGCGCGCAAGCAGGAACAGCGCGAACGGGAGGCGGCATGACCGAGACCTGGCCGCTCTGGGAGGTGTTCGTCCGCGCCGGACGCGGGCTCTCGCACGTGCACGTCGGCTCGCTGCACGCGCCCGACGCCGCGATGGCGGTGCGCAACGCCCGCGACCTGTACACCCGGCGCGGGGAGGGGGTGTCGATCTGGGTCGTCCGGTCCGACGCGATCACGACGAGCGATCCGGATGCGAAGGGCGCGTACTTCGAGAGCCCGGCCGGCAAGAACTACCGGCACGCGACCTACTACACCGCCAGCGAGGGGGTGCCGCACCTATGACCGGCTCCGGCGCCACCCATTCGACTCGGGCCTCCGGCCCTCGCTCAGGGACCACCCATTCGACTCGGGCCTCCGGCCCTCGCTCAGGGACCGCCCGAGCGGTGCACATCAGCGTCGACGAGGTCGAGCTCGCAGCCGAGCTGGCAGGTGAGGAGGGCCGCGTCGCGAGTCCGGATGTCGCGGAGTACGCGCTCTGGCTCGGCGACGACGCCCTCATCCTCGCGCAGCAGCTCGGCGGCTGGATCGCTCGTGCGCCCGAGCTCGAGGAGGACGTCGCCCTCGCCAACATCGCGCTCGACCAGCTCGGTCACGCCCGCAGCCTGCTGCGCTACGCCGGCACGGCGGACGGCCGCAGCGAAGACGACCTCGCGTACCTGCGCGACGAGCCCGACTTCCGCAGCGCCTGGCTCTTCGAGCAGCCGAACGGCGATTTCGCCCACACGATCGCGCGCGCGCTCGCCGCATCCGTCTACCAGTTCGCGCTGTACTCCGCGCTGCAGGAGTCGTCCGACCCGGTCCTCGCCGCCGTGGCCGCGAAGGCGGTCAGGGAGGTCGAGTACCACCGTGACCACGCGATCCAGTGGACGCTGCGCCTGGCGGGCGGCACCGACGAGTCGCGGCGACGCATGCTGCAGGCCGTCGACGACGTCTGGCCGTACGTCGCCGAGCTCTTCCAGGACGAGCAGCTGATCGACCGGCTCGAGGGCGTCGCGGTGCGGCCCTCGAGCCTCAAGGCCTCCTTCGACGACGTGATCGGCGCGGTGTTCGCGGAGGCCGAGATCGAGCCCCCCACCCGGTTCACGTCGTCGGGCGGCGGCCGCCGGGGCCAGCACTTCTCGAACCTCGGGTATGTGCTCGCC
The DNA here is from genome assembly GCF_058349865.2 of Microbacterium altimontanum. Classification (NCBI taxonomy): domain Bacteria; kingdom Bacillati; phylum Actinomycetota; class Actinomycetes; order Micrococcales; family Microbacteriaceae; genus Microbacterium; species Microbacterium altimontanum. Next base: position 148,051 of record NZ_JBYRJB020000007.1, on the reverse strand, counting down.
GAGATGCAGGTGCTGGCGCGGCAGCATCCGGGGGCGACATGGTGACCGGGGCCGATGTGCGCCAGCGGGCGTGGGATGTCGCATCCGCCGTGTGCGACCCCGAGGTGCCGGTGCTCACGATCGCCGACCTCGGCGTGCTCCGCGACGTCCGCATCGAGGACGAGCGCGTCGTCGTCACGATCACCCCCACGTACTCCGGATGCCCGGCCGTCGACGCGATCCGCGACGACGTGATCCTGGCGCTGACCGCGGAGGGGTTCGCCGACGTCGAGGTGCGCACGGTGCTCGCCCCGGCGTGGACGACGGACTGGATGAGCGACGACGGCAAGCGCAAGCTCGAGCGGTTCGGCATCGCCCCGCCGACGGGTCGGCGCGCGGCGGGACCCATTCCGCTGCGGCTGTCGGTCCGCTGCCCGCACTGCGGGTCGCTCGACACCCGCGAGATCGCCCGCTTCGGCTCCACCGCGTGCAAGGCGCTCTACGAGTGCCGCGGCTGCCTCGAGCCGTTCGACCACTTCAAGGCGCACTGATGGCGGCCGACACGGCGGAAGCCGAACGCCTCGCCGACGCGTTCCTCGCCGGAGCTGTCGGCGGCCCGACCCCGCGCGGCCGCGCGCGCTTCCACACCCTGACGGTCTCCGACGTACGACCGCTCACCGACGACGCCGTCGAGGTCACGTTCGCGGTGCCCGACGACCTCCGCGCGGAGTACGACTATCTCGCCGGGCAGCACGTCGCCCTGCGCGTGCAGCTCGACGGACAGGAGCTGCGCCGCTCCTACTCGCTGTGCCGTCCCCCTGCCGGCGGCGCCCTGAGTGTCGCGATCAAGCGCGACCTCGGCGGCCGGTTCTCGACCTGGGCGCAGACCGAGCTGCACCCTGGTGACACGATCGACGTGATGAGCCCGCAGGGCTCGTTCACGACGCGGCTGCCCGACCTGGACGGCCGGCACCTCGTCGGCATCGCCGCCGGAAGCGGGATCACGCCGCTCATGGCGCTCGCCGCCACGGTGCTCGCGCGCAGCGCGACATCCCGGTTCACCCTGATCTACACGAACCGGTCACGCTCCGACGTGATGTTCCTCGACGACCTCGCCGACCTGAAGGATCGCCATCCGGGGCGGCTCGCGCTGCACCACGTCCTGTCGCGCGAGCAGCGCGCGGCACCGCTGCTGTCGGGCCGCATCGACGAGCAGAAGCTGCGCACCATGCTCGACGTGCTCGTGCCGCCGGCGACGGTCGACGAGTGGTTCCTCTGCGGGCCGTTCGAGCTCGTGCAGCTGTGCCGTGACACCCTCGTCGATCTCGGCGTGGAGCGTTCGCACATCAGGCACGAGCTGTTCACGACGGGGGAGCCGGGGCAGCCGCTGCCGAGCGCCGGTCGCCCCGTCACTGTGAAGACGGATGAGCCGGTGCGGCACATCCGGTTCACGCTCGACGGGCAGGAGGCGAGCGTCGACAGCCCCGACAGCGCGCACGAGACGATCCTCAACGCCGCGCTGCGGGTGCGCCCCGACGTGCCGTTCGCCTGCGCCGGGGGAGTCTGCGGCACGTGCCGTGCGCGCCTCGTCGAGGGCGATGTGCGCATGACGGAGAACTTCGCGCTCGAACCCGACGAGCTCGAGCGCGGCTACATCCTGACCTGCCAATCGCATCCGACGACCGAGTCCGTCGTCGTCGACTACGACGTGTGAGGAGCATCCGTGATCGAATCGCGGGTCGACGGCGGTGTCGCCGAGATCGTGCTGAACGCCCCCGACAAGCTGAACGCCCTCGACGAGCAGGCGCTGCGCGACCTCGACGCGGCGTACGCCGACGCCGCGCAGGCGAACGTGCGCGCGCTGCTGCTGCGCGGTGAGGGGCGTGCGTTCTGCGCCGGTCGCGACATCGCCGGCGTGGATCCCGCCACCGACGACGTGCCGGGATACCTCGACGGCCTGCTCACGCCTCTGCTGCGACGGATGGCGGCGTTCCCCGCCCCGACGTTCGCCGCGGCGCAGGGAGCCTGCCTGGGTGTCGGCCTCGGACTGCTGATCGCCACCGACGTCGTGTACGTCGCCGACACGGCGAAGATCGGCTCTCCCTTCGCGGCGTTGGGCGCGACGCTCGATTCCGGGGGACATGCGCTGTTCGCCGAGCGGCTCGGGCCGCACAAGACGCTCGACCTGATCTACACCGGGCGGCTGATGTCGGGAGAGGAGGCGGTGACCTCCGGTCTGTTCTCGCGGTCGCTGCCGGCCGACGATGTGCGGGGTGCGGCGTCCGCCGCCGCACGGAAGGCCGCCGCCGGCGCGACGGCCGCGTTCCTCGCGAGCAAGATGATCGTCACACGGCTGCGCGACGAGCGGATGAACCTGTGGGAGACGATGGCGGCGGAATCCCTTGCGCAGACGCAGCTTGCGCAGACCGACGACTATCGAGAGGGCTTCGCGGCTTTCCAGGAGAAGCGGCAACCGCGATTCGAGGGCCACTGATCCTGTGCTGCGTCGAGGGGCGCCCAGGAGCGCCGTTCGCGCTGAGCGTACGTCCCGTTCTTGCGGAGTGAGTGCTCACTCACTAGTTTCGTACGGGTGACGGATCCGGCAGAGACCCTCGAGGCGCCCGCAGCGGACCGCCCCGGCGCCGAGCCCGTGTCGCCGGGGCAGCGCACGCGCGCCGAGCCCATGGCGCCCGAGCAGCGCCGCGCGATGATCGCCGAGCAGGCGCTGCCGCTGTTCCTCGAGCATGGGGCAGCGCTCACGACGCGTCAGATCGCCGAGGAGCTGGGCCTCGCCGAGGGGACGATCTTCCGCGCATTCGGCGACAAGGAGACGCTCGTCCGCGCGGTGGTCGAGACGTTCTTCGCGCAGGGCCGCGCACGGCTCGCGGAGGGGCTCGTCGACCCCGCGCTGCCGCTCGAAGACAAGGTCGCCGCGCTCGTGCACGGCACGCGGGTGTGGACGCAGAAGATGATGCGGGTGCTCTCGCTCGTTCCGCGCGACGACATCCCCGCTCTCTTCGGCGAGCCGCGCGACGACGCCTACCGCACCGCGGTGGCGGAGGTGTTCGCTCCCAACGCCGACGAGCTCACGATCGAGGTCGATCGGATGGCCTCGATCCTGCGGATGGCGGGGATGGCCGCCAACGCCGCCCGATTCGACGGACATGCCGCGTTCACCGACGAGGAGCTCGTCCATTTCATCCTCCACGGCATCGCGGGACGCCCCCGCGGAAGGGACTGACATGCTGGGAAGAATCCTCGCCCGCTACCTCGCGCCGGGCTGGCCGCTCATCGTCGGCGTGCTCGTCTTCCAGATCGCCCAGGCGCTCGCCTCGCTGTGGCTGCCGACCCTTCAGGCGGACATCATCGACGAGGGAGTGCTGAAGGGCGACATCGGCTTCATCTGGCGCACCGGCGGCATCATGCTCGCGATCAGCTTCGTGCAGATCGTGTGCTCGATCGTCGCGGTGTATTTCGGGTCACGCCTCGCGATGGGCCTCGGTCGCGACATCCGTCGTGATCTGTTCCATCGTGTGGTCGCGTTCTCGCAGCGCGAGGTGGGCCAATTCGGTGCTCCGTCGCTGATCACCCGCAACACGAACGACGTGCAGCAGGTGCAGATGCTCGTGCAGATGTCGGCGACCCTCATGGTCTCGGCGCCGATCCTCGCGATCGGCGGAGTGATCTTCGCGATCCAGCAGGATGTCGGGCTCTCGTGGCTGATGGCGGTCGCCGTGCCTGTGCTGCTCGTCATCGTCTCGCTCATCGTGGTGCGGATGGTGCCTGCGTTCCGCGCGATGCAGCGTCGCATCGACCGCGTCAACCAGGTGATGCGCGAGCAGCTGACCGGCATCCGCGTCGTGCGCGCCTTCGTACGCGAGCGCCAGGAGCACGGCCGCTTCGAGCGCGCGAGCGCCGACGTGATGGAGTCGGGCGTGCGGGCGGGGAACCTGATGGCGATCATGTTCCCGGCCGTCATGCTCGTGCTGAACGTCTCGGGTGCGGCGGTGATCTGGTTCGGCGCGTCGCAGGTACAGGACGGCGACGCGCAGATCGGCACGCTGTTCGCGTTCCTCACGTACCTGATGCAGATCCTCATGGGCGTCATGATGGCGACGTTCATGTTCGTCATGGTGCCGCGCGCGGCCGTCTGCGCGGGCCGCATCGGAGAGGTGCTCGAGACCGAGCCCTCGGTCGTCGCACCGGCGGGGCCGGTGACGGCCGAGCCGTTCGCCGAGCGCGGCGAAGACCTCGACGAGGAGCTCGAGCGCCTCCAGTCCGAGGCACAGCCGCGCGGCCGCGTCGTGTTCGACCACGTCGACTTCGTCTATCCCGGCGCCGACGACGCCGTGCTGCACGACATCTCGTTCACCGTCGAGCCCGGCACGACGACGGCCATCATCGGGTCGACGGGATCGGGCAAGACGACGCTCATCGGCCTCGTGCCGCGTCTGTTCGACGTGACCGGGGGACGCGTCACTGTCGACGGATTCGATGTGCGGGAGCTCGACCCCGACGAGCTGTGGAAGAAGATCGGCCTGATCCAGCAGCGCGCGTTCCTCTTCTCCGGCACGATCGCGTCGAACCTCCGCTACGGCGACGCCGCGGCGACCGACGACGACCTCTGGGAGGCCCTCGACATCGCGCAGGCCAAGGACTTCGTGGCCGCTCTGCCCGAGGGCCTGGATGCCGCGGTCGCGCAGGGCGGAACGAACTTCTCCGGCGGGCAGCGCCAGCGGCTGTCGATCGCCCGCGCCCTCGTGCACCGCCCCGAGGTGTACATCTTCGACGACTCGTTCTCGGCGCTGGACCTGCGCACGGATGCCGCGCTGCGGCACGCGCTCGACGAGCGGCTGCCCCAGGCGACGCGCCTCGTGGTGGCGCAGCGGGTCTCGACGATCCGCCACGCCGACCAGGTCGTCGTGCTCGAGCACGGCCGAGTCGTCGGCATCGGCACTCATGACGAGCTCGCGGAGTCGAACGAGACCTACCGCGAGATCGTCGATTCGCAGCTCTCGGCACAGGAGGCAGCATGAGCGGGCAGGGACCACGCGGCCGCGGGCCGATGGCGGGTGCGGGCGCTCCGGCGCAGAAGGCGCAGAACTTCGGGCCGAGCGCGAAGCGCCTGCTCGGGATGCTGCGGCCCGACGCGCTCTGGCTCGCGATCGTCGTCGCGTTCGGCGTCGTGAGCGTCACCCTCAGCGTCATCGGACCGAAGCTCCTCGGCCAGGCGACGAACGTCGTGGTGGCCGGGTTCGTGTCGATGCAGTTCAAGGACGTGCCGCCCGGCGTGACGAAGGCGCAGATCATCGAGCAGATGCGGGCGTCCGGCAACGGCCAGGTCGCCGACATGCTCGCGGGGATGCAGTTCACGCCCGGGCAGGGCATCGACTTCGCCCACCTCGCGTGGCTCATCGGGGCCGTTCTGACGGTGTACATCGTGTCGGCCGTCTTCATGTGGCTGCAGGGCCGCATCCTGAACGTCGTCGTGCAGCGCGCGATGCACCGCATCCGCATGCAGGTCGAGGAGAAGCTGCACCGCCTGCCGCTGTCGTACTACGACCGCACGCAGCGCGGCGAGCTGCTCAGCCGGGTCACGAACGACGTCGACAACATCGGTCAGACGCTGCAGCAGAGCATGTCGCAGGTCGTGATCTCGCTGCTGACGGTGGTCGGCGTGCTCATCATGATGTTCGCGATCTCGCCGCTGCTCGCAGTGATCGCGCTCGTCACCGTGCCGCTGTCGATCGTGATCACGGTGCTCGTCGCCAAGCGCTCGCAGAAGCTGTTCGTCGCACAGTGGGCGGCCACCGGCGTGCTGAACGCCCGCGTGGAGGAGACGTTCTCGGGTCACGCGGTCGTGAAGGTGTACGGGCACCAGCGCGACGTGGAAGACGACTTCAGCCGCGAGAACGAGGCGGTGTTCCGCGCGAGCTTCGGCGCCCAGTTCGTCTCGGGCATCATCATGCCGGCGATGATGTTCGTCGGGAACCTCGTGTACGTCGGCATCGCCGTCGTCGGCGGACTGCAGATCGCGAACGGTCTCATCTCGATCGGCGATGTGCAGGCCTTCATCCAGTACTCCCGGCAGTTCACGCAGCCGCTGAGCCAGCTCGGGTCGATGGCGAACCTGCTGCAGTCGGGAGTCGCCAGCGCCGAGCGCGTGTTCGAACTGCTCGACGAGCCCGACGAGTCGCCGGACGCGGATCCCGCGCAGACGGTGCCCGACGACGCCAGCCGCCTCGCGTTCGACGACGTCGCCTTCCGGTACGTCCCCGACAAGCCCCTCATCGACGAGCTGAGCCTGACCGCCGAGCCCGGCAGCACCGTCGCGATCGTCGGGCCGACCGGCGCCGGCAAGACGACGCTCGTGAACCTCGTGATGCGGTTCTACGACGTCGACAGCGGCCGGATCGTCCTCGAGGGACTCGACACCCGCGCCATGACGCGGGACGACCTCCGCCGCCGCACCGGCATGGTGCTCCAGGACACCTGGCTGTTCTCGGGGACGATCCGGGAGAACATCCTGTACGGCCGGCCCGATGCAACCGAGCAGGAGATCGTGGATGCGGCGACCGCCGCCTACGTCGACCGCTTCGTGCACGCGCTGCCCGACGGCTACGACACCGTGCTCGACGATGAGGCGACGAACCTCTCCGCCGGAGAGCGTCAGCTCGTCACGATCGCCCGCGCGTTCCTGGCGAACCCGAGGATCCTCATCCTGGACGAGGCGACGAGCTCGGTCGACACCCGCACTGAGCTGCTCATCCAGCGGGCGATGTCGAATCTGCGCGCAGACCGGACCTCGTTCGTCATCGCACACCGACTGTCGACGATCCGCGACGCCGACCTGATCCTCGTGATGGAGGAGGGGCACATCGTCGAGCAGGGCCGGCACGACGAGCTGCTCGCCGCGCGCGGAGCGTACTGGCGGCTGTACAACGCGCAGTTCGAGGCCCCGGTGGTCGACTCCGGCGCACCGCCCGTTCCGGCGATGGCGGGAGCGCCGGTGGGCGGGAACGCTCCCGCGCCGGCGGCCCGCGAGCCGGAGGGCGAGGACGGCGTCAACTAGTATGTGAACGTCGTCGGCCACCCTCGACGGCGCCGCTCCACCGTGAGGGAGGACCCGCGTGCCCGACGTGCGCACTGGATCGCGATCGATTCCGTCGAACGATGGCGCCGTCGATCTCGCGTGGGCGGCCGCCACCGATGTGGGCCGCCGCCGCGAGGTGAACCAGGATGCGCTGCTCGCCGAGTACCCGCTGTTCGTGGTCGCCGACGGCATGGGCGGGCATATCGGCGGCGAGATCGCCAGCACGAGCACGATCGAGCGGCTGCGTCCGGTGGCCGAGTCGGGCACGGTCACGCCCAAGGCGATCGAGAAGGCGCTCTCGCGTGCGGTGAAGGACATCGCATCGCATCCTGAATCCACCGACGACGGCACCGGCACGACGGTCACGGGAGTGTACTTCGACCACGCCGCGAGCGACCCGCACTGGGTGACGCTGAACATCGGCGATTCCCGGGTGTACCTCGTACGCGACGGGCAGATCGTGCAGATCACCACCGACCACTCGGTCGTGCAGGAGCTCATCGCCGCCGGCCGGCTCAGCCCCGAAGAGGCCGAGAACCACCCGTACGGGAACGTCATCACCCGCGCCGTCGGCGCGACCGACAGTGTCAAGCCCGACTACGTGCGGCTCGACCTCGTCGACGGCGACCGCTTCGTGATCTGCTCCGACGGGCTGACGAAGGAGCTCACCGACTACGGAATCCAGCACTTCCTGGCCGAGCATCCCGAGCCGGCCGAGGCCGTCGCGGCGATGCTCGACGCGGCGCTGGAGAACGGCGGACGGGACAACATCTCGATCATCGTCCTCGACGTGACCGTCCACGGGTCGAGCCGCCGCACGGTCGACGACGACTTCGACGACACGGCCGAGTCCGGCGGAGCGAACGCCGGCGCCGACGCCGGCCGCGGCGGCGCCTCCACAGACGCCGGCTGACGAGCGGTTCTCCACCGATCCGCGGGGGCCCGGCACGGACAGGGCCGCCCGGGTCTTGACTGGGAGCTATGTCCTGGCTCACCGCTTCTCCCGACGCGACGGCTCTCGAGCGCCCCGCACGCGACGACGATGCGGACGACGGCGCCCTGCGCCTCCCGCAGTCGGCTCCGCCCGCGCGACGGAGCACGATCCCGCTCGTGGCGTCGGCCGTGCCGGTCGTCGCGGCGGTGGGCCTGTGGCTCGCGACCGGTACGACCACGATGCTCTGGTTCGCCGCGCTCGGCCCCCTCATCGCGGTCGCCTCACTCGCCGACACCGCCCGGACCACCCGGCGCGACCGGCGCCTCGCCGCCCACGGCGCCGAGCGCGCACGCCGGCGCGCGACGGCCGCGATCGACGCGCGGCACGCGTCGGAGCGCGACGCACTCTGGGCGCGCCATCCGGACGTGCTGCGACTGCTCGAGCCCGAGGGGCCGCTCGACGAGGTCTGGCGTCCGGTCGCGGGCCGCGAGGGCACGCTCGTGGTGGGGTGCGGCCCGGCACGCAGCGCCGTGCGCCTCGAGGGCGGAGACGACGACGCCGAGACCCGCGAGCTGCGTCGCCGTGCGGCACGGCTGGATGCCGCCCCTGTCGCCGTTCCGGCCTCCGGCGGCGTGGCGGTGGTCGGGCCTCCCGCCCTCGCGGCCGCGGTCGTGCGCGCCCTCGTGCTGCAGTTGTGTCTGGCGCTGCCGCCCGGCCGGCTGCGCATCCGCCCGCTGGACGGTGGCGCCGACATCGACGAGTGGCTGGCCGGTCTCCCGCACGCCGCTGCCCGCCCGAGGCGCACCGATCGCCACGATGCGCTGATGCTCGCGGTCTGCGGGCCGCGGGATACGACTCCCGCCGATGCTGACATCGTCATCGCGCGCGTGACACCGGGCGAGCCGGCTCCGCCGCGCTGCCGTGCCGTGCTCACGCTCACCGGAATCGACACCGCGCGGCTCGCGCGCGACGGCGAGTCGACGCACGTCCAGATCGAGGGGATCGGTGCCGAACAGGCGCGTGCCGTCGCGCGCTCGCTCGCCGAGCGTGCCGAGGCGGCCTTCGGCCCGACCGCATCCGACGACCCGGTCGGGCTCGCGGACCTCCTCGCGGCCGACTCCACCCGTGCCGGGGCCGGAGCGTCGGACGTCCCGTCACGTTCGGGGCTCTCGGCCGTCGTCGGGACGGCAGGTGGCCGGCCGTTCCGCCTCGACCTGGTCGCCGACGGGCCGCACGCCGTCGTCGCCGGGGTGACCGGCTCCGGCAAGAGCGAACTCCTCACCACGTGGGTCACCGCACTGTGCGCGCGGTACACCACCGACGAGGTGACGTTCCTGCTGGCCGACTTCAAGGGCGGTACGGCGTTCGACGCCCTCGCGGGCGTGCCGCACGTGACCGGCGTCATCACCGACCTCGACGCACGCGGCGCGGGCAGGGCGCTGCAGAGCCTGCGTGCGGAACTGCGGCGGCGCGAGGCCGAGATCGTGCGTGCCGGCGGCCGCGACATCGATGACACGGATCTTCCGCGCCTGGTCATCGTCGTCGACGAGTTCGCCGCGCTGCTGGCCGGTCACCCCGAGCTGCACGAGCTGTTCACCGACATCGCGGCCCGCGGCCGAGCGCTCGGGATGCACCTCATCCTCGGCACGCAGCGTGCGACCGGCGCCTTCCGCGACGCGCTGCTCGCGAACTGTCCCCTGCGCATCAGCCTGCGTGTCACCGACCCGGCGGACAGCCGCCTGCTCGTGGGCACGGAGGACGCCGCCGCGCTGTCTGGAGCAGCCGAGCACCGCGGTGTGGCGCTCGTGCGGCGCGGCGCCGACGCCGACCCGACGACGGTGCGGATCGCGCTGTCGTCCGCGCAGCTCGTCGCGTCGGTCGCGGCCCGCGCACGCGGTCCGGTGCCGCGTCGCCCGTGGCTTCCCGCGCTTCCGGCACAGCTGTCGCTGGCCGAGGCATCCGCATCCGCCCCGCCGGGCGTCGTGCTGGGGCGCGCCGATGAACCGGAGCGGCAGCGGCAGTCGCCGGTGGTCCTCGAGCCGGGTGACCGCGGGCTGTGCGCGGTCGGAATGCCGGGCTCGGGCCGCACGTCGCTTCTCGAGCTCGTCGCCGCACAGGCGGGCACGGCGGTCTGGATCCCGCCGCACCCGGAGGCCGCATGGGACGTCGTCGCACGGCTCGCCGACGCCGTGCCCGAGCACGGAACCGTCATCCTCGCCGACGACCTCGACGCCCTGCTCGCGCAGTTCCCGCTCGATTACGCCCAGGCGCTGGGGGAGCGGCTCGAGCGGCTCTTCCACGCGGCCGGAGGCGGCGGGCCGCAGGTCGTGATGTCGGCGCAGCGCGTGACCGGGGCGCTGTCGCGCCTCGCCGATCTCGTGCCGCGTCGGGTGATCCTGCGCTGCGCCTCACGCATCGACGTCGTGAGCGCCGGCGGCGAAGCCTGCGACTTCGACGACCGGATGCCGCCGGGCCGCGCCGTTCTCGACGGGGCCCTCGTGCAGCTGGCGAGGTCGCCGCGGCCCGCCGTTCACCCCGCGTACGACCCGATGTCGTGGCGGCCGCACGACGGACTCACCGGAGTGGTCACCCGCCCCGGCGCGGCACGCGCCGTCGCCGCGCACGCCGACGCCTCGGGTGCCGAGACGATCACGGTCGATGCGGCCGCCGCGCGCTCGGTCGACGGCGTCGCCGGGCCGCTCGTCGTCATCGGCGACGGCGAGCAGTGGCAGCGATCGTGGCGCCTGCTGCAGACCGTCCGTTCCGAGGGCGACCTGCTGGTCGATGCCGGATGCGGCGCCGACTACCGGCTGCTCACCGGCGACCGCGCACTGCCGCCGTACTGCCTGCCCGGCCGCGGCCGGGCGTGGCTCGTGCGGGGCGGGGCGGCGCCGGTTCGCGTGGTCGTACCGGGATGATCAGCCGGCCGATCAGCCGATGAGCCGGTCGACCGGCGTGTGCTCCTGACCGTGCGCGGCGGCGACGCCGGCGTTCGCGATCTTGCCCTCGACCGTGTTCAGACCCGCTGCGAGCGCGGGATCGGCACGGAGCGCGTCGCGCCATCCGCGCCGCGCGATCTGCCGGATGTACGGCAGCGTCGCGTTCGTGAGCGCCGACGTGGACGTGTTCGGCACCGCTCCCGGCATGTTCGCGACGCAGTAGAAGACGCTGTCGTGTACGGGGAACGTCGGGTCGTCGTGCGTGGTGGGATGCGTGTCGGCGAAGCAGCCGCCCTGGTCGACGGCGATGTCGACGAGGACCGATCCCGGCCGCATCCGCGCGACCATGTCGTTCGTGACGAGCTTCGGCGCCTTCGACCCGGGCACGAGCACCGATCCGATCACGAGATCGGAGTCGACGACGGCGCGATCGAGATCGAGCGGGTTCGACGCCGCCGTCTTCACGCGGCCCTGGAAGTGCTCGTCGAGGTAGCGCAGACGCTGGACGTTCGTGTCGAACACCGTCACGTCGGCTCCGAGGCCCGCGGCGATGATCGCGGCGTTCGCGCCGGCCACCCCGCCGCCGATGATCGTCACGCGCGCCGGGCGGGTTCCCGGAACGCCCGACATGAGGAGGCCGAGACCGCCCGACGACCTCATGAGGGTGTGCGCACCGACCATCGGGGCCAGCCGCCCGGCGACCTCGCTCATCGGCGCCAGCAGCGGCAGTGAGCCGTTCGGCAGCTGCACCGTCTCGTATGCGATCGCCGTCACGCCGTCGTGCAGGAGCCGCTCGGTGAGGGCACGGTCGGCGGCGAGGTGGAGATACGTGAACAGCACGAGGTCGTCGCGGAAGTAGCCGTACTCGGTCGCGACCGGCTCCTTCACCTTCAGCAGCAGCTCGGCGCGCTCCCAGACCTCGGCGACGTCGGCGAGCATCGTCGCCCCGGCGGCCTCGTACTCCGCATCCGGCATCGACGAGCCGATGCCGGCGCCGCGCTGCACGAACACCTCGTGCCCTGCCGAGACCAGGTCGTGCACGCCGGCCGGCGTGAGAGCGACCCGGTACTCGTTGTTCTTGACCTCTGCGGGGACGCTGATCCTCATCGTGGGTCCTTTCCGCTCCTGGTGGGAGCTCGGTCGGGCTCCGACACTGGAGCCGATCTAGAACGCGGGGCGGATGGCCCCGACATCCCGTCCGCCGCCGGTGACGGCGAGCGGAAGCTGTGCGGCCGTCTCCGCGACCGACGACGGGTCGAGGGAGCCGGCCAGCTCGAGGAGGCGCAGCGCCACGATCGCCGAGGCGCGCGACGACCCGTCGAGCATCTTCAGCGCCACCGTGGTGCCGTCGGGGGCGACCATGATCTGCACGCCCTCGGCGCCGAACTTCGAGAACACCCCGAGCCGCTCCACCACGATCGTGTCGGCCTGGCCGGGCCCGGCGATGGTCCACGGGTTCTCGCGCACCGCGCGCACGAGCGCGCCGGCGTTGCGGTGCAGCGCGAACGGCGAGCTGGCCGACGATGTGCCGATGCGGTGCATGGCCCTCCCGAGCGCAGCGAGCGTGACAGCGTGCACCGGGGCACCGCATCCGTCGATCGCGGTCGCCGCGACCCGCGCGCCGGTGAGGCGCTCCACGAGCTCACGGATCTGCACCTGCAGGGGATGGTTCACGTCGAGGTATCCCGTCGTGTCCCAGCCGGCCGTGCGGCAGGTCAGGAGCATTGCGGCATGTTTTCCCGAGCAGTTCATGCGGATGCGCGCCGGTTCGGCGTGATCGCGGATCAGCTCCGCACGCGTCGCGGCGTCGGTCGGCCAGGCGGCGGGGCAGCCCAGGTCGTCCTCGCCCAGTCCGCCGGCGGCCAGGATGTCGCGGACCACGGCGACATGCCGATCGGTGCCCGTGTGACTGGCCGTCGCCATGGCGAGCTGCTCACCGGTGAGCGGTGCTCCGGCACCGAGGCACGCGAGGGCCTGGATCGGCTTCAGCGTCGAGCGGGGGAGGATCAGGGCGTCGGTATCGCCGTACTCCCGCACCGGTTCGCCATTGGGCCCGAGGACGATCGCCGTGCCCACGTGACGGGACTCGACGAACCCGCTGCGCTCGATCACGGCGAGCTCGACGGCGGCGTCGGCGGCGAAGGTCTGCGGCACGACTTCAGCCTAGCGCCGTGCCAGACTGGGCCCATGATCGGCGAGCACCACTACCGCCTGCGCGCGGTCTGGACGGGCAATCGGGGCGCCGGCACGACCGGCTATCGCGACTACGACAGGCTCGTGACGCTGTCGGCCGAGGGCAAGCCCGACCTGCACGCATCGTCGGACAAGCCGTTCCGGGGCGACCCGTCGCGCTGGAATCCGGAAGACCTCCTGGTGGGGGCGCTCAGCGAGTGCCACCTGCTGTCGTACCTGCACGCGTGCGTGGGCGCCGGTGTGGTGGTCGTGGGCTACAGCGACGACGCATCCGGTGTCATGCGCGAAGACGGGCGCGGCGGCGGTGCCTTCGAGGAGGTGGTGCTGCGGCCCCGCGTGCAGGTGGCGGATGCGTCCATGGTGGAGGCGGCGACGCAGGCCCACCATCAGGCGCACGAATGGTGCTTCATCGCGAACTCGGTGAACTTCCCGGTCCGCGTCGAGCCCGCCGTCGAGGTCGGCGTCAGCGACGCTCGTGCGGAAGGGCCTGCTTGATGCGCTCGATCGGCGTCTGGGCGGGCACCTCGTTGTAGGCGTGCGCGAGCTCCTGACCGCTCAGCGCGTGGATCGCCGCCATGATCTCGTCGGTCGCGAGGCGGCGCGCACGCCCCGAGGAGGCGGGACCGTGGGCGCTCACGTCGATCGGCTCGCCGAACCGCACCGACACGCGCGGGCGGAGCCGCGGAAGCTTCGCGCCGACCGGCATGATCTCGTTGGTCCCGACGAGGCCGACGGGGATCACCGGCGCCCCGGTCTGCAGGGCCAGGAACGCGACGCCGGTGCGGCCCTTGTACAGCCGCCCGTCGAGCGACCGGGTGCCCTCGGGATACAGGGCGATCGCCTCGCCGTCCTCCAGCAGCTGCTTCTGCTGATCGAGCGCCTCGAGCGCCGCCTGCCCCGCACCGCGGCGCACCGGGTTCGCGCCGAGCGCGGTGAAGAACGTCTTCGAGAACCAGCCCGACAGGCCCTTTCCCTCGAAGTACGCGGCCTTCGCGAGGAAGCGGACGTTGCGGGGGGACGAGACCGGGATCGCGATCGAGTCGATGAACGACAGGTGGTTGCTCGCGAAGATCACCGGGCCGCTGCGGGGCACATGCTCACGGCCGGTGATGTGCGGCCGATACAGCACACGCGCGAGCGGCGTCAGCACGAAACGGCCGACGGCGTAGGCGAACGCGACCGAGGTCGACGACGAACCGGGCGTGGCATCGGACGCGGGGATCTCCGGATCTGTCACCCATCGAGGGTACTGCCCCGCCCATTCCCGATGCGGAATAGCAGCGCAGTTCGGTCATGGTGCCCAGGCCGCGGTGACGGCTTTCCCAGCAAGCACTTGAGAAAGTGCGGGACGATGGACGTTCCGCCTTCCCCGAGAAATCTGAGGATCTCTGTGCGTATCCGCCCCATCATCGCTCTTTCGGCCGTCGCGCTCGCCGCGGTGGCGCTCGTCGGCTGCTCGTCGCAGGCAGCACCGAAGACGTCTCCCACGTCGACGTCGGCCGCCGCCGACCTGTGCACGGCGAAGGTCGCCTCCGGCGCCGCATCCGACGCCGTGAAGGTGACCGGCGAGGTCGGCAAGGAGGCGAAGATCAGCTTCACCAAGCCGCTGACCGTCGACAAGCTGCAGAGCACCGTCGTGACCGAGGGCAAGGGCGACAAGCTGAAGGCCGGCGACCTCGTGCAGTTCGCGCTCACCGAGTACAACGCGAAGACCGGCGACAAGAACGGCGCCATCGGGCAGACCGCGTCGAGCCTGCTGCCCCAGCAGGTCTCCGCCGACAGCGTGCTCGGCAAGGTGCTCGGCTGCGCGGGCGTCGGCACGCGCGTGGTCGCGACGATGCCCGGCGACGAGTCGACTCCGGCGAGCATCGACGTCGTCGACGTGCTGAAGATCGTGCCGACCGCCGCATGGGGCGCCGCGCAGGCTCCGGTGGCGGGAATGCCGACCGTCGAGCTCGCGAAGAACGGCACACCCTCGATCACGATCCCCAAGGGCGCCGCCGAGCCGAAGGACCTGAAGATCGCCGTCCTCAAGAAGGGCGACGGGGCGAAGGTCGCCGAGGGCGACCAGGTGCTCACCCAGTACCTCGGGGTCACCTGGGCCGACGGGAAGAAGTTCGACTCCAGCTGGGAGCGCGGCGCCCCCGCCCCCTTCAACACGCAGGGCGTGTACCAGGGCTTCGGCAAGGCCATGGTCGGGCAGACCGTGGGCAGCCAGGTCCTCGTCGTGATGCCGCCATCGATGGGCGACACCTCCGGGTCGCTCAAGGGGAAGACCCTCGTCTTCGTGATCGACATCCTCGGCGCGCAGCACGCGGGCACCCAGTAACGCGGTCCCGGCGCGCCGCGCGGCCCGGCATAGGCTGACGGGATGAGACGCGTCCTCATCCTCGGGTCCACCGGGTCGATCGGCACCCAGGCGCTCGACGTCATCCGCGCGAACCCGGGCCGGTTCGAGGTCGCCGGCCTCGCCGCCGGCACCGACGCCGAGGGCGTGGCGGCGCAAGCCGCTGAGTTCGCGGTCGAGCACACGGCGCTCGGCGCCGCCGAGGCCGAGCAGCTCGTCCGGGATGTCGACGCCGACGTCGTGCTGAACGGCATCACCGGCTCGGTGGGTCTCGGGCCGACGCTCGCGGCGCTGGAGAGCGGCCGCACGCTCGCCCTCGCGAACAAGGAGTCGCTCATCGTCGGGGGAGACCTCGTGACGGCGCTCGCGGCCCCGGGGCAGATCGTGCCGGTCGACTCCGAGCACTCCGCGATCGCGCAGGCGCTGCGTTCCGGCGCTCCCGCCGAGGTGCGCCGGCTCGTGCTCACCGCATCGGGCGGCCCGTTCCGCGGTCGCGGCCGCTCGTCGCTGCAGCAGGTCACCCCCGGGGAAGCGCTCGCGCATCCCACCTGGACGATGGGACGCATGGTGACCACGAACTCGGCGACCCTCGTGAACAAGGGGCTCGAGGTGATCGAGGCGCATCTGCTGTTCGCCGTGCCCTACGACAGGATCGACGTCGTCGTGCACCCCCAGTCCGTCGTGCATTCGATGGTCGAGTTCGTCGACGGATCCACGATCGCGCAGGCCTCGCCGCCCGACATGCGACTGCCGATCTCGCTCGGCCTCGACTGGCCGCACCGCGTCGCGGGGGTCGGCCGGCCCCTGGACTGGACGACCGCGTCGTCGTGGACGTTCGAGCCGCTCGACGGCGATGCATTCCCCGCCGTCGCGCTCGCGAAGCGCGTCGGCGCCGCCGGCGGCACGTATCCGGCGGTCTACAACGCGGCGAACGAGCAGGCGGTCGACGCGTTCCACGACGGCCGGCTGCCGTTCCTCGGCATCGTCGACACGATCGCCCGGGTCGTCGACGCACACGAGGCGCCCGGCGCGCTCACCCGCGAGACGCTCGGCGAGGCCGAGCGCTGGGCTCGCGCCGAAGCCGATCGGCTGATCGCTTCGCTCCCGGCGTGAACGCCGAGGGCGGTCAGGCCGGGCGCTCCGGATCGGAGGCCGGCGTGGAGTCCTCGGGATACGGCACCGGCCACTGCGGATCGGGCACGGCCCATCCGGCATCCCGCAGGGCGCGGCGCGACAGCTCGCGTGCGGAGTAGGGCGCTCGGCGTCCGCGGATGTCGCGGTAGTCCTGGTGGCCTGGCCCCGCCCACAGCACGGCGTCGCCGTCGCCCACGAGCTTCACGGTCTCGCGGATGGCGCGCTCGGGCGGCGAGAACTCGTGGATCTCGGCATCCGGGCGCGCCGAACGGGCACCCGCCACGAGCGTCGCACGGATCGCGTCGGGGTCCTCGAAGCGCGGATGGTGGTCGGTCACGACGAGGATGTCGCTGCCTTCCACGGCGGTGCGGGCCATGTCGTATCGCTTCGTCGCATCGCGGTCGCCGTCGGCGCCGAACAGCATCACGACCTTGCCCGGGGTCACCCGTCGCACCGCGGCGAGCGTCTTCTCGAACGCGTCGGGGGAGTGCCCGAAGTCGACGAAGATCGCCGGGCCCTCGGGACCCGACACCAACTGGGTGCGGCCGGGAAGGTACGCATCGATGCGTCGGCCGTCGAGCGCCGCGACGATGTCGTCCCACGGATAGCCGGCCTCGAGGATCATGACGATCGCGAGACCCGCGTTGGCCGCCATGTGACGGCCGATCGTCGGGACCACGGTCGTGAGCCGGCGCCCATCGCGCCCGTGCAGCGTGAAGGTGGTGCCGTCCTGGCGCTCCTCCACGATCTCGACGGTCCAGTCGGCGTCGGCCTCGGGATCCACCGCGATCGCCGGGGTGACGATCGTGGTGCACGGCACCTCGCAGCGGGCGACCACATCGACGCCCGACGCGGAGTCGAGGCACACGACGGCGCGGCGGGCGCGGGCCGCCGTGAACAGCGGCAGCTTCGCCTCGAAGTACTCGCGCATGTCGGCGTAGTCGTCGAGGTGGTCGTGGGACAGGTTCGTGAAGCCGGCGACGTCGAACATGAGACCGTCGACCCGGTGCCGACTGAGGGCCTGGGCGCTGACCTCGACCGCCACGGCCTGCACGCCTCGCTCCCGCATGAGCGCGAGCAGTGCGTGGAACTCGGATGCCTCGGGAGTGGTCAGCCGCGAGACGATGACCTCGCCGGCGATGTGCCGCTCCGCCGTCGAGGACAGCCCCGTGACCACGCCGAGCTGCCCGAGGACCCCCTCCAGCAGGTGCGAGACGCTCGTCTTGCCGTTCGTGCCGGTGGTGCCGAACAGCAGGGGCAGATCGTCGTGCGCGCCGGTCTGGTACACCCATGCCGAGAGATCCCCGAGCAGGGCGCGCGGATCGTCCACCACGATGAGCGGCAGCCCCGCGTCCGCCGCGATGTCGGCGCCGGCCGCGTCGGTGATGACGGCGACGGCGCCCTTCTGTGCAGCGGCGGCGGCGAACTCCGCGCCGTGCCGGAGGCCGCCGCGGATCGCGACGAACGCCTCGCCGGCGCGCAGGTCGGCGGTGGCGAGGGTGATGCCGGTCAGCGTCACGCCGTCGACGGTGCCGCGCACATCGCCCGAGAAGCGGGCGGCGAGCTCGGCGAGCGAGCGGATCGGGGGATGCTCCGGCCGCAGGACGGGCGGAAGGTTCGAGGGTGCGGAATCTGCGCTCATGGCTGGACAATCATCTCATCTCGCACCCTCGAGCCCTCCGTCAGCCGCGGGCGCGGCGGCGCGTGGCGGATGTGATCGCGACCGCCAGCGCGGCGACGCCGGCGACGAGGCCCCCCGCTCCGAGCCAGCGGGCCAGCGGGTCCGCCTCGGCCGTCGTGCCCTGCCCGGCTGCGTCGACGCCGTGGTGGTCCGCATCCGCGCCATCGGCCGACTTCGGGCCGACGGTCACCGCGGGCGCGGGCGTGTCGAGGTCCTCCGCGCTCTTGCCGGCGGGCGGGACCTGCGTCCAGTCGGTCTGGCCGGTCGTGCACTTCTGCACGACGGGGAAGGCGATGGTCTTCCCCTCAGCCGAGGTGTCGAACAGCACGTCCATCGACACGGAAGCGGAAAGGCCCGATTCGATGGGCTTGTCGGCCGTGTACACGACACGGGTGGGAACGCCGTTGTCACCGAGGGTGCGCTGGATGGTCCACCCGCCTTCGACCACGGGCGTGACGTTGCCGATCCCGTCGGGGATCGTCACCTCGAGGGCCGTGGTCGGGGCATCGTCGCAGCCGTGGTGGAACGTGAAGGTCAGCCCAGTCGTGGCGCCGGCGGGAGCGCTGTCGGGCCCCACCTCGACATGCGCGGACGCGGCAAGCGGCACGGCGACGGCGAGAAGAGCGCCGGCGGCGAGGCCGGCGCCCAGCCGGACGGCCGACCGGCGGCCGGCGCTCGTGCGGACGCGGCCGTGGCCGTGGACCGGGCGGGGAGAGGAGTGGGTGGTGCGGTTGTGCATGAGAGTCCTTCGATGTCTGCGGGCGCGACGAACGGCGTGCGGGCTCGACGAGCACCGCGCCGGTCGCGGGATGAGGGAGTGTCAGGCGCAGAGGGGCGGACCGCGCCGCAGCAGCGCGGTCTCGAAGAACCGGCGTGCGGGAGTGCGGCGGTCGTGGCCGTGCACGACGCGCACGACGGCGACGGGCGGGAGGTCGACGGCGATCGCCGGCAGGAGGCGCCGGATGCCGTGGCCGAGCGCACGCAGCATGCGCTCGCCGTCGTGCAGCAGTGCGACGGTGACGGCCGCCGCCACGAGATGGGCCGCGATCATCGGCGCCGACAGCGTGTGGACGCCGTCGTGCATCGCGTGGGCACTGTGCATCGCGTGGGCACTGGGCACCGCGACCATCGACATCGCGGAGTGGGCGTGGATGCCTGTCCCGGTCGGGAGGTAGGCCACCGCGCTGCTGTCGCCGAAGAGGGCGAACGCGCCGTGGAACACCGCCTGCGCGGCGGCGACGGCCGCCGTCGTGCGCATGGCGCGCGCCCGTCGGCCGATGAGTGCGACGGCGATCGGGGCGGCGAGCACGACCGCGATGCCGACCAGCATCGGCGACGGGGCGCCCCCGCCGGCGAGGGTGTGCGCCGTCGCGGCGATGACGACGGTGAGAGCGGATGCCGCGACGCCGCGCAGTGCGCGCAGCTGTCTCGTGACCCGGTCCACGACTCCAGCGTAGGGCGTGCTCGGCTCCTTCAAAGCAGGCCCCGCTACCGTGGGGGCGTGACCGTCCTCGCCTTCGTCATCGGCATCGTCCTCATGATCGTGGGGCTCGCCGTCTCGATCGCCCTGCACGAGCTCGGCCATCTGCTGCCGGCGAAGAAGTTCGGCGTGCGCGTCGGCCAGTACATGATCGGCTTCGGGCCGACGCTGTTCTCCCGCCGAAAGGGCGAGACCGAGTACGGCGTCAAGGCCATCCCCCTCGGCGGCTACATCTCGATGGCCGGGATGTACCCGCCCTCTCCGAAGGAGGCGGCCCGTGGAGGACGGGCGGCCGGCGGGTTCTTCGCGACGATGGTGCAGGACGCGCGCGCCGCGAACGACGAGACGCTGGTCGGCGATGACGACACGCGCGTCTTCTACCGGCTGCCGGTCTACAAGCGGGTGATCGTGATGCTCGGCGGTCCCCTCATGAACCTGCTCCTGGCGATCGTGCTGTTCACGATCGCGTTCAGCGGCATCGGGGTGCAGACCGCGACCACCACGATCGCGAAGGTCAGCCCGTGCGTGCCCTCCTCGGCCACCGCGACCTCGTGCACGGCATCCGACCCGGTCTCGCCCGCCAGCCAGGCCGGTCTCGAGCCGGGCGACCGCATCGTGTCGATCGACGGCACCCCGGTCGAATCGTTCGCCGCGGCGTCGAAGATCATCCAGTCCTCGCCGGGGGAGACGATCCAGCTGGTCGTGGAGCGCGACGGCGGCGAGCAGACGATCGCGCTCACGCCCGCCCCGCGGCAGACCGACGGTGAGACCGTCGGCGTCGCGGGGATCACCTCCCAGCTCGAATACGTCCGCCAACCCATCGGGGACGGGCCGGCGGCGGCGTTCCAGAACGTCGGCGCGGTCACCCAGATCATCGTCCAGCTCCCGCAGAAGCTCTACGGGATCGTGCACTCGATGATCACCGGTGGGGAGCGGGATCCGAACAGCCCGCTGTCGCCGGTGGGCGTCGGCGTGCTCGCAGGCGAGGCGGCGTCGTCGACCGCGCCGATCCTCGACCGCGTGTCGTTCTTCCTCGTGCTGCTCGGATCGCTGAACGTCTCGCTGTTCGTGTTCAACCTCGTGCCGCTGCTGCCGCTCGACGGCGGTCACGTCGTGGTCGCGCTGTGGGACGGCGTGAAGCGAGCGTGGGCGAAGCTCTTCCGCCGCCCGCCCCCGAAGCCGGTGGACGCCACCCGCCTCGTGCCGATCACGTTCGTCGTCGTGGTGCTGCTCGTCGCGATGGGCGCGGTGCTGATCCTCGCCGACGTGATCAACCCGATCTCGCTGATCGGACGGTAGTCAGGACCCGATCGCGTGCGCGACGAGCCGCTGCAGCGTCTGCAGCCCGTCCCGCGAGAGGATCGACTCCAGATGTCCCTGGACCGACGCGAACCGGGGACCGTGCAGCGCCGACACGTCGCCGGTCGTCGCATCCGCCGCGATCACGGCCGGGCCCGCGTCGGCGTCGCCGGGGGCGATGCGCGCCGTGAACGTGTTGTAGAACCCGATCGACGCCGGCTCGCCGAACATGTCCACCGTCTTCTGCAGCCCCTGGTGCGGGCGATCGAGCGGCACGAGGCGCAGCCCGAGCCGGTCGGCGAGGATCTGGTGGCTGAGGCAGACCGCGAGCAGCGGTGTACCCGCATCGAGGCGCCGCGCGACGATCTCGCGCACGCGGCGGATGCGGGGACTGGCGTCGTCGCGGGGGTCGCCGGGGCCGGGTCCGGATACGACGAGGGATGCGTCGTCGACATCGGCATCCGTCACCTCGTGCCACGGGGCGATCCTCACCTCGAGGCCGAGATGACGCAGCTGATGCGCCAGCATCGTCGTGAACCGGTCCTCCGCGTCGACCACGAGCGCGTCGACCCCGAGGAACGGCGCATCGGCCGCGGGGCCCTGCGGGTCCAGCCAGAACGGCGCGAGGCGGGCGTTGCGGGAGGCCAGCAGCTCCGCGACCGCGGGGTCGTCGGCGAGTCGCCGGGGCTCGGTCGGCGCGTCGTCGTCGGGTGCCGTCTCCAGCGGGGCGGCGTCGCGCGCCACGGCACCGATCGCGCCCAGCACGCCGGCGGCCTTGCCGTGGGTCTCGCCGACCTCGCCATACGGGTCCGAGTGGCGCACGAGCGTCGCGCCGACGGGCACGCGCAGCCGGCCGTCGACGAGGTACGCGGTGCGGATGAGGATCGGCGCGTCGAGGTCGTGCGTCGGCTCTCCGACGGCGAGGGTCTCGCGCGGCGTGAACAGCGCCGCGACGCCGGAGTAGTAGCCGCGGGGACTCCGCTCGTGACGCGTGATCACGGTGCACGCGTTCTGCATGGGGGAGCCGGTCACGGTCGGCGCGAACATCGTCTCCCGCAGGATGTCGCGCGGGTCGAGGCCGCTCCGCCCCCGCAGGACGTACTCGGTGTGGGTGAGCCGTGACATTTCCTTGAGGTGCGGTCCGGTGATCCGTCCGCCGTCGGTACAGACGGCGCTCATCATCTTGAGCTCCTCGTCGACGACCATGAACAGCTCCTCGGTCTCCTTCGTCGACGACAGGAACTCGGTGAGCGTCTCGGCCGTGGCACCGCCGGCCGGATGCCGGAAGGTGCCGGAGATGGGGTTCATCGTCACGATGCCGTCGTGCGCGACGACGTGAGCCTCGGGGCTCGCACCGACCGCGAGGTGGCCCTCGGTCGCGACCACGAACGTCCAGTACGCGCCCCGCTCATGCTCGAGAAGGGCGCGGAACCACGTCAGACCGGCGGTGCGCGCGTCGGTGGAGACGCCGGCGGTGAAGTCGCGCCGGATGACGAAGTTCGCCCCTTCGCCGCGGCCGATCTCGTCGCGGATCACGGTGCGCACGATCTCGGCGTACTCCTCGTCGGGGATGTCGAAGCCCGCGTCCTCCAGCGGGACGGCCTCGGTCGGCAGCGCGGCGATCACCTCCCGCCGTGGAAGGGAGATGTGCTCGCCGACGACGAGGCAGCGCAGCGGCGCATCGTCGTCGTGACACACGAAGCCGCGCTCGCGCACCTGGCGGAACGGCACGAGGGCGAGGACCTCGCGCGCAGTGCCGGATGCGTCGACGAGCGGGATGTCTGCGAGCAGCTCGACGTCGACGACGTCGCCCGTGAGCACCTCGACCGTGTCGGCGTCACGCGCGAGCAGCGCGAACGGCCGGTCGCCGGTGCGCAGGGCGTTCAGGACGTCGGATGCGGTGGCGGGGCTCGGGGTCATCGCCGGCCTTTCGTTCTGGGCGGCCGCATACGCAAAGACCGCCACGGGGGCGGTCTGTCGTCAGTATCGCGAAAGCACCGCCTCAGCGGGCGGGCCACCAGGAACGGGTCGCGAACATGCGCCGAAACTACCACACGGCTGCCCGCGTCCCTGCCGTGTGACGCCGTCGCTGTCCGGGGCGACGAACGGTCCGCGGCGTAGGCTGTTCGCGTGCCTGCAGTGAACCTCGGGATGCCCCGCGCCCCGCACGTGCTCTCCCCGCGTCGCAAGAGCCGGCAGATCAGGGTGGGCGCGGTCGCCGTGGGAGGCGATGCCCCGGTCACGGTGCAGTCGATGACGGCGACGCCGACGACCGACATCAACGCGACGCTGCAGCAGATCGCCGAGCTGACGGCATCCGGCTGCGAAATCGTCCGCGTCGCGGTGCCCAGCCAGGACGACGCCGACGCGCTGCCGGTCATCGCGCGGAAGAGCCAGATTCCGGTGATCGCCGACATCCACTTCCAGCCGAAGTATGTGTTCCAGGCGATCGACGCGGGTTGCGGCGGAGTGCGGGTCAACCCCGGGAACATCCGTCAGTTCGACGACAAGGTGGGCGAGATCGCGAGAGCGGCGAAGGACGCCGGAGTCTCTCTGCGCATCGGCGTCAACGCCGGCTCCCTCGACAAGCGGCTGCTGGAGAAGTACGGGGCGGCGACGCCGGAGGCGCTCGTGGAGAGCGCGGTGTGGGAGGCGTCGCTGTTCGAGGAGCACGACTTCCACGACTTCAAGATCTCGGTGAAGCACCACGATCCGGTCACGATGGTCCAGGCGTACCGGCTGCTCGCGCAGCGCGGCGACTGGCCGCTGCACCTCGGAGTGACCGAGGCGGGGCCGGCGCTGCAGGGCACCGTGAAGTCGGCGACGGCGTTCGGCATCCTCCTCGGCGAGGGGATCGGCGACACGATCCGGGTGTCGCTGTCGGCGCCGCCGGTCGAAGAGGTGAAGGTGGGCCACCAGATCCTGCAGTCGCTCGGGCTGCGCGAACGCACGCTCGAGATCGTGTCGTGTCCGTCCTGCGGGCGGGCGCAGGTCGACGTGTACTCGCTCGCCGAGGCGGTGACCGACGGCCTGAAGGACATGACGGTCCCGCTGCGGGTGGCGGTGATGGGATGCGTCGTGAACGGCCCTGGGGAGGCGCGCGAAGCCGACCTCGGGGTGGCGTCGGGCAACGGCAAGGGGCAGATCTTCGTGAAGGGGCAGGTCATCAAGACCGTGCCGGAGGACGAGATCGTGCCGACCCTCATCGCCGAGGCCAACCGGCTTGCCGACGACCTGGGCCCGGATGCCGCCGTGGGCACCGCTCAGGTCGTGACGGCCTGACGCCTCACTCGAGGCAGAACTCGTTCCCCTCGGGATCGCGCAGCTGGTAGTACAGCTCCGGCCACGGTCCCCACTGCTGGTCGATGAGTCGCACGACGGTCGCGCCCAGCGCGACGAGGCGGTCCTTCTCGGCCTCGAGCCGCTCACGGAACGGCGCCTCGCCGTCGGGGGTGCGGATGTCGAGGTGGAGGCGGTTCCGGTTCGCCTTGGGGCCGTCGGCATGATGGAAGATCAGGCGGGGGCCCTTCTTCTGCGGATCCTCGGCCAGTCCCCGGGTGGCGAGGTCGGCTTCGGTGAGCCCGGCCGCGAGGAGCTGCTCCTTCAGTGGGCCCTCGAAGTCGGCGTGCGGGTAGCCGAACACGTCGCTCCAGAAGTGGGAGAGCGCGCGGGGGTCGTCCGCATAGAACGTGATGTTGCCGAGGGTCGCCATATCGTTCCTCCTGAGCGGTGCGGTGAGCCGGTGTCGTCACGGTAGCGCGAGGCCCGGACATCGAGCGGGTTGATAGTGTGCGAGGCGCGAAGGAGGCCCATGTCAGCGACAGTCGTGACGTTCCCCGAAGGTGCCGTGACGGGGGAGGGTGTGGTGCAGTACGTCGTCGGCGAGGTGGCGGTGCTGGATGTCACTCCCTTCCATCCGGTCGACCACACCTGGCCGGATCAGCCCGGCGATGCGGGCTACCTGCGCGCCGATGAAGCCGCCGTGCGCGTCGAGGAGGCGGTGATGGCCGCCGTCGATCCCGAAGGCGAGGTCTTCGTCGGAACCGACATCCCGGTCAAGCGCGGCGTCGACGGCTGGACGTGGCTCGTCGCGCATCGGCTCGACGGCGGCCGGCCGGTGTGGCTCGCGCCCGGAGTGAGCGTGACGGCCGAGGTCGACGCCCCGCGGCGGGAGGGGCTCAGCCGCGGCCACACCGCCTGCCACCTGGCGTCGCTCGCGCTTGACCTCGCACTCGCCGACCTGTGGCGGAAGGACCCCGGTGGCGACGCGCTGGGAAACCCCGACTTCGAGGGCCGCGCGAATCAGACGAGCCGCATCCGCGAGGACGGCTCGGTGGACGAGTACCGCCTCGGCAAGAGCCTGCGCAAGGCGGGGTTCGACACGGAGGGCTTCGCGGCCTCGATCGGCGAGCGCGAGGAGCGGATCAACGATCGGCTCGCCGCGTGGGTCGCGTCTGCCGCGCCGAGCCGCCTCGTCGTCGAGGGGCCGTCGATCGTCGATCGACGGCGGTGGGAGTGCGACCTCCCGGAGGGGACGGCCTCGATTCCGTGCGGCGGCACCCATGTGGGGTCGCTGGAGGAGTTCGCGTCGATCACGGTGTCGCTCGACCTGTCCGACCCGCAACTGCTCGTCATGACGACGACGGCCGTCCCCCGCTGACCCGGTTCCCGGTCGTCGGGCGAGCGGCGCGGCGACCGAGTCGGAACGCGATGGCTTAGAGGCCGGGAGCGTCGGCCGCGAGCTGTGCTGCCGTGTGCCGCCCGAGCGCCGCGAGAGCGGGGTGATCGTCACTGGCCACCAGCAGCGCCGACGCCATGATGGCAGCCCATGCCCGCGCGCGACGCCAGGTCGCGGCATCCGTCCCGGTCAAGACGGTGTATCGGTCGATGAACGCCGACCGCCCGACGGCGGTGAAGCACAGCCAACCGGCGGCGAGATCGGTCGCCGGGTCGCCTGCGGTCACGTCGCCGAAGTCGATGAGCGCCACCAGCGCGCCATCCCGGCACAGCATGTTCAACGGATGCGGATCACCGTGGATCCACAGCGGAGCGCCATCCCGCTCGGCAGCGGCGAGGCCCGACGCGAGCGCCGCCCGCAACCTCTCGACGAGGGGCCGGGGAAGAGCGTCGTCGAGCAGGGCGAGACGCTCGTGAACCGCGTCGGCGCGGTCGGCGAGCGGGACTCCCCGCACCGGGTTCGCCGGCGCGTCCGCGTCTGCCGGCGCGTGGAGCGCCGCCATGACTCCGGCCAGCTGGCCGGCCCAGGCGTCCCGTTCGTGCGCCGGGTGGGCGGCGGCGACCTCGCCCTCGAGCCACGGGACCACCGACCAGGCCCAGGGATAGAAGCCCGTCGGGCGTCCCACCCGCACGGGGACGGGAACCGCGATGGGCAGCGCCAACCGCGGCAGCACGAGCTGCTCGTGCTCGACGAGCCGCGCCGCCGCCTCCCGTCGCGGCAGCCGAACCGCGAGGTCATCGCCGAGCCGGACCATCACGTTGTCCCAGCCGTTCTGCGCGATCCGCATCGGCCGACCGGCGAGGTCGGGATGCTGCTCGCGCAGAAGGCGCGCGACCAGATCAAGGTCGATGTCGACCTCGGCCTCCGGCATCCGCGGCATCGGTGGGCTCAATGCAGCGTGCCGCCGGGCGCGACGAGGTCATGCTCGACCTCGAGCGCCGTTCCGGCGGCGATGAGGAACGCCCGTGCCACGTCAGCCACATCGAGCTCGGGCTGCCCGGCGGGCGCCTGCCCGCGGCCCCACGGCACGTGGATGAACCCGGCCCGGGCGCCCGGTCGCACGGCATCCAGCGCGTGCGCGAACACGTGGTTGCACACGTACGTGCCGGCCGTCATCGACGCCGCGCACGGGATCCCCGCATCCGCCACCGCCCGGACGATCGCCTTGACCGGAAGAGTCGCAAACCATGCCGGGGGGCCTCCGGGAACCGACGCCTCGTCGACCGGCTGCTCGCCGGCGTTGTCGGGAATGCGCGCATCGATGAGGTTCACCGCCACCCGCTCGATGGTGATCGTCGCGCGTCCGCCTGCGAGACCCGTCGCGATGACGACATCCGGATCGTGCGCGGCGATGAGCTCGCGCAGCGCGGCAGCAGCCCCGTCGAACGTCACGGGAAGCACCGCGGTCACCAGCGGCTCCGGCCGCTCCCAGAGCCCGGCGGCGGCCTGCACGGCGTCTCCCGACGGGTTGACCGGATCGGCGCCGAACGGCTCGAACCCTGTCAGCAGCACGCCCGGCATCAGTCCCGGCCTCCGCCCGGCCCGTCCGCAGCCGCACCAGAGGCGGAGATGTCACCGGATTCGGAGGAATCCCCGGCGGAGGCTCCGCCTTTCACGCGATCTCCGCCTTTCGCGCGCTGCACGCGGGGCGCGGAAGCCCCGTCGACCGCCACCAGCACGATCTCGCCGGTCGCGATGTCGGCCCGCTCCAGCCGCAGCCGCACCATCGAGCCTGCCGCCGTCTCCAGCTCCGCGACCTTCACCGACACCAGCGGTCCGGTCAGCTGCACGCGCGCGCCGTCGCCGCGGCGTCCGAGGACGACGCCGGTGAACTCGCGCCCTTCCTGCCCGGTGAGCACCGCCGCCTCGACCCGGTCGATCGTCGCAGCGGCGAGCTGCGCGGCGCGCTGATCGCAGCGCCCCATGATCTTCGGCAGCTCGTGCAGGCTCGAACGTGCCCACTCCGGCACCGCACGCCCGTTCGCCAGCGCCTCGCAGATCACGAGCGACCACCGGTCGACGAGCCGGCGCAGCGGAGCCGTGGTGTGCGCGTACGGCGCAGCGATCGCCGCCTGCACGGTCTCGTCGGGCACGTCGCCGTCGAACGCGGTGTAGCCGGCGCCGCGGAAGAGGCTCGTGGCGGCGTCGAGCACCGCGAGCGTCGCCGGGTCGTCGGCGTGCAGCCCGCGCAGATACTCGCCGTACGGCATCCCCTCGGGCCACGGCTTGCCGAGCGCGACGGTCTGCGCGCGGAACGCCGTGACGTCCTCCTCGGCCGCCGCGGGCATCGTGCGCAGGATGCCGACGCGGCCGTCCAGCATGATGCGGGCCGCCTCCATCCCGGTCAGCAGCGACACCTGTGCGTTCCAGTCCTCGAGAGGCACGATCGCGCGGCGCTCGAGCCGGTAGCCGCCGTCGACGGCCACCACCTCGACCTCGGGCGAGTTCAGGCTCGCGCCTCCGCGTTCCGCCTCGCGCGCCGCGCGCTGCTCGCCGAACCACGGCAGCGCCCGCAGGCCGTCGGGGGCCGAGCCGTCGTCGATCGCCCGCTGCGCGTCGGGATAGCTCCACTGCCGGCGCGACCGGACGACCGCCCGCTGCAGCGTGGTCGAGACCGGCCGCGCGCCTTCGTCGAGCTCGACCCGCCACACGAACGCGAGATGGTCCTCATCGGCGAACAGCGATGCCGCGCCCTCGCTCAGGACGACAGGGTGCAGCGGGACGTGTCCGTCCACGGCGTACAGCGTCTCGCCGCGCGAGCGCGCCTCGGCGTCGACGGCGCCGCCCGGCCGCACATACGCGGGAACGTCGGCGATCGCGTAGTGCAGGATGCCGCCGGTCGGCGTGCGCTCGAGGTGCAGCGCCTGATCGAGGTCGCGCGCGCCGGCGGGATCGATCGTGAGGAACTCGATGTCGCGCAGATCGGCGAGGTCTCCGCCCGGCGCCACGGAGACGTCGCGGGCGGCCGCCTGCGCCTCGGCGAGCACCTCCGGGGGGAAGTCCTCGGGCAGCTCGAGCTCGGTGTGGAGCGCGGCGAGCGAGGCGGCCAGGGCGTCCCCGGCCGCCGCGGACACGAGATGAGGGCGACGTCCGGGCACGTCGTCAGTGTACGCAGGCCGTCTCCGACATCCCGCGGGGCCACGGCATCCCGCGCCCTAGACTGGGGGATCGTGGTCACCCGTCTGTCGAACTTCTTCGTCCGCACGCTCCGTGAAGACCCCGCCGAGGCGGAGGTCACGAGCCACAAGCTGCTCGTGCGCGCCGGCTACATCCGGCGTCAGGCGGCCGGCGTCTTCGCGTGGCTGCCGCTGGGCCTGCGCGTGAAGGCGAACATCGAGCGCATCATCCGCGAGGAGATGGCGGCCGCGGGCGCCCAGGAGGTGCACTTCCCGGCCCTCATGCCGCGTGAGCCGTACGAGGCGACGGGGCGCTGGGAGGAGTACGGCGATCTGCTGTTCCGGCTGCAGGACCGCAAGGGCAGCGACTACCTTCTCGCGCCGACGCACGAGGAGGCGTTCACCCTGCTCGTGAAGGACCTCTACTCGTCCTACAAGGACCTGCCGCTGACGATCTTCCAGATCCAGGACAAGTACCGCGACGAGGCGCGGCCCCGCGCGGGGCTCCTGCGCGGCCGCGAGTTCACGATGAAGGACGCCTACTCGTTCGACTACACCGACGAGGGGCTGGATGCGTCGTACACGGCGCAGCGCGACGCCTACGAGCGCATCTTCCAGCGGCTGGGGCTCGAATACGTCATCGTGCAGGCCGACGCCGGTGCGATGGGCGGATCGCGCAGCGAGGAGTTCCTCCACCCCACACCGGTCGGCGAGGACACGTTCGTGCGCTCGGAGGGCGGCTACGCCGCCAACGTCGAGGCGTTCACCACGGTCGCGCCCGCGCCGCTCCCGATCGACGGTCAGCCGCAGCCGCAGATCTTCGACTCGCCGGACACCCCCACGATCGACACGCTCGTCGCCCACTCCAACGCCGTGCTGGACGGCGAGTACACCGCCGCCGACACTCTGAAGAACGTCGTGCTCGCGCTCACGCATCTCGACGGCACCCGCGAGCTCGTCATCGTCGGCCTCCCGGGAGACCGCGACGTCGACGACAAGCGCGCCGAGGTCGCCTTCGCACCCGCCGAGGTCGAAGCCGCGACGCCCGAGGACTTCGAGAAGAACCCGCTGCTCGTCAAGGGCTACATCGGTCCGTGGTCCGAGACCGGTGCGGTGTTCGGCGAGGAGTCGGCCACCGGCATCCGGTACCTCCTCGACCCGCGCGTCGTCGACGGCACGAGCTGGATCACCGGCGCCAACATCGACCAGAAGCATGTGCACTCTCTCGTCGCCGGCCGCGACTTCACCGCGGACGGCTTCGTCGAGGTCGCGACGGTGCGCGAGGGCGACCCGGCGCCCGACGGCTCCGGTCCGGTGACCCTCGCGCGCGGCATGGAGATCGGCCATGTCTTCCAGCTCGGCCGCAAGTACGCCGAGGCGCTGGGGCTGAAGGTGCTCGACGAGAACGGCAAGCTCACGACCGTGACGATGGGGTCGTACGGCATCGGCGTGACCCGCATCCTCGCGATCATCGCCGAGCTCAACAACGACGACCGTGGCCTCATCTGGCCCGAGTCCGTCGCGCCGTTCGACGTGCATGTCGTCGCGACCGGGAAGGATCCGGTGGCCTTCGAACTCGCCGAGGCGCTGTCGGCCGAGCTCGAGGCGGCGGGGCTCGAGGTGCTGTACGACGACCGGCCCAAGGTCTCGCCCGGCGTGAAGTTCGGCGACGCCGAGCTCATCGGCATCCCGCGCGTGCTCGTGGTCGGCCGCGGCGCCGCCGAGGGGCGGGTCGAGGTGTGGAACCGGCGCACCGGGGAGCGCGAGACGCTGCCCGCCGCCGACGCCGTAGCCCGGCTGCGGTCCTGACCGACTCCCGCCCGTGGGAGGGTGGGGGTATGGCGGAGAACAGGATCCCGGCGGAAGTCACCGAGGCGCTGCGGCAGGCGATCGACGCCGCGGGCATCACCGAGCAGACCGATCTCGTGGCACGCATCCTCGCGACAGGGATCGGCCTCGGAATGGACGACACCGACCGCCTCGATCTGAAGATCAGCTCGGCGGCGCTCACCGAGATGCGGGCGGCGTTCGAACTGTTCGCCCCGTACGACGACGTGCCGAAGGTCACGATCTTCGGGTCCGCGCGCACCAAGCCCGACGATCCGCTCTACCGTCAGGCGCGGCACGCCGCGCACATCCTCTCCGAGCGCGGGTGGATGGTCGTCACGGGTGCCGGCCCCGGCATCATGCAGGCAGCGGCCGAAGGCGCCGGGCCCGACCGCTCGATCGGCATCTCCATCCGGCTGCCGTTCGAGGAGAAGCCGAACGCGCTCATCGCCGACAGCACGAACATCGTCTCGATGAAGTACTTCTTCACCCGCAAGCTCATGCTCATGAAGGAGTCGCACGGCTTCGTGTGCGTGCCCGGCGGCTTCGGAACCCTGGACGAGATGTTCGAGCTGCTCACGCTGCAGCAGACCGGCAAGGCCGAGCCGATGCCGATCGTGCTCCTCGACGAGCCGGGCGGCACGTTCTGGGCAGGGCTGCGGCGCTTCGTCGATCAGCACCTCGTGCCCGCGGGCGTGATCGACCCCGACGACTTCGAACGGGTGCTCGTGACCGACTCGGTGCCGGCGGCGGTCGAGCAGCTCATCGGATTCTGGCGCAACTACGACTCGCTGCGCTGGGTGCGCGACCGGCTCGTGCTGCGCGTGCGCACCGCACCGACCGACGAGCAGCTGAGCGAGCTGAACGAGCGGTTCCGGCACCTCCTCCTCGACGGAGCGATCGAGCCGTCGGGGCCGCTGCGCGACGAGCGCGAGGACGACGACCGGCTCGACCTTCCCCGGCTCGTGATGAGGTTCAGCCCGTTCCGGGTCGGCGAGCTGTACCGCCTGATCGGCGCGATCAACTCGTGGGTCGATCCGGAGTGATCAGCGGCGGCGCAGGGCGCCGACCTATCATGGCGCGTGATGGCGGAACGTGAGGGAAGGCGCTGGAGCGTTCTGCCGCGCCTGCTCGCCCAGGCACCCCCGCGCGTGCTCATCGTCGTCGGTGCGGCAGTCGCCGTCCTCGGCGTCCTGATCGTCGCACGCCCGCTCACCTCGCTTCTGCTGCTCGGGCTGTACGTCGGGGCGAGCGCGATCGTCTCCGGCATCCTCGAGCTCGTCTCGACGCACCGCTCGCCGCGCTGGTGGACCCGCGCGTTCGCGATCGCCTGGATCGTCGCGGGACTCGTCGTGCTGGTCTGGCTGGGCGCGAGCCTCAACCTCCTGCCGCCGGTGCTCGCGGTGCTGCTGATGCTCGGCGGAGTCGGGTCGCTCGGCGATGCGGTGTCCCGGCGTCGAGCCGGTGAGCGGGTGCGCACGAGCGCGCGGGTGCTGACCGCGACGTGGGGTGCCGCCCAGGTCGCGTTCGGACTGCTCGCGCTGACCTGGCCCGATGTCACGGTGCTCGTCGTCGCCGTCGTGTTCGGCGTGCGCACGCTCGTGTTCGGCCTCATCCAGCTCACGCGCGGCGTCACCGCGCTCGCGCGGCGCCCCGACCGCGGCGGGATGAGCGGTCCCCGGCGGCGTCCGCACCCGCGACGCGGCGACGCCGGGCGCTTCGCCGTCGCCGGCCTGCTCGTGGTCGTCACGGTCGCCGGAGGCTTCCTCAACGGCTGGCTGCAGGGCGGCGCCCCGGTCATCGACGCCTTCTACGACCCGCCGGCGACGCTGCCGACCGGCCACGGACAGCTCATCCGCACCGACGACTACGGCGGCACGCTGCCGGCGGGCGCGACGGTCAAGCGGATGCTGTACACGACGACGGATGCGCACGGGCAGCCGGTCGCCGCGAGCGGACTCGTGATCATCCCCGACGTGGCACTGCCCGCGCCCCTGCCCGTCGTGCTGTGGAACCACGGCACGACCGGTGTGGCGCGCGGATGCGCGCCCAGTCTGCGCGATGACGCCGCGACGCACTGGGCGATCCCGGCGCTCGACGCGGCGATCGCCCACAACTGGGTGGTGGTGGCACCCGACTACGCCGGCCAGGGTGCCCCCGGCGTGTTCCCGTACCTCATCGGCGAGGGCGAGGGCAGGTCGGCGCTCGACGCGGTGCTGGCCGCCCAGCGCCTTCCGCACACCTGGATCTCCGACGAGGTCGTCGTCTGGGGGCACTCGCAGGGCGGGCACGCGGCGCTGTGGGCGAGCAGGATCGCGTCGAAGTACACCCCCGAGCTGACGATCCTCGGCACCGCGGCCCTCGCTCCGGCCGCCGACCCGCTGTCGCTCGCGCGCGACCTCACTGCCGGATACGCGAGCGTGCAGCTGACGGTGCTCACCGCATGGGTGCTCGTGCCGTACTCGGAGACGTACGCCGACGTGCGCGTCACCGACTACGTCTCGCCGGGGGCCCGCGCGATCGTGCGTGAGATGGCGCAGCGCTGTCCCACGGAGCCCGGCGTCATCGTCTCGGTCGTGGCGGCGCTCGGGGTCTCCGAGGACCGCCCGCTCTACATCGGCGACCTGACGAAGGGGGCGCTGGGCCGGCGCCTCGGCCAGAACGACGCGACCGGCACGTGGAAGGCGCCCCTGTTCATCGCGTGGGGCGAGCGCGACGAGGTGATCCCGCGCAGCCAGCAGGTCGCTCTCGTGGGACGGCTGTGCAAGGCGCGCAACAGCGTCGAGTGGGACGAGTACGCCGCGATCCGGCACCAGACGATCCTGCAGCCGGGCTCGCCCGTGCTCCCCAAGCTCGTCGACTGGACCGCGGGCCTGATCGGACATCGCGCGGCTCCGCCGTCGCAGTGCGCGTAGCGCCGTGCGGCGCCCCGTGACCGGGGCATCCTCCCAGCCGCCGGCAGACGCATCCGGTACCGTTGTAGGGATGTCGGCGTGCGCGCACGCCTGCGAAAGCTGAAGAGAGAGGTCGCGATGGAAATCGATCTGGGACTGCTGAGGACCGTCGAGCGGGAGAAGGAGATCCCCTTCGACGAGCTCGTGCGGATCATCGAGCAGGCGATCCTCACCGCGTACGCGAAGAACACCTCCACCGCCGGGACCCTCCCCGAAGGCGCCCGGGCGCACCTCGACCGCAAGACCGGTCACGTCGCCGTCTTCGTGCCGCTCCTCGACGACTCCGGCGCCGTCATCGGCGAAGAGGAGAGCACTCCCGAGGACTTCGGCCGCATCGCCGCGTTCGCCGCGAAGCAGGTGATCAGCCAGCGGCTGCGCGACATCGCCGACGACGCCGTGCTCGGCGAGTTCCGCGGCAAGGAGGGCGACATCGTCGCCGGCGTGGTGCAGCAGGGCCCGAACCCCCGCATGGTGCACGTCGACCTCGGCACCGTCGAGGCGATCCTGCCTCCCGAGGAGCAGGTGCCGGGCGAGGACTACGCCCACGGCGCCCGCCTGCGCGTGTACGTCACGAGCGTCGGGAAGGGCGCCAAGGGGCCCGCGATCACCGTGTCGCGCACGCATCCCGGGCTCGTGCGCAAGCTGTTCGCGCTGGAGGTCCCCGAGATCGCGTCGGGCCTGGTCGAGATCGTCTCGCTCGCCCGCGAGGCCGGGCACCGCACGAAGATCGCGGTCAAGGCGAACGACCCGTCGATCAACGCCAAGGGCGCCTGCATCGGCGAACTCGGCCGCCGGGTGCGCGCAGTGACCGAGGAGCTCAGCGGCGAGAAGATCGACATCGTCGACTACGACGCCGAGCTGGCGAAGTTCGTGGCGAACGCGCTGTCGCCGGCGAAGGTCACCTCGAGCTTCATCCTCGACCCGGGCACCAAGGCCGTGCGCGCGCTCGTGCCGGACTACCAGCTGTCGCTCGCGATCGGCAAGGAGGGGCAGAACGCCCGCCTCGCCGCCAAGCTCACCGGCGCGAAGATCGACATCCAGCCCGACTCGATCCTCGACGAGGGCTGACGGTCCAGGGCGAGCGCCGAGCCGGTCAGCGGTCGCACCGCCGGGGGAGTGTAGAATGGAACCTGTACGAACGTGCGTCGGATGCCGCATGCGTGCGCCCCGGTCCACACTCCTGCGAGTCGTGGCCGTCGATTCAGTCCTCGTCCCCGATGAGCGCGCGTCGATGCCGGGGCGAGGCGCCTGGGTACACGACACACCCTCGTGCGTGGGCACCGCCATCCGGCGCCGCGCATTCGTACGAGCATTGCGTGTGTCAGGCCCGCTTGACACGCAGACCATCGAACAGCACATCCAGCGAAAAGGCTGAACGGCTATGGAATCAAAGTGAACGGCTCGAAATGAGACCCGTCCGCGACTAACGGTCTGCCCTGTCTGGGGGAGGCCTCAGACAGGAGAATTGTGGCAAAACCACGCGTACACGAGATCGCTTCCGAGCTCGGCGTCGACAGCAAGGTCGCCCTCGCGAAGCTGAAGGAGCTCGGCGAATTCGTCAAGAGCCCTTCCTCGACCATCGAACCTCCGGTGGCCCGTAAGCTCCGTGCCGCCCTCGAGGCCGACGGAGTGAAGAAGGCCGCCGACAACGGCGGCGGTGCCGCGGGGCCCGCAGCAGGCCGTCCCGGCCCGGCGCGTCCGGCGGCACCCAAGCCCGGCGCATCCGCCGGCAAGCCCGCGGACGCGGCCCCGGCCGCTCCGGCCAAGCCCGTCGCGGCGAAGCCCGCCCCGGCCGAGGCCGAGGCCGCCGAGCCGAAGACCGCGGCGCCGTCGGCTCCGTCTGCGCCGAAGCCCGGTGGGACACCCAAGCCGGGCGGCCCCCGCCCCGGCAACAACCCCTTCGCGTCGTCGCAGGGCATGGGCCAGCGTCCCGCCGGTCCCCGCCCGGGCAACAATCCCTTCGCCCCCTCGCAGGGCATGGGCCAGCGTCCCTCGCCCGGCAACATCCCGCGTCCGCAGGCGCCGCGGCCTCAGCCGCCGCGCCCGGGTTCGCCGCGTCCCGGCGCTCCGCGTCCGGGTCGTCCCGGTGCCGGCGGCGCCGGCCGTCCGGGTCGTCCGGGTGGCGGTGCGCCGTTCCAGCAGCGTCCGGGTCGTCCGGGCGCCGGCGGCGGACCGGGCGGTGCCGGCGGTGGCTTCGCCGGTCGTCCCGGCGGCGGTTTCGCCGGTCGTCCCGGTGGTGGCGGTCGCGGTCGTGGTCCCGGCGGCGGCACCGCCGGTGCCTTCGGCAAGGGCGGCGGCAAGTCGAAGCAGCGCAAGTCGAGGCGCGCGAAGCGGCAGGAGTTCGAGATGCGGTCGGCGCCGGTCGTCGGCGGCATCAACGTCCAGAAGGGCAACGGCGAGATCATCCGCCTGCGTCGCGGTGCGTCGATCTCCGACTTCGCCGACAAGCTCGAGGCGCTGCGCGGGTACACCGTGCAGCCGGGCACCCTGGTGACGATCCTGTTCAACCTGGGTGAGATGGCGACGGCGACCGAGTCGCTCGACGAAGCCACGTTCGAGGTGCTGGGCGAGGAGCTCGGCTACAAGATCCAGATGGTGTCGCCCGAGGACGAGGACAAGGAGCTCCTCGAGGGCTTCGGTCTCGACCTCGAGGCGGAGCTCGCCGAGGAGGACGACGAGGACCTCGAGATCCGTCCTCCGGTGGTCACCGTCATGGGCCACGTCGACCACGGCAAGACGCGACTGCTGGACGCGATCCGGCAGACGAACGTCGTGGCGGGCGAGGCCGGCGGGATCACCCAGCACATCGGTGCGTACCAGATCTGGACCGAGCACGAGGGCAACGAGCGCGCGATCACGTTCATCGACACCCCGGGTCACGAGGCGTTCACCGCCATGCGTGCCCGCGGTGCGCAGGTGACCGACATCGCGATCCTCGTCGTCGCGGCCGATGACGGCATCATGCCGCAGACGGTCGAGGCCCTGAACCACGCGCAGTCGGCGGATGTGCCGATCGTGGTCGCGGTGAACAAGGTCGACAAGCCCGACGCCAACCCGGCCAAGGTGCGTCAGCAGCTCACCGAGTACGGACTGGTCGCCGAGGAGTACGGCGGCGACGTGATGTTCGTCGATGTCTCGGCGCGCGAGAACATCGGCATCCAGGAGCTGCTCGACGCCGTGCTGCTGACCGCCGACGCGGGTCTCGACCTGCGGGCCAACCCGAACAAGGCCGCCCGCGGCGTCGCGATCGAGGCGAAGCTCGACAAGGGCCGCGGCTCGGTCGCCACGGTGCTCATCCAGTCCGGAACGCTGCGTGTCGGCGACGCGATCGTCGCGGGCACGGCCTTCGGCCGCGTGCGGGCGATGGTCGACGAGAACGGCGACGCCGTCGAGGAGGCTCAGCCTTCGCGTCCGGTGCAGGTGCAGGGTCTGAACTCCGTGCCGCGCGCCGGTGACACGTTCATCGTGACCGACGACGACCGCACCGCCCGGCAGATCGCCGAGAAGCGCGAGGCTGCCGAGCGCAACGCGCAGCTGGCGAAGGCCCGCAAGCGCATCTCGCTCGAGGACTTCACGAAGGCGCTCGAGGAGGGCAAGGTCGAGTCGCTCAACCTCATCATCAAGGGTGACGTCTCCGGTGCCGTCGAGGCGCTGGAGGAGTCGCTGCTGAAGATCGAGGTCGACGACTCCGTGCAGCTGCGCATCCTGCACCGCGGTGTGGGTGCGATCACCGAGTCGGATGTGGACCTCGCGACGATCGACAACGCGATCATCGTGGGCTTCAACGTCCGCCCCGACCAGAAGGCGCGCGAGCGCGCCCAGCGCGAAGGCGTGGACATCCGGTTCTACTCGGTCATCTACTCGGCGCTGGAGGACATCGAGAACTCGCTGAAGGGGATGCTCAAGCCGGAGTTCGAAGAGGTCCAGTCGGGCGTCGCCGAGATCCGCGAGGTGTTCCGCTCCTCCAAGTTCGGCAACATCGCCGGTGTCATCGTGCGGTCGGGAACGATCACGCGCAACGCCAAGGCGCGGGTCATCCGCGACGGCGTCGTGCTGGCCGACGGCCTCGCGATCGAATCGCTGCGCCGCTTCAAGGACGACGTCACCGAGGTCCGCACGGACTTCGAGGCGGGCATCGGCCTCGGCAAGTTCAACGACATCCAGGTCGGCGACGAGATCGAGACCACGGAGATGGTGGAGAAGCCCCGCGCGTGAGCGCACCAGCGTGGGGGACGCGGGAGCGTCCCCCACGCACTCAGGAGGAATCATGTCTTCAGAGCGACAGGCACGCCTTGCCGACCGCATCCGCGTTCTCATCGCGCAGCGGCTCGAGAAGGGGCTGCGCGACCCGCGGCTCGGCTTCGTCACGATCACCGATGTCCGTGTGACGGGCGATCTGCAGCACGCGTCGGTGTTCTACACGGTGCTCGGGGACGAGAAGGAGCGGCAGGACACGGCCGAGGCCCTGCGGGCGGCGACCGGGATGCTGCGCAGCGAGGTGGGTCGACAGCTGCAGGTGCGGCTGACCCCGACGCTGGAGTTCATCCACGACGCGATCCCGGAGAGCGCCGGGCACATCGAAGACCTGCTGCGCGAGGCGCGTGAGCGCGACGAGCACGTGGCGGGTCTCGCCGCCGGCGCCACCCACGCCGGCGAGGCCGACCCCTACGTCAAGCCCCGCGAGACCGACGCGGAGTAACCCGCCTGGTTCGTCGAGATCGTACGATTTCGACGAGAGCACATCAGTCTGCGTGCGAATCGGTGTGCAGTCGAGAAGATGATGTGCAGTCACGGCGGGAGCGGTCGTCCCCGGCGGCTCCTCGCCCGGCATCCGCCGCCGTTACCGGGGGAGGCGCAGCATTCCGTCGACAGCTTCGGCCAGTCCGTCGGCGATGAGTGAGTCGATCGCCCGGTCGCGCTGCCGCTCGTCGTTCCAGTCGACGATCACGACGGGATGCGGCAGCTCGTGCCCCGGTGCATCCCGGAGCGCCCGGAGCACTGCGCCGCGCGCCTGCCGGTCGCTGCCCTCATAGCGCGCCTGCTTGCGGCGGGCGTCGCCGGTGTCGGGGTAGCCGGCGGCGCGCCACGCGCACAGTCCGGCGATCGGGCACGCCTCGCATCGGGGCGTCCGCGCGATGCACACGACGGCGCCCAGCTCCATCGTCGCGGCGTTCATGGTCGCGGCGTCGCCGTCGTCGGCGGGCAGCAGCCGCGCCATCCTGTCCAGATCGCGCGGCGACGGCGCGCCCGGCTGCGACCGCCCGTCGAGAGCCCGGGCGAGCACGCGACGCGTGTTGGTGTCGACGACGGGGTGGCGCTGCCCGTACGCGAAGACCGCGACGGCGCGCGCGGTGTACGCGCCGATCCCCGAGAGCGCGAGGAGCGCATCGACGTCGGCGGGAACGATGTCGCCGTGCAGGTCGCGCAGCTGCACCGCCGCGCGGTGCAGCCACAGGGCGCGGCGCGGGTAGCCGAGGTTCGCCCACTGCCGCACGGCCTCGGCCGGCGGCTCGGCGGCGAGAGCGCCGGGCGTCGGCCATCGTGCGAGCCAGGCGTCGAGGTGCGGGATGACCCGCGTCGTCGGCGTCTGCTGCAGCATGAACTCGCTGACCAGCACTCCCCAGCCCCCGAAGCGCTCGTGGAAGTCGGCGCGCCGCCACGGCAGATCGCGGGCATGGCGCCGGTACCAGGCCACGAGCGGCGTGGCGAGATCAGGTGCGGGCACGAGAACCAGCCTATGCACATGACCGCCGCCGGCAGCGATCGGGGGGCGCCGCCGCCGCGCCGCAATAGGCTGGAGGGATGCGCCTCCCGATCACTCCCGCGAACACGCTGTGGCGTGCGCTGCGCGACGAGATCCGCGCATCGCGACCCCGCGGTCGCGTGATCGTCGGGGTGGACGGCTCGAGCGCCGCGCTCATCGCCGACGGGCTGGCTGCGGCGTTCGCCGAGCAGGATGTCGCGGCCTTCCGCGCGTCGACGATCGACTTCCTGCTGCCTCGTGCCCAGCGCGCGCCGCACGACGATTACGACTGGACGGCGTTCCGTCGCGTGCTCGCCGATCCGTTCCGCGAAGGGTGGCAGACCTCGGCGACCACCGGATTCCAGCTCGCCGCCTACGACCCCGCGCGCGATGCCCCGGCCGAGGCGCGGTGGGTCACGACCGATGCCGATGCCGTGCTCGTCGTCTCGGGCCCCGACCTCAGCCTTCCCGCCCTCGCTGACGTGTGGGACTTCCGGGTGGGTGCGGCCGGCGCCGTCGACGCCGTGATCGATGCGACCGACCCGCTCCTGCCCGTCCGGCTCCCCGGGAAGGCCACGTGAACGATCCCTGCGGCATCCTGCTCGTCGACAAACCCGGCGGCATCACGAGCCACGACGTCGTCGCCCGCGCGCGGCGCGCGCTGAACACCCGCAAGATCGGCCACGCCGGCACGCTCGACCCGATGGCCACCGGACTGCTCGTCCTCGGCGTCGGCCCCGCGACGCGCCTGCTCACCTACCTCGTCGGCCTCGACAAGACGTACGCCGCGACGATCCGGCTCGGGCAGTCCACCGACTCCGACGACGCCGACGGCGCCGCCACCGCGCGGGCCGACGCATCCGCTCTCGCCGCCGTCACCCCGGAGCGCGTCGCCGCCGGCATCGGCCGGCTCACCGGGCCGATCGCCCAGGTGCCGAGCACTGTGTCGGCCATCAAGGTGAACGGCCGGCGGGCGTACGACCTGGCGCGGGAGGGCGCGACCGTCGACCTGAAGGCGCGGAACGTGGTGATCTCACGGTTCGACGTGCTCGAGACCCGCACGGCAGACGGATGCGTCGACCTCGACGTCGAGGTCGACTGCTCGAGCGGCACCTACATCCGAGCGCTCGCGCGTGATCTCGGCGGCGACCTCGGCGTCGGCGGTCACCTCACCGCCCTGCGCCGGACGCGCATCGGGCCCTTCTGGGTGTCGGATGCGGCATCCGTCGACGAGCTCGCCGCGGCGCCGCTGCTGACCCCGGCGGAGGTCGCTGCGGCGGTCCTCCCCGTCGTGCACGCCGATGCCGGGCAGGCGCGCGACCTGCGGCACGGCAAGCGCGTCACGGCGCCGGCGTTCGACGGCTCTCAGGCCGCGGCGATCGACCCCGACGGGGTGCTGATCGGCGTCGTGGAGCGTCGCGGAAGCCGGGTTGACTCGCCGGAATCGACCCTGACGACCGTCAAGAGCATCATGAACATGCCCGAGGAGCAGCCCCGATGATCCTGTGGTTCACCATCGTCACCGTCGCCGTCGCGGCGGTCGGCGGTCTGCTGTGCGTCGTGCTGGGCCTCGCCGGGCGACGTCCGAGCGACCTCGCCGTGGGTGCCATGGCCCTTGTCGAACTGCTGCTGATCGCCCAGGTGGTGATCGCGATCGTCGCGCCGCTCGCCGGGAACCCGCCGAGCGGCAGTCTGCTCGAGTACTGGGTGTACCTCGTGTCGGCCGTGCTGCTGCCCCCGGCGGGCGTCGCCTGGGCGCTCGTCGAGCGCAGCCGGTGGAGCACCGTCATCATGGGAATCGCTGCCCTCGCCGTCGCCGTGATGGTCTGGCGCATGCAGGTCATCTGGACCGTGCAGGGCGCCTGAGCGGCGCCCTGGCCACACCCCCGCGCGGCGGTCAGCGCCTCGCGAGATACGCCGAGTGCACCCACCCGGTCTTGCCCTTGTAGGTCACCTTGCGCCACACGCCGCTCGTGGCCTTGACGGTGCCGACGCTGGCGCCGCGGGGGATCACGAGGATCTTCGCCCCCTTCAGCGACGGGGACTTCCGCAGGTTCAGGGCGGCGGTCGTCTTGTAGCTCGCGGGCGCCGGCTTCACGACCGGCTTCGGGGCGGGCTTCACGACGGGCTTCGGGGCGGGCTTCACGACGGGCTTCGGCGTGCCGACGGATGCCGGCGCCGTGGGGCCGGGCTTCGGCGTGGTCGTCGGCGTGGGCTTCGCGGTGACGGAGGGCGCGGGCTTCGGCGTGGCCGTCGGCTTCGGCGCCGGCTTCGGAGCCGGGGGCTTCGTCGGGGAGACGTACGACGACGAGACCCAGCCGCTCTGCGACGCGACCTTCACCGGAAGGAACCCGTTCGTGCTCTGTCCGGGGACGTGCACCACCGCGGTGCCCGTCGGGAGCGTCCGGATGACCGCCGCCGAGAGGGAGGCGCCGGTGCGGAAGTTGACCGACGTCGTCGTGTAGTAGGTGCACGTGGCCGGCGCCCTCGTCGCCCAGATCGCCTTCGCGCCCGCGTACACGTCCTGGCCATGCGCCTTCAGGAACGGTGCCGGGTCGATCGAGCTCGCCGAGCCGGGGTTCCCCCTCCAGAGCTCGAGGTGCAGGTGGGCGCCGCTCGAGACGCCGCTCATCCCCACCTCGCTGATGCGCTGGCCGGCGGCCACCGTCTGGCCCACCTTGACGTGGGTCGTGGACTTCCAGATGTGGTAGTAGAACGACGTGTACGTGACGCCGCCGATCCGGTGCCGGATCTTCACGTAGCCCGCCTGCGACGAGGTCCCGTCGAGGGTGCCGACCACGACGCCGGCGGCGACGGCGTAGATGGGCGACCCCTGCGGCGCCGCCATGTCGAGGCCGAGGTGGAACGTCGATGCTCCCGGCAGCGGCATGCAGCGTCCGCCGTAGTACGACGAGACCGAGTAGCTCTTCGACTTCAGGGGCGTCGTGAACGTGGTCGCCGGGGGCGGGGTGGGCTCCGCCGCGGTGACGACGGCGGCGGCCGGAGCGGCGGCAGCGGGGAGGGCGGGGACGGCGAGGGTGCCGACGAGAGCGGCGGCTGCCAGCAGAGCGGGCAGGGTGGAACGGATCGATCGCATGAGCGCACTTCGGGGAGAGGGGTGGACGAGGGATGCGGTCGGGGGCCCGTGCGGTAAATATTGTCATCCAACGGTGTGTCTGTCTACTTCTGGGATCGATGAGGTGTATGTGGCTGGCGATGCGGAGGCCGTCGGAGTACGGAAGTAGGATCGACATGTCATGTCATCGCCCTCCCGCCCGCGCCGCCGGATGACCGGAATCGGTCGCGTCCTCGTCGTCGTCTACGCCGTTCTCGCGCTCGGCGCCACCGGCCGATCCCTCGTGCAGATCATCGAGCGGTTCGCGCACGCCCCGCTCGCCTTCACCCTCTCCGCGGCATCCGCCGTCGTCTACATCGTGGCGACCCTCGCGCTCATCTTCTCGGCGTCGCTCGCGTGGTACCGCATCGCCTGGGTCGCGATCCTGTTCGAACTCGTCGGCGTGCTCGCGATCGGCACACTGAGCCTCGTGCGTCCCGAGCTGTTCCCCGAGGCGACGGTCTGGTCGTCGTACGGCTTCGGGTACCTCTTCATCCCGCTCGTGCTGCCGTTCTGCGGTCTCTGGTGGCTCATCGCCCACCGCCCCTCGGTACCGGCGCGCGCGACCGACGAGACCGTGGCTGCGCGATGATCGTCTTCGACGACCCGGCCGAGGTGCCCGACGGCTTCGGCCCGTCGGTCGTCGCGATCGGGAAGTTCGACGGCGTGCACGCCGGTCATCGCGCGGTGCTGGAACGCGCGAAGACGGATGCCGCAGCCGACGGGGCGAAGGTCGTCGCCGTCACGTTCGACCGCAACCCGCTGGCCACGCTGCGGCCCGACGTCTGCCCCGAAGCGGTCGTCGGCCTTCATCAGAAGCTGCGGCTGCTCGCCGACACTGGCATCGACGCCGCGCTCGTGCTGCGCTTCGACGCCGAGATGGCGGCGCGCACCGCCGAGGAGTTCGTCGAGCACGTTCTCGTCGACGCGCTGGGAGTGGAGACGATCATGGTCGGCCGCGACTTCCGCTTCGGACGCGGCGGCGCAGGCAGTCCCGAA
Organism: Microbacterium altimontanum; assembly: GCF_058349865.2. Lineage (NCBI taxonomy): Bacteria > Bacillati > Actinomycetota > Actinomycetes > Micrococcales > Microbacteriaceae > Microbacterium > Microbacterium altimontanum. The sequence continues at coordinate 104,480 of NZ_JBYRJB020000007.1, read as the reverse complement.
CTCCTGAAGCAGCTGGGGGAGCGCTACGGCTACCGCGTCGATGTCGTCGACGACGTGCGGGCGATGACGGGGGAGCGCCGAGTGTCGTCGACGTGGATCCGCGAGGCGCTCGACGCCGGCGACGTCCGCGCCGCGGCGCGGCTGCTGGGCCGGCCGCACGCCGTGTGGGGCGAGGTCGTGCACGGTCGCGAACGCGGACGCGAGCTGGGCTTCCCCACGGCGAACCTGTCCCGCGACCTCGAGGGGTTCGTGCCCGCCGACGGCGTGTACGCGGGCTGGCTCGTCGACGAAGCATCGGAGGGCGGGGCATCCGCGGGCGGGCTGCGGCCCGGCACGCGGCATCCGGCTGCGATCAGCGTCGGCACGAACCCCACGTTCGACGACGTGCCCGAGCGGGTCGTGGAGGCCTACGTCCTCGACGAGACCGACCTCGACCTCTACGGTCACCGCGTCGAGATCGAGTTCACCGACCGCGTGCGCGGGATGGTGGCGTTCGAGGGCATCGAGGCGCTGAAGCGGCAGATGGCGGACGACGTCGAGCAGGTACGCGACGTGCTTAGCTGACCCCGCCACAGTGGACGCACGCAGGGGCGACGTGCACGTGACCGCGAAGGTCGGTGGTCTTGGTGCCCAGGTTCTGCTCAGCTGTGTATCGCGGACTGTGGGTCGTGCTCCAATGAGCAAACTTCAGTTCAACTGTTGTTCGCCGCGGTACCGCTTCCTAGTCTGATGACCGGTGCGAGGTGCACCGGTGGAGAGAGCGGCGCGACGAGGCCGAGACGGGAAGTGCTTGATGGAAGGGACGATGACGGCGGCGGTGCTCTACCAGCCTGGTGACATTCGCGTGGAGCAGATCGACATCCCATCGATCGGTCCCGAGGATCTCTTGGTCAAGGTCGCGGCCTGCGGAGTCTGCGGGTCGGACATCCCCCGTATGACATCGACCGGGGCCTACTATGCCCCGATTGTCTGCGGTCACGAATTTGCGGGACACATCGTCGAGAAGGGTGATGAGGTCACCGGGTTCTCGGTCGGCGACCTGGTCTCGGTTCCGCCCCTTCTGCCCTGCCGCGCGTGCGACAGTTGCCGTGCAGGGAATTTCAGCCTGTGTGAGGACTACGACTACTTCGGGAGTCGGCGGGAGGGGGCGTATGCCGAATACGTCAACGTGCCCGCAAACAACGCTCTTCTGATGCCGGAAGGTCTTGACCCGCGAGCCGCCGCGATGATCGATCCCGCCGCGATTGCGATGCACGCGATTCTGAAGACGGACCTGCGCCCGGGCCAGCGCGTCGCGGTGCTGGGGGCCGGCCCGATCGGCCTGTTCGCGATCGAGTGGGCTGTCCTCATGGGCGCATCGGAGGTTCTCGCTCTGGACGTCAACGAACAGAAGGCATCGATGGCTCGGGAGGCGGGAGCGACGATGACGGCGACAGACTCGGAGCAGGCTCTCGAACTGGCCGGAGATGGCTTCGACGTGCTCATCGAGACCGCGGGTGTCCCGCCCACGATCGCGCTTGCACCGCTCCTCCTCGCGCGTCACGGCCATGCGGCTTTCATCGGCATCCCACACAGCCCCATCGAGCTCGACAAGAAGACCTTCTCCATGTTCCTGCGCCGGGAGCAATCGCTGCACGGGAGCTGGAACTCGTTCTCGGCGCCGTTCCCCGGACGGGAGTGGACGGAGTCGGCCGCTCGGCTGGCCGACGGCAGCCTGGGCTGGAAGTTCATGGTGACGCATGAGCTCGGCCTTAACGCGCTGCCGAGCATGATGGAGCAGCTGGCCCAGCGCTCCATCTTCTCCTCGAAGGTCCTCTTCATGCCGAACGATCTCTAGGCTTGCGCCTATGAGCGAGGACGACGAGCTGCTGGCGGTGAAGGCGGCAGAGCTCTACTACCAGGAAGACAAGACGCAGGGGGAGATCGGCGCGCTGCTGCAAATCACTCGCTGGAAGGCTGGTCGTCTCATCGCTTTCGCCAAGGAGGCGGGGTTTGTCCGCATTGAGATCTACCATCCGCGGGCGCGCCGAGGACACCTGGAACGAGAACTGCGCGATCGATTCGATCTCGATGACGCGATCGTCGTTCCGGGGCTCGGAGAGATCGACTCCCCGCAGCTTCGTGGGAGAGTCGCACAGGCGGCGGCGGACTATCTCACGAGCATGCGGCCCGTCACGAAGGTGCTCGGTATCAGCTGGGGCCGCACGCTGCACGACGTGGCGGCGGAACTTCGTCAGGACTGGACGCGCGGAGTCCGCGTCGTGCAGATCAACGGCGGCGTGAGCCTGAATCGCCGTGCCAGCAGCGCGGCGAGCACGGCGATGTCCATCGCCCAGAAGGGACATGGATCGGCAGAGATGCTCCCCAGTCCTGCGATCCTGGAGCGACTGGAGACCAAGCATGCGATTGAGAGCGATCGGACGGTCGCAGCAGTTCTGGCTGCCGGACGGGCGGCGGATACCTACTTGTTCAGCGCCGGCGTCGTCGACCAGATGTCCGTACTCGCCGAGAGCGGCTATCTCTCGCCGGAGGACCTCGTCGGGCTCCGTGGCCGAGGCGCGGTCGGCGATGTCCTCGGCCGTTTCATCGATGCCAACGGATATCCCGTCGATCCCGAGCTCGACGAGAGGAGCGTGGGTCTGCGCTTGGATGAGCTTCACGCCGCTAGGCGGTCCATCGCCGTGATCTCTGGGGAGCAGAAGCATGACATCTGCCGTGCGGTCGTCACGAACGGCCTCTGCACAGTGCTTGTCACGGACGAGCTCACCGCCGAGCACCTGCTAGACGAATCGCTGTGTCTGTGATGATGACAATGAACCAAGCTTTGAGAAAGGACGCACCATGACTCAGCTGATTGAGGGCGAGCACAGCTCTGCGCTGGCCGCGCGACGTGCAGCGGCAATGGAACTGCTCGGCGGCGACACCAGCGACCTCAGCCTGCGCCGCTTCCTCCATGGACTGCCTGGCGTCGACGGCGTCGGCCTGGAGGCCCGCGCCGCGGGCCTGGGAACCAGATCGATCAAGACCACCTCAAAGTCGTGGGCTCTGGACCGCGTTGTCGAAATGATCGACCTGACCACGCTCGAGGGAGCCGACACGCCGGGGCGAGTTCGTTCCCTGGCCGCGAAGGCACTGGTGCCGGACCCGTCCGACCCGACCTGCCCGCAGGTAGCAGCGGTGTGCGTGTACGGCGACATGGTCGCGACGGCGATCGACGCCCTCGGTGCGGGGCACACTTCGCAGGGCGGCGCGATCTCGGTCGCCGCGGTGGCCACGGCCTTCCCGAGCGGTCGCGCGGCATTGTCGGTGAAGCTCGCGGACACTCGGGAGGCTGTCGCGGCGGGCGCCGACGAGATCGACATGGTCATCGACCGTGGGGCATTTCTGGCAGGTCGCTACGCGGAGGTGTTCGACCAGATCGTCGCGGTCAAGGAGGCGTGCCGCCGCAGCAACGGAACGGACGCTCATCTCAAGGTGATCCTTGAGACGGGCGAGCTGAAGACGTACGACAACGTCCGCCGCGCGTCGTGGATCGGTATGCTCGCCGGCGGCGACTTCATCAAGACCTCCACAGGCAAGGTGCAGCCAGCAGCTACGTTGCCGGTCACGCTTCTGATGCTGGAGGCTGTCCGCGACTGGTACTCGCTGACCGGTGAGCGCATCGGCGTGAAGCCGGCCGGCGGTATCCGCACCTCGAAAGACGCCATCAAGTATGTCGTGACCGTCGCTGAGACCGTTGGCGAGGACTGGCTGACGCCTGAGCTATTCCGCTTCGGCGCGTCGAGCCTACTGAACGATGTCCTGCTGCAACGGCAGAAGGTTGCTTCCGGTCGATACTCCGGCAACGACTACGTGACCATCGATTGAACTTGGAGTACTCGATGTCCTTTCTCGAATATGCCCCGGCCCCGGAATCACGGGCCATTCTGAAGCTGCAGGACGAGTACGGCCTGTTCATAGATGGAGAGTTCGTCGAGGGGCACGGCAGCCCGTTCGACACCATCTCGCCAGCCGACGGCGAGCGGCTGGCCACCATGTCCGCTGGCGACGCGAGCGACGTCGACCGTGCCGTCGCTGCAGCGCGGCGGGCCTACGAGCGTGTCTGGTCGAAGATGTCGGGATCGGATCGCGGAAAGTACCTGTTCCGGATCGCACGCATCGTCCAAGAGCGGTCCCGCGAGCTCGCCGTCGCCGAGAGCCTCGACAACGGCAAGCCGATCAAGGAGACGCGCGACTTCGACATTCCCACCGTTGCCTCGTGGTTCTTCTACTACGCGGGGTGGGCCGACAAGCTGGAGTATGCGGGCGTCCGCAACCCGCAGTCGCTCGGGGTCGCAGCTCAGGTGATCCCGTGGAATTTCCCGCTCATGATGCTCGCGTGGAAGATCGCCCCGGCGCTGGCTGCGGGCAACACGGTCGTACTGAAGCCCGCGTCTACGACGCCGCTGACCGCCATCCTGTTCGCGGACATCCTGCAGCAGGCCGACCTGCCGCCGGGCGTCGTGAACATTCTCACCGGCCCGGGAAGCATGGGCAACGCGCTCGTATCGCATCCGGACGTTGACAAGATCGCGTTCACCGGTTCCACCGCCGTCGGACAAAGCATTTCGCGTGCCGTCGCCGGCACGCGCAAGAAGCTGACGCTGGAACTCGGGGGCAAGGGCGCGAACATCGTCTTCGACGACGCCCCGGTGGATCAGGCGATCGAGGGGGTTGTGAACGGGATCTTCTTCAACCAGGGGCAGGTCTGCTGCGCCGGCTCCCGGCTTCTGGTCCAGGAATCAATCCACGAAGAGTTCGTCGAACGGCTCAAGCGGAGGATGAGCACGCTGCGGGTCGGTGACCCGCTCGACAAGAACACGGACGTCGGTGCGATCAACTCGGCTGCACAGCTGGCGACGATCACCGAGCTCACCCAGGCTGGCATCGACGAAGGCGGCACCGCCTGGGCGCCCGACTGCGCCCTGCCAGAGAACGGGTTCTGGTACAGACCCACCATCGTGACCGGTGTGGCCACCAGTCACCGGATCGCGCGCGAGGAGATCTTCGGACCGGTGCTGAGTATCCTCACCTTCCGCACTCCCGAGGAGGCCGTGGCCAAGGCGAACAACACCCCCTACGGCCTGTCGGCCGGGATCTGGAGCGACAAGGGTTCCCGCGTGCTCGCGATCGCGGATCAGCTCCGCGCGGGCGTGATCTGGACGAATACCTTCAACAAGTTCGACCCGGCTTCGCCGTTCGGCGGGTATCGCGAGTCGGGCTACGGCCGCGAAGGGGGTCGCCCCGGCCTCACCTCGTACCTGAAGGACGGCGACGCGGCGCAGCCGCAGACCAAGGAAGTGGAACGATGACCCGGCTCGAGATTCCAAAGACCTACAAGCTGTTCATCGGCGGCAAGTTCCCGCGCAGTGAGTCGGGCCGCTCCTACCCGGTGCTCTCGAAGAAAGGGGCGTTCGTGGCCAACGCTGCACAGGGTTCGAGGAAGGACGTCCGGGATGCTGTGCGCGCGGCGCGGGCTGCGTTTCCTGGGTGGTCCGGTGCGACGTCATACAACCGCGGTCAGATCCTGTACCGGATCGCCGAGATGCTCGAGGGTAGACGCGCGCAGTTCGTCGACGAGATCCATTCCCTGGAAGGTGGATCCGTTCAGGCGGCGCGACAGCAAGTCGACAGCGCCATCGACGGATGGGTCTGGTATGCGGGGTGGGCCGACAAGTACGCGCAGGTCGTAGGAAGCGTGAACCCGGTGTCGGGTCCATACTTCAACCTGTCCGCGCCCGAGCCCACGGGGGTTGTTGGCATCATCGCGCCTCAGGCCGCGACATACGCCCTGCTCGGCCTCGTCAGTGTGGTGGCACCTGCCATCACGTCCGGCAACACGGTTGTGGTGATCGCGAACGAGACAGCGCCCCTCCCGGCGATCTCGTTCTCCGAGGTGCTGGCCACCAGCGATCTGCCAGCCGGCGTCGTGAACATCCTCAGCGGGTCACCGAGCGAACTCGCCCCCTGGCTCGTGGGGCACGCGGATGTCAACGCAGTCGACCTCGCGGGCGCCGGAAATCTCGATTGGGCAGAACTCGAGCGTGCCGCTGCAGACACCGTCAAGCGTGTGCAGACGCCTTTGACGACCCCGAGTGCGCCATTGGGTCTCGACCGGATCACGGCCTCCGTGGAGATAAAGACCGTGTGGCATACCAAAGCCGTGCTCTGAGGAGCCCGCTTACCAGCCTGCGCTCTCGCACGTTGGGATAGCCGAGGTGTGTTCGAGCGTGCACCCCGCGCCTGAACCCACCGCTCCGCGGTGACCGTGGACCGCCGGCGGGCGCTTCGTTGCGCCAGCAGGCGGTCATCACGGCCCCCTCTGCTCACTTGAGCATGATTGCACCTTTACTGCGCGGAGATGTGGATTGCGTTGACGCGTCCGTTCGGCCCCCGATTGACTGGTGAAATCGACATCACCCGGCGCGACTCACCGGTCGCTCCCTACAACGAGGTATCACCTGATGCTTGCACTCGAGTTCCAATCTCCCGACGCGCTGCGTGCCGTCGAGCGTGCGGTGCCGACCGCCGACGACGGCGATATCCTCCTCGACGTCGTCGCTACGGGGATATGCGGCACCGATCTGAAGATCACTCGCGGCGAACACCGGCTCTACCCGGCCGGCACGGTCCGCGTTCCGGGTCATGAGATCGTCGGCCGCGTCCGTGAGAACCGTTCCCACCGGACGGAACTCACAGACGGGGCCCTCGTGGCTTTGGCGCCCAACATCGCCTGCGGTCACTGCCATGCCTGCGCCCGCGGTCGCGGGAACCTGTGCGAACGGTACGAGAGCGTCGGCCTGACGATGGACGGTGGGCTGGCGGAGGTCGTGCGGGTTCCCCGTGGCGCGGTGGATCAGGGCAATGCGATCCCGGTGCCGGACGGGATGGACGCGCTGGACGCCGTGCTCATGGAGCCGCTGGCAGCGGTTCTGCGTGGCTTGTCTGCTCTGGGTTTCCGAACCGGTGAGTCGTTGGCGGTCCTCGGGGCCGGGCCGATCGGCCTTCTCGCTGTGGCGCTCGCGCGCCAGCTCGGGGCATCCCGCATCATCGTCTCCCAGACTTCGGCGGCGCGCCGCGAGCTAGCGCACCGGTTCGGCGCCGACGTCACCGTCGATCCCCGGGGCCAGGATCTGCCGGCGGCAGTGCGCCAGGCCACGGACGGTGCAGGCGTCGACTGCGTGCTCGTCGCGGTTCCGGCAGTCGGCGCGTATGCAACGGCGCTGGAGCTGCCCGCCGTCGGCGGTCGCATCAATCTATTTGCCGGCCTTCCCGCCCTCGAGCGTGATGTCCTGATGGATGCCAACGCGATCCACTACCGGGAGCTCACCGTCACCGGATCGACGGCGAACACGACCGCCGACTGCCACGCGGCGCTGGAGATCCTGCAGGACCACGGCGAGCTTTACCGGCCCCTCATCACACATCGGTTCCCGCTTCGCGAGGGCGCGGAGGCATTCCGCGTCGCCGCGAGCGGCACGGCGCTGAAGGCGGTGGTTGAGCCATGAGCGAGCCGGTCTTCGTCGCGTGCGACATGGGGACGACGCTGATCAAGGCGGCTGTCGTGGACCTGTCGGGCGCAGTTCTCGCGTCCGCATCGGTGCCGGCACGCCTCGACCGTCCCGGCCCGGGCCTGATCGAGCAGGATCTGCTCGAGATCGAGAGTCAGGCGCACAACGCCATCGGCCGTGCGGTCCATGCGTCGAAGCGTGCGGTCGACATCGCGGGCGTGTCCTTCTCGAGTCAGATGTCGGGGATCGGCGCGGTGGGCGCTGACTTCGCACCGACCGCGCCGTTCGACTCCTGGCTGGACTCGCGATGCGGCACCGACGTCTACGAGATGATGCCGGAGGCGCGCCGCATCACCGAGCTTGCCGGCTGCCCTCCGACCTACTCGCACGGCACGAAGATCCGCTGGATGAAGCGCGAGCGCGCGGACGAGTACCGGCGGACAGTCGCGTTCCAGGTGCCCGGACCGTTCGTCGCCGGGCGGCTGGTCGGCCTGACGGCCGCCCAGGCGTACGTCGATCGCACGAACCTGTGCTTCTCGAACCTCTCCGAAACCGAGAAGGGTGTGTGGTCGCAGGAACTCATCGACGCGTTCGGCGTCGACGAGGAGAAGCTGCCACGCATCGTCGAACCACTTGACATCATCGGCACGGTCACGCGAGCCGCGTCCGAGTCGACCGGCATCCCGGAAGGGGTGCCGGTGGCGGCCGGAGGCGGCGACCAGATTGTGGCGTGCCTTGGGTCGGGCGTCGTGGTGCCTGGCCGCGCCTGCGACAGCGCGGGGACCGCGAGCCAGTTCTCGATGTGTATCGATCGATGGGCTCCCGACACTCAACGCATGTCGATGATCACCTCGACCGCCATACTGCCGGACACCTACATTGCCTTCGCGTTCATCAACGGTGGCGGCCTCGGACCGGAGTGGGTCCGGGGCACGATTGCCGAGCACCCGGGCGCGGCTGACGAGGCCTTCGCCGACCTGGAGCATCTCGCGATGGGGGTCTCCGCCGGCTCGGACGGCCTGATCTGGCTGCCTCACTTTCAGGGCGGTGTGCTTCCCCCGAAGCCTTATCTGCGCAGCGGATGGATAGGACTCACGTCGAGCCACACGCGCGGCCATCTGTATCGGTCCGTGCTTGAGGGCATCGCCTATCAGTATTCGGAATGGGCCGACCGCGCTCCTGTCATCAGCGGCAGTCTGCTCACCGAGATCCGCGCCATGGGCGGCGGCGCGAAGTCGGATCTGTGGGTCTCGATCAAGGCGGACGTCCTCGGCGTCCCGATCTCTCGACTTCGCAAGTCAGAATGCGCGCTTCTGGGTAATGCCCTCATCGGCGCTCACGTGGCTGGCGAGGTGGACGACCTGGCGGCGACGGTGGACGTGTGGCACGACCTCGTGGATGCGGTCCAACCCGACCCTGCGCGGGGCGCACACTATCGCCGATATGTCGACGTCTTCCGACGACTGTCCGACGATGTCGACCCAGTCTTCCGGCTGATCCAAGACCTCGTCAGCTCGCCGACCGTTGAGCATTGATCCCTTCCCTCCATCCCAACACCATCCCGAACAACAAGGAGAACCATCATGGCCAGAGTTGTCCATTCCTTCACTCGCACTTTCACGCTTGCCGCTCTCACCGCGGCCGTCGCCATCAGCGTGACGGCTTGCGCCGGCACTAACGACCCCGGTGCCTCAGGCGGGGATAAGAAGATGGGCGTCACCGTCTCCAACAGCACGAATCCCTTCTTTGTGATGGAATCGCGCACGGCCGAAAAGGCCGGGAAGGACGCGGGGTTCACCGTGCTCTCCCAAGAGGCGGGCGAAGACGTCCAGAAGCAGAGCAATCAGATCGACCAGTTCGTCACGTCCCAGGTGAGCTTCATCGTGATCGACCCGGTCGACTCGGATGGCGTGGGCCCTGCGGTGCAGCGTGCTGTCGCAGCGGGCATCCCGGTGGTCGGAATCGACTCGGTGACCAAGAACGCCGCGGTCTCGGTCACGACCAACAACGTGCAGGCTGGAGAAGTAAGCTGCAAGTCACTTGCCGAACAGCTTGATGGAAAGGGTAAGATCGCGATCCTTGACGGCACGCCCATCTCAGCGGTCGCCGACCGTGTCACCGGTTGCAAGAACGTGCTCAAGGACTACCCGGAACTCGAGGTCGTCGCCGAACAGCGTGGCGACAACAGCCGTGACAAGGCGCTGCCCGTAGCCACCGACATCTTGACGGCACACCCCGACATCGTCGGTATCTTCGCGATCAATGACCCCACGGCTGCCGGCGTGGAGCTAGCCGCGAAGCAGAAGGGGATGAAGATCATCATCACTTCGGTCGACGGCGCGAAGTCCGCCGTTGATTCGATTCTCAACGGTGGCATGATCACGGCGACCGCCGCTCAGGACCCGGCAGCGCTCGCGAGCAAGGGTGTGGAGATCGGTGTGTCGCTGGCCGGTGGCGGCAAAGCCGACGAGAAGGTCATCGAGCTGCCGACAGAACTGATTGACGCGTCGAACGCGGCCGACTACACGCCCTGGGGATAGTGATGACCGAGGTCGAGATCGATCCCGCGCCTTTGGTGCGGATGCGGGCAATCGTCAAGAGGTTCGCCGGGGTCACCGTCGTCGACGGGGTCGATCTCGACCTGAGGCCGGGCGAAGTGCACGTGCTCGCCGGTGAGAACGGCGCGGGCAAGTCCACCCTGATGAAAGTGCTCGCGGGCATCTACCAGCCGGACGGTGGCACCATCGAGGTCGCAGGCCAGATCCAGCAACTCGACGTGGCGACCGCGCGCGAGGCGGGAATCGCGATCGTCCATCAGGAACTGACGATCGCTCCGAACCTCTCCATAGCTGACAACCTGGCGATGGGACGCGAATACCGCAATCGCGTCGGCGGCCTCAGCCTGCGTCACACACGCGAGGCAGCTCGTCGACAGCTCGAGCGCGTCGGAGTCGACTTCCCGGTGTCCATGCGAGCAGGTTCGCTGAGCACCGGACAGCAGCAGCTCATCGAGATCGCGCGAGCGATCTCGGGCGACCCCAAGGTACTCATCCTGGATGAGCCGACGGCGGCACTGTCGACACGGGAGGTTCGCACGCTGTTCTCGATCGTCCGCGGGCTGCGGGAACTGGGATGCGCGATCGTATACATCACGCATCGTATGGACGAGATCGAGGAGCTCGCCGATGTCGTGACAGTGCTCCGCGACGGGAAGTTCGTCATCACGATGCCGAAGGCGGATGCCGCGCCCGACGTGATCGTCACAAAGATGGTCGGCCGTTCGGTCGAGTCCCTGTTCCCCGATCGCGACGCGCATCCGGGTGAGAACCGACTCTCTGTCCGCGGGCTGGGAAATGGAGACGGGATCGGTCCGGTCGATCTGGATGTGCGAGCGGGCGAGATCGTCGGCATCGCGGGGCTGGTCGGCTCTGGTCGGTCGGAGACGGCGCGACTGATCTTCGGTGCCGACCGGGCCGTCACCGGAACTGTGTCGGTCGACGGTGTGGAGGGATCGCCGTTCGGTTCGCCCGCTGCCGCGATCCGAAAGGGCGTCGCGCTCGTCCCGGAGAGCCGTAAGGAGCAAGGACTCGTCCTTGGGCGCAGCGTCGCCGACAACATCGTGATGGCCTCGTATCGCGACGTCTCCTCAGCCGGCATCATCAGGGCGCGCTCCGTGCGCGCCATCGCGCAGCGGCAGCGTCAGGCCCTGGGGATCAAGGCGGCGAGCCTCGATCAGGAGGTGCGTCGACTGTCCGGCGGCAATCAGCAGAAGGTCCTGCTCTCCAAATGGGTGGAGACGCGGCCGAAGGTCCTCATCCTCGACGAGCCCACGCGCGGAGTCGACGTTGGAGCGAAGGCCGACATCTATCGGATCATCGAGCACGCTGCATCCCAGGGAACTGCCGTCATCGTGATCTCCTCCGAGCTGCCCGAAGTCCTTGGTCTCGCCGACCGGGTCCTGGTCATGCGAACGGGACAGATCGTGGCCGACCTGCCGAACGTGGGCCTGACCGAGGAAGCCGTGATGGAACATGCCTTCGGCCTGGTGGGGGCAGCTGGATCGAACAACAGAGAGGAAGCGGCTTCATGAGTGTCGTACAAGCTCCCGTCGAAGGGCGAACGTCGCGCAAGAGCGGCGTCGCGCAGTTCTTCAGCCGGAACGAGCAGCTGGGGGTGGGGATCGCGCTCATCGTCCTGGTCGTCCTGATGGCCTTCATCGCACCGTACTTCTGGTCAGTGAACAACTTGCTCGAAGTGATGCGCCAGGTATCGGCGATCGCGATTCTCGCGGCCGGGGGCACGTTCGTGATCCTCACCGCAGGCATCGACCTGTCTGTCGGCTCTGCACTCGGCGTGACGGCGATGGTTGCGATTGTCTGCGCCAATGCGGGACTGCCCGCGGCGGTTTCGATCCTGTGTGCACTCGCCGCGGGGGTCGTCATCGGAGCGATCAACGGTGTGTTCATCGCCTACCTTGCCCTCCCCGCCTTCATCGTGACGTTGGCGGCGCTGACCTACCTGCGGGGAGTTGTCTACGTGGGGACCGGCGGTACGACCCTGATCCCGGCAGAGGTCGACTTCGCCTGGATCGGGCAGAGCTCATTGTTCGGCGTGCCGTACGCCGTTATCCTGATGCTGATCGTGTATGTCGCCGGCTGGTTCCTGCTGAACCGCACCGTGTTCGGCCGCCAGGTCTACGCGATCGGTGGAAACGCCGAGGCTGCGCGCCTGTCGGGCATCCCGGTGCGTCGGGTCATCATGCTGACGTACATCATCTCGGGAGCGGCCGCGGGCATCGCGGGTCTTATCGTCGCTTCTCGGCTGGAGAGCGCCGTCCCCGACCTCGGATCGGGATATGAGTTGAATGCGATCGCCGCGATTGTCCTTGGTGGCACGTCGCTCATGGGCGGTCGCGGTTCGCTAGTCGGCACATTCATCGGCGCACTCTTTATCGCGGTGCTCTCGAATGGCATGACGCTGATGAATCTCGCGTCGTTTTACCAGCAGATCATCATGGGCGTCGTCATCCTGCTCGCGGTGCTCGTGGACCGGCTGCGACGCGGGAGAGCGGCAGACTAGATTCTTCCGCTCCCGGTTCGCTCCGGCTCGCGGGCGGGGTTCCGGATTCCGACCAAGGAGACCATGCCGCCCAGCGCCATCAGCATCGCCGTCACGACGGCGGCACGCCAGAACCCGTGCAGATCGAGCGTTCCGCCGGCGATCACCCCGATCGTCGCGACGGCGACGAGCCCTGCGACACGTGCCACCGCGTTGTTCACGGCCGACGCGATGCCCGACCGAGCGGGGTCGATCGCCCCGAGGATCGCCGAGGTCAGCGGCGCCACGGTCAGCGTCAGCCCGACCCCGAACACCACGACGGCGGGTAGCACCTGCGTCCAGTAGTCGAAGTCCTCGCGCACCGTCAGCAGCAGTGCCGCCCCGCCCGCCATCACGAGCGGCCCGACCGTCATGAACAGCCGCGGGCCGATCGTTCCCGCCCACGTCCCCACGCGTGAGCTGAAGAAGATCATGATGACGGTCGACGGCAGGCTCGCGAGTCCCGCGAGGGTCGCGGGCAGCCCTGCTCCCTGCTGCAGGTAGACGCCGACGACGAAGCCGTTCAGCGACAGCGCGCCGTAGACGAACAGCGTGGCGAGATTGCCGGCGGAGAAGTTCCGGATGCGGAACAGCGAGAGCGGCATCATCGGCTGCGCCGCGAACCGCTGCCGAACGACGAATCCGACGAGGCACAGGATGCCCGCGCCCATCGGGCCCCAGATCGCGGGCGAGCCCCATCCCAGGCGCTCCTGCTCGATGAGGGCGAACACCGTCCCGGCGAGGCCGGCCGTGCACAGGATCGCACCGGTCCAGTCGACCTTCGCGCCCTCCAGCCGCTCGTCGCGCCGGTGCAGGACCGCGAGCAGCCACAGCGTCGCACCGATCGGCAGCACGTTGATGAGGAACACCAGCCGCCACGACAGCAGATCCACGAACACTCCGCCGAGCACCGGACCCACGAGCATCGCCGCCGTCGTCGCGCCGGTCCAGGTGCCGATCGCGCGGCTCTGCGCCGGCCCGCGGAACGTCGAGGTGATCAGGGCGAGGGAGCTCGGCACGAGCAGCGCCCCCGCCACGCCCTGCAGACCGCGCATGAGCACGAGGAAGAGCGGATCCGGTGCCGCCGCGATCGCGATCGACGTCACGGCGAAGCCGATCAGTCCCGCGCGGAGAACGACGATCCGGCCGAACACGTCGCTGAGCGACCCGGCCACGAGGATCAGCGCGCCGAGCGTGATGAGGTACGCGTCGACCACCCACTGCTGGGTGACGAGGCCGCCGCCGAGCTCCCGCTGGATCGCGGGCAGCGCGACCGTCACGACGGTGCCGTCGAGGAACGAGACGAACGACGCGAGGATCGCCACGAGCAGCACCAGACGCTGTGCCCGTGAGCTCACGGCGTCGGCCGCCGCATCCGTTCTCTCGTCCACTCCTGACACGATAGGCCCTCCTCCGACGCATCCGGGAATACCCCGAGGGGGTATATCGTTGTGGTGATCGAACCAACCACCAGGAGGATGTGGATGAGCACCATCACGTATCGCGTCGACGGCATGACGTGCGGACACTGTGCACAGTCGGTCACCCGCGAGGTGAGCGCGCTGGAGGGCGTCGCCGACGTCGCTGTCGATCTCGCCGCGAAGACCGTCGCCGTCACCGGCGACGCCGAGCAGACGGATGTCGCGGCCGCCGTGGCCGAGGCGGGTTACACCCTCGTGGGGCGTCGTGACGGCGACGCGTGAGACGACCCTCGACATCGAGGGGATGACCTGCGCGAGCTGCGTCGCGCGGGTCGAGAAGCGCCTGCAGGGGGTCGACGGCGTCACGGCAGCGGTGAACCTCGCGACGGAGTCGGCGCGGGTGAGCCATCCCGCCGACCTCGACGAGGAGCAGCTCATCGCCGCCGTGAAGCAGGCGGGGTACGACGCCCGGGTGCGCGTCGCCGCGCACTCCGCGCCGGACGAGCACGGCGAGGACTCCGGTCACGCGCACGACGTCGAGGACGCGCCCGGCGCCACGACGCTGCGGACCCGGCTCATCGTGAGCCTCGTGCTCGCGGTGCCGGTCGTCCTGGTCGGCATGGTGCCGGCGTGGCAGTTCCCCGGCTGGCAGTGGGCGTCGCTGGCGCTTGCGACTCCCGTCGTGCTGTGGGGCGGCTGGCCGTTCCACCGGGCGACGTTCGCGAACGCCCGCCACGGCGCGATGACGATGGACACCCTCATCACGCTCGGAACGGGCGCCGCATACCTGTGGAGCGTATGGGCTCTCGTCTTCGGCAGCGCGGGCCGCATCGGCCTGACGCACGGGTTCTCGCTGTTCGAGCGACCCATGGACGCCACGTCGCTGGTGTACTTCGAGGTCGCGGCGGCCGTCACGGTGTTCCTGCTGCTCGGGCGCTTCATCGAGCAGCGCTCCAAGCGCCGCGCCGGCAGCGCCCTGCATGCCCTCATGGAGCTCGGCGCGAAGGACGTCGAACTCGCCGACGGCACCCGCGTCCCCATCGAGCGGCTGCGCGTCGGGGACGAGTTCGTCGTCCGTCCGGGGGAGAAGATCGCCACCGACGGCACGGTGCGCCGTGGCGAGGCGTCCGTCGATCAGAGCATGCTGACCGGCGAATCGGTGCCGGTGGACGTCGCGCCTTCAGACGCCGTCACCGGGGGCACGATTGTCGCGGACGGCCGGCTCACCGTCACTGCCGCCGCGGTCGGGGCTGACACACGCCTCGCCCGCATCGCGCGCCTCGTCGAGGACGCGCAGACCGGAAAGAGCCGGGTCCAGCGGCTCGCCGACCGCATCTCGGGGGTGTTCGTGCCGATCGTGATCGCGCTCGCCGTCCTCACCCTCGTCGGCTGGCTCGTCGCGGGGCAGCCCCTCGCAGCGGGCTTCACTGCGGCGGTCGCGGTGCTCATCATCGCGTGCCCCTGCGCGCTCGGACTCGCCACCCCGATCGCGACGCTCGTGGGCACGGGCCGCGGAGCACAGCTCGGCATCCTCGTGACGGGACCCGAGGCGCTCGAGCAGGCGGAGCGCATCGACACCGTCGTCCTGGACAAGACCGGAACCGTGACGAGCGGACGGATGAGTCTCACCTCGGTGTTCACCGGATCGGCGGACGAGGGTGAGGCGCTCGGTCGCGCGCTGCGGCTCGTCGGCTCGCTCGAGGCGGCATCGGAGCATCCGATCGCCCGCGCGATCGCCGCCGCGGCCGACACATCGGCCGAGGTCGTGGGGTTCCGCAACCACGCGGGACGCGGCGTCACCGGCTTCGTCGACGGCGTCCCGGTCTTCGCCGGCCGGCCGGGGTTCGCCGCCGAGCAGGGCGCGACGACGCCGCCGGAGTTCGCGAAGGCGGTGGCCGCCGCCGAACGAAGCGGCACGGCGGTCGTGGCGGGATGGGCCGACGAGTCGGGACGTGCGCAGGTGCGTGCCGTGTTCGCCGTCGCCGACACCGCGCGACCGGAAGCCGCCGCATCCGTCGCAGCGCTGCACGCGCTGGGGCTGCACACCGTCCTCCTCACCGGCGACAACCCCTCGGTCGCGCGCGCCGTGGCCGACGAGGTCGGCATCGACGAGGTCATCGCCGGGGTGCTGCCCGAGGACAAGGTCGCCGAGGTCGACCGGCTCCGCACCGCCGGCCACCGGGTCGCGATGGTCGGCGACGGCGTGAACGACGCCGCCGCGCTCGCGACCGCGGATCTCGGCATCGCGATGGGCGGGGGGACGGATGCCGCGATGCACGCGAGCGACATCACTCTCGTGCGCGGCGACCTCGGTGCCGCTGTCGACGCGGTGCGGCTGAGCCGTCGCACGATGCGCGTCATCCGGGGAAACCTGTTCTGGGCGTTCGCGTACAACGTCGCGGCCCTGCCCCTGGCGGCGCTCGGGCTGCTCAATCCGATGATCGCCGGGGCGGCGATGGCGTTCTCGAGCGTCTTCGTCGTGCTCAACAGCCTCCGCCTGCGCAACGCCCCCTGAGCCGCGCCGCCGCGTTCCCGGCGCGTCGCACGGGCATCCCGCACACGGGAGGCCGGCCGCGTGCAGTAGACTGTGGGGCGGGTTCGCCACCGGCACATCGCAGAAGCGATGGATGCCGACCGGCGTCGCCCGCCCCGCGTCCGGTCCCGCTGTCCGAGTCGCCCGTGGGGCATCAGGACCCCCGATCCGGTCGCGCCGGCCCACACCGGCCCACCGGTCACTCACGCTCAGGAGGAGCATGCCGACCACGGCAACCGCCCAGCCGTCCGCCCGCCGCCGCAAATCGTCCGCGCGCCACGACGACGAGGCCCCCATCATCCCGATCCTCGCCCGCAAGGTCCGCGAGGTCGAGGCGAAGGCGCAGCGCGGAAAGCTGGGCCCCACGAACCGCACGAAGTTCCAGGTCATCGCGTTCCTGGTGCGCGAGGAGCGCGCCCGCGTCAAGGCCGACGCCGAGATCGGCGACGCCGCCCGCGCCGAGCTGCTGAAGCGTCTCGACGGCGTCGCGACGATCCTCGCGAAGACCGCGGCGCGCGACACGTCGCTCATCCAGCTGCTCGAGGCCGACCAGGCGACGTCGCCGGTCGCGAAGCGGATGCGGCGCGACTGGCTGCTCGAATCCGGCGCCGAGCTCGCGCCCGACGAGCTCATCATCACCGACATCGCACCGGTGCTCGCGGCTCCGGTCGTGCCGGCCGCGCTCGCTGAGCGTCAGGTCGTGCCGCCGCAGATCGACGCGCGCCGCGAGGCGAACCCCTTCCTCGCCCCGGACCTCTCCTGGCACGCGCCGTCGTCGACGCCCCGGCGTCGCCTGGACGGCTGGGAGCTCATGGGTCCGCTGTACAAGGCGTTCGAGTCCGGTGCCGGCGGGGGGTCGGCGACCATGGACCTGCCCGAGGTCCCCGAGTTCGACCACATCTCACCCAAGGGACTCGAGGTGATGAAGCACCAGTCGCGCTTCCTCGAGGCCGTCCGGGCGGGCCACCGCAGCTTCCTCCTGGCCGACGAGCCAGGCCTCGGCAAGACGGCCGAGTCGGTGCTCGCGGCATCCGTCGCCGAGGCCTACCCGCTGCTGGCCGTCGTGCCCAACGTCGTGAAGATGAACTGGGCTCGCGAGGTCGAGCGGTGGACGCCGCAGCGCCGAGCGACCGTCATCTCGGGCGACGGCGAAGACATCGACGCGTTCGCCGACGTGTTCATCGTGAACTACGAGATCCTCGACCGGCACCTGTCGTGGCTCGGCTCGATGGGGCTCAAGGGCATGGTCGTCGACGAGGCGCATTTCATCAAGAACCTCAGCTCGCAGCGTTCGCAGAACGTGCTGGCGCTGGCCGGACGCATCCGGGAGCAGTTCCGCAACCCGCTCATGCTGGCGCTGACGGGGACCCCGCTCATCAACGACGTCGAGGACTTCGACGCCATCTGGCGCTTCCTCGGCTGGACGAACGGCCAGAAGCCCGGCCCCGAGCTCATGGACAAGCTCGACGCGACGGGTCTCACCCCCGCCGACAAGGCGTTCTACCCCGAGGCGCGCGACGCCGTCATCTCGATGGGCATCGTGCGGCGCAAGAAGAAGGATGTCGCGAAGGACCTCCCCGACAAGCTCATCGCCGACCTCCCCGTCGAGCTCGACGACGAGTACGGCCGGTCGATCCGTGAGGCCGAGCGTGAGCTCGGCGAGCGGCTCGCCGCGCGGTACCGCCGCATCATCGAGGCGCGCGGCGACAGGGGGCTCGCGCCCGGCGAGGTCGACGACGACATCGTGCGCCTCGTCGCCCACAACGAGCTCGAGGAGTCGAAGGCGGCCGGCACCGGCAGCGAGAACGTCTTCACCATGGTGCGCCGCATCGGCCAGGCGAAGGCGCTGCTCGCCGCCGACTACGCCGTGCAGCTGCAGCGATCGGTCGACAAGGTCGTCTTCTTCGCCAAGCACATCGATGTGATGGATGCGGCCGAGGCACACTTCGCCGCATCCGGTCTGAAGTCGGTGTCGATCCGCGGAGACCAGTCGACCCCCGCCCGTCAGGAGGCGATCGACGCGTTCAACAACGACCCCGCAGTCGGAGTCGCGGTCTGCTCGCTGACCGCCGCCGGCGTCGGGCTGAACATGCAGGCCGCGTCGAACGTCGTACTCGCCGAGCTGAGCTGGACCGCGGCCGAGCAGACCCAGGCGATCGACCGCGTGCACCGCATCGGCCAGGACGAGCCGGTGACGGCGTGGCGGATCATCGCCGCGCACACGATCGACACCAAGATCGCCGAGCTCATCGACTCGAAGCAGGGCCTCGCGGCGCGCGCGCTCGACGGCGAAGCGGTCGACCCGTCCTCGAGCGATTCGGTGCAGCTGTCGGCGCTCATGCACCTCACCCGCGAGGCGCTCGGCGCCGACTGAGGCGGCCTGTCGCGTCCGCGCCCGTCCGGCCGCCCTCGGGTGGCAGGGCGGGCGCGTCCGGCAGTAGTGTCGTTCCAGGCAGCGTGGCCGACATCCCCCTTCGGCGAGACTAGGACGAACATGAAGATCGGCATCCTGACCAGCGGTGGCGACTGCCCCGGACTGAACGCTGTCATCCGCGGCGTGGTCCTGAAGGGGACGACGACGTACGATCTCGAGTTCGTCGGCATCCGCGACGGATGGCGTGGCGTGGTCGAGGGCGACTTCTTCCCGCTCACCCGGCACGAGGTGAAGGGCCTGTCGAAGGTCGGGGGCACGATCCTCGGGACGAGCCGGACGAATCCGTACGAGGGGCCGCGCGGGGGAGCGGAGAACATCGCGAAGACCCTCTACGGCCACCGGATCGACGGCATCATCGCGATCGGCGGCGAGGGGACGCTCGCGGCGGCGAACCGGCTCTCCGGCGACGGCATCAACGTGCTCGGCGTGCCGAAGACGATCGACAACGACCTGCGCGCGACGGACTACTCGTTCGGCTTCGACACGGCGGTGAACATCGCGACGGACGCGATGGACCGGCTGCGCACGACGGGCGATTCGCACCAGCGGTGCATGGTCGCCGAGGTGATGGGACGGCACGTGGGGTGGATCGCCCTGCACGCCGGCATGGCCGCCGGCGCGCACGCGATCTGCATCCCCGAGGTGCCGATGTCGATCGAGGACATCTGCGACCTGGTGACGCGTGCGCACGATCGCGGTCGGGCGCCGCTCGTCGTCGTCTCGGAGGGCTTCACCCTCACCGGGATGGAAGAGGCGTACAGCGACAAGGGCCTCGACGCGTTCAACCGCCCGCGGCTCGGCGGCATCGGCGACGTGATCGCCCCCGAGATCGAGCGGCTCACGGGCATCGAGACCCGGGCCACGGTGCTCGGCCACATCCAGCGCGGCGGCTCGCCCTCGGCGTTCGACCGCGTGCTCGCGACGCGGCTGGGACTGCACGCCGCCGACGCGATCGTCGACGAGGCGTGGGGTCAGATGGTGGCGTTGCGCGGCACCGACATCGTGCGCGTGCCGTTCGCGGAAGCGCTCGGCGAGCTGAACACCGTACCCCGCTACCGCTACGACGAGGCCGCCGCCCTCTTCGGCTGATATGCCGGCGTACTGTGCTCCCCGAGCGACGCCCGGCAGACGCGGGTGTCGCACAAGGCGCCCCGGTGCGGCGATCGAGCGGCAGCTTCTGAGACACGCGTAGCGGGTGTCTCACAAGCCACCCGGTCGAGGCGCGGGGGACGGCAGTTTCTGTGACACGACGCAGGGGATGTCTCGCAAGCTGCCCGGGCGAAGCGCGGCGACGCAGCTTCTGTGACACGCCGCAGGGCATGTCTCACGAGCCGCCCGCCCGAGGCGCGGGGCGGCGGCTTCTGTGACACGGGTCAGTCCTGCCCCGGGCGCCAGCCCGCGTCCCAGAGCGCGCGTGCGACCTTTTCGACGGCGCGGTGAGGATCGGGGTGCAGATGGTGGCTGAGGATGCGAACGTGGTTCCACCCCAGTGCTCGGATGTCGTCCCAGCGGTCCGCGTCACGCGCGAACTGCTGCTCGTCGAACGCGTGCGTGCGACCGTCGTGCTCCGGCGCGACGCGGTAGCGCGTGTACGCGAGGTCGAGGCGGGCCACGAAGCGGCCGTCCGGGGTGAAGACGTTGACGTTCAGCTCGGTTCCGGAAGCCCTGCCCGAACCAACTCGAGACGCAGCTGGGTCTCCTCGGGCGTCTCGGCGCCAACACGGATCTCCTCGAGGGCGCGCGCGAGCAGACCACCACGGAGGTCACCAGCGGCCGCTACCTCGCCTCGAAGGTTCTCGATCGTGATGAGCTTCCGTCGAGGCAGCACAAGGAAGTCACCAGCGGCGATGAGGTCATCGAGTTCCCAGAGTTCGCCGGCCTGGCGCCACATGCGTGCGGGATCTTCCACCGGCAGCCCGCGCGCTCGCCATCGGGCAGGAGACCGAGCCTGCAGTCGGTGCCCGACCACCCCCTGGCGACGAGGCTGCGCACTAGGGCGGCGCGCCGACACGTGCACCGGCCGTGACGACTGCCGAGTGAAGGGCAGCGGTGCGCCCACGGCGGCCAGTCCAGTGTCGTGGCTGAAGAACTGATCGGGAGTGAGCGCCGGCGCGATACGCGTAGCTCGTTCCAGCATCTCCTCGCGGAGGCGGACCATCCGCTCTGACACGGTCTCGACCTCTGCTGCTTGCCGGACAGGTACGGCGGGTGCCCGCACACCACGCGTCGGCGCCACAAGGTCACGCGCGCGCAGCCGCTTCGGCGACACGCCGGCAGCACGCGCATCGGCAACGCGGAACGGACGACCCGCGAAGGCGGAGGGCAAGGGCTGTGGACGCGTCATCCTCTCAGTAAGCAGTGCCGGAGGGTCCCGTGGTGGCGACGTGACTCTATCTGTGGAGAATCGCCGGATGACGGCCGGACTGGCGCCGGGCAGGGGAGGCGCCGGTGAGTCCCAGCGGCGCAGCAACCAACCCGTCGTTGCGACGCGTGTCTCAGAAGGCGCCGCCTCGGCGCCGCCCAAGCAGCGACTTGTGTGACACGAGCGTGCTGGTGTCACAGAGGAGGCCGCCGGTCCACGTCCTCGAGGGCGAGTTGTATGACACGAGGGCCCGGCGCCCCGGCCCCGCAGTGCCGCGGACGCGCCGCGCTACGCCTGTGCGACGCCGAGCACGTCGAGCAGCCACGCGAGCTCGAACGCGCGCTCGCGCCACGCGTTGTACCGCCCGCTG
Organism: Microbacterium altimontanum; assembly: GCF_058349865.2. Classification (NCBI taxonomy): domain Bacteria; kingdom Bacillati; phylum Actinomycetota; class Actinomycetes; order Micrococcales; family Microbacteriaceae; genus Microbacterium; species Microbacterium altimontanum. The sequence continues at coordinate 82,713 of NZ_JBYRJB020000007.1, read as the reverse complement.
ACGCCGCCGTGCCCGGCGACCATCTCGCACTTCAGCAGCGCGTCGACACCCTCCTCGCGCAGGCGCGCGACCCACTTTGCAGGCTCGACGTACAGCACCCGCGTGTCGTTCAGGGACGTCACCGCGAGGATGCGCGGATACTCCACCCCGGCGCGCACGTTCTCGTACGGCGTGTACGACTTCATGTAGTCGTACACGTCCGCGCCGTGCAGCGGATCGCCCCATTCGTCCCACTCGATCACCGTGAGCGGCAGCGACGGGTCGAGGATCGTCGTGAGCGCGTCGACGAAGGGCACGTCGGCGAGGATCCCGGCGAACAGCTCCGGCGCGAGGTTCGCCACGGCGCCCATGAGCAGCCCGCCCGCCGAACCGCCCTCCGCGACCATCCGGTCGGGCGAGGTGATGCCCGACTCCACGAGGTGCCGTGCACAGTCGACGAAATCCGTGAACGTGTTGCGCTTGCGCAGCAGCTTGCCGTCCTCGTACCACTGCCGGCCCATCTCGCCGCCGCCGCGCACGTGCGCCACCGCGAACACGACGCCCCGATCGAGCTCCGAGAGCCGCGGCACCGAGAAACCCGGCTCGATCGAGTGCTCGTACGATCCGTAGCCGTACAGATGCAGCGGCCGCGGCGCGTCGCCGAGGGCGCCGAACGACCGCTTCCACACCAGCGAGATCGGCACCCGGGTGCCGTCGGCCGCGGTCGCCCACACCCGCTTCTGGTCGTAGTCGGCGCTGTCGTAGCCGCCGAGCACCGGCTGGCGCTTGCGCAGCAGCCGCTCGCCGGTCGCCACGTCGTAGTCGTAGACGGTGCTCGGCGTCACGAACGAGGCGTACCCGAGACGGATGACCGGCGGCGCCCACTCCGGGTTGCCCCCGGCGCCGGCGGTGTACAGCGGCTCGTCGAACCCGATCTCGTCGATGCGGTTGCTCGCATAGTCGAACAGCCCGAGCCTGGCCAGGCCCTCCCGCCGGTAGCCGATCACGCCGAAGTCGCGGAACGTCGACAGCCCGAGCAGCCGGCGACCGGGTTCGTGCGCAACGACGACCTCACGGTCGCCCTGGGGGTCGGATGCCGCCACCCGCACGAGCTCGAAGTCGAGCGCCTCGTCATTGTGCAGCACGTAGAGCACGTCCTGCCCGTCCACGACGGCGTGGTCGGCCTCGTACTCGACGCCCTCGACACGCGGCCAGACCACGCGCGGCTCCCCGCGCAGATCGTCGGCGTCGAGGATCCACTCCTCCGACGTGATCGACGAGCCCACCCCGATCACGAGGTAGCGGTCGCTGCGGGTGAACCCGGCGCCGACCCAGTACCGCTCGTCGGGCTCGTGGAACAGCTTCGCGTCGTCATCGACCGGAGTGCCGAGCTCGTGCAGCCACACCGTGTCGGGGCGCCACGCGTCGTCGACCGTCGAGTATACGATGCAGCGGCCGTCGGGCGAGAACGAGGCGCCCGCGAACGTGCCCGGGATGACGTCGGGCAGCTGCTCCCCGGTCTCGAGGTCGCGCACCCGCAGCGTGTAGCGTTCGTCGCCCGCGACATCCACGCCGTACAGCATCAGGCGGCCGTCGTTCGAGACCTCGAAGCTGCCGAGCGAGAAGAACTCCTGCCCTTCGGCCTCGACGTTGGCGTCGAGCAGCACCTGCTCGCCGGGGACCTCGACGTCAGGGCGCAGCTCGGGGGGCGTCCAGTCGTCCGGCGAGGCGAGCGGCGCCCGGCACTGGATGCCGTACTGCTGTCCCTCGAGCGTGCGGCCGTAGTACCACCAGTCGCCGCGACGCGAGGGCACCGACAGATCGGTCTCCTGCGTGCGGCCCTTGATCTCGTCGAAGATCCGATTCCGCAGTCCCGCAAGGTGCGCCGTGCGCTCCTCGGTGTAGGAGTTCTCCGCCGTCAGGTGCGCGACGACCTCGGGGTCGTCCTTGCCGCGCAGCCACTCGTACGGATCGCTGAACGTGTCGCCGTGATGGGTGCGCGTCGTCGGGCGCCGGGGAGCGACGGGCGGGACGGGGGAGGAGGATGCCGCGGTCGCGGCCGAAAGCTCTGTCACGCCATCCACGCTACTGCCCGGGCCCGGACACCGGTTCACGGAAGCCCCTCGCTCATGAGAGGATTCAGAAGGCCCGGGAAGCCGGGGAACGTCCGATCCGTGAACTCTTCGTTCGCACCGCCGATCCCGTCGGCACTCCTTGACCTCTCTCATTCGGAAAGCGAACGGTGGAAACCGCAGCTCTCATCGTCGTGCTGGTCATCGCACTGGCCCTCTTCTTCGACTTCACCAACGGATTCCATGACACCGCCAACGCGATGGCGACGCCCATCGCGACGGGTGCCCTCAAGCCGAAGGTGGCCGTCGGGCTCGCGGCCGGTCTCAACCTCGTCGGAGCGTTCCTCTCGACCGAGGTGTCGAAGACCGTCTCGCACGGCATCATCCGCGAAGACCAGATCGCCGATCCGCTCACGTTCCTGCCGCTGATCTTCGCCGGGCTCATCGGCGCCGTCGCGTGGAACATGCTGACCTGGCTGCTCGGCCTTCCCTCCAGCTCGTCGCACGCACTGTTCGGCGGGCTGATCGGCGCGACCCTCGTCGGATTCGGCGTCGCCGGCGTCGACTTCGGCGTCGTGCTGAGCAAGGTGATCCTGCCGGCCGTGCTGTCGCCGCTGACGGCCGGGGTCATCGCGTTCCTGGTCACCAAGCTCGCGTACGTGCTCACGCGGCGCTACGACAACAAGCCCGACGGGCGCGACGGCTTCCGCTGGGGCCAGATCTTCACGTCGTCGATGGTCGCGCTCGCGCACGGCACGAACGACGCGCAGAAGACGATGGGCATCATCACGCTCGCGCTCATCATGGCCGGCTGGCAGAGCGCGGATCAGGCCGATCCGCACATCTGGGTCATCGTCGCGTGTGCCTCGACGATCGCGCTCGGCACCTACATGGGCGGCTGGCGCATCATCCGCACGCTCGGCAAGGGCCTCACCGACGTCAAGCCGGCGCAGGGCTTCTCCGCCGAGACCTCCACCGCCGCCACGATCCTCGCGTCCTCCGCCCTCGGCTTCGCCCTCTCGACGACCCAGGTCGCGTCGGGCTCGGTGATCGGCTCCGGCCTCGGCCGCCGCGGCTCGAAGGTGCGCTGGGGCACGGCCGGTCGCATCGCGATCGGATGGCTCCTGACGCTGCCGGCAGCGGGCATCGTCGGCGCCATCGCGGCTCTCATCGTCCGCTGGCTCGGCACCTGGGGCATCCTCGTCGACGCGGTCCTCGCCCTCGCGATCATCGTCGCGATCTTCGCGCGCTCCCGTCGCAGCCAGGTCACCTCGTCGAACGCCATGAGCGACGTCGCCGAGTCCGCACGCGCCGTGAAGGTCAAGAAGAACCCGCCGCCCACGCGCCGTCAGCGGGCGATCATGCGCGAGCAGGAGCGGCGGAAGGCGGAGGAGAAGGCCCGCCGCCGGGCCGAGGAGCGCGAGCGGGAGCGCCGTCGCACGGATGAGGAAGGCCGCGTGCGCGCCGAGAAGAGGGCGAAGGCGAGGGCCGAGGCGAAGAAGTCCTCGAACGACGAGAGGAACGCCGACGCCAAGAAGCGGGCAGCCGCCAAGAAGCGGGCAGCCGCCAAGAAGCGGGCAGACGCGACGAAGCCGGCGAAGAAGCAGGATGTCGCGAAGAAGCCCGTCGTCGGCAAGAAGCCGGCGAAGCCGGACGCCGCGAAGAAGTCCGTGAAGAAGCCGGAGCCCCCGAAGAAGAACGACCCCGCGAAGAAGCCCGACGCCGCGACGCAGTCCGTGAAGAGCCCTGACGGCAGGACGAAGAAGGTGCCGGCATCGCCCGGGAAGAAGGCTGCTGCCGGAAAGGACGCGAAGTGACCATCCAGATCGACTGGCTCGCCTTCCTCGCGGTCTTCGCCACCGCCCTCGTGGGTGCAGTCCTCGTCGTCGGGTTCTACGCCCTCGGACTGCGTCTGCTGGTGCGGGCCGGGCGGGTGCCGGTGGTGGCACCGGCGGAGTTCACCGACGCGATCACGGTCATCAGCGCCAAGCAGCACGCGCGGGCCGAGAAGGCCGCCGCGAAGGCGGCGCGCAAGAACCCGCTCACCCCGGCGCAGAAGCGTGTCGCGCAGATCGGTGCGTACACGTCGTTCACGCTGTGCGGGATCGCGGTGCTCGGCGGCATCCTGCTGATCGTCCTCCACTGACCGACCCCGCCCCTAGGCTGGCGGAATGAGCACCGATTCCCCCGTGCGGTTCGGCGCGCACGAACCCGCTCGCCGCGTCATCGTCCATGTCAGCGACACGCACCTCCTCGGCGGCGACGCCCGTCTCGGCGGCCGCTTCGACACGGCGGGGAACCTGCGGGCCACCCTGGAGGCGATCGAGGGTCTGGGCGTCTCGCCCGACGCGATCGTGTTCACCGGCGACCTCACCGACCTCGGCGAGCCCGAGGCGTACGCCGCGTTGAAGGCGGCCGTCAAACCCGTCGCCGCCCGGCTCGGCGCACAGCTCGTGTGGGTCGCCGGCAACCACGACGAGCGCCCGGCGCTGCATCGGGCCCTGCTCTCCGCCGAGCCCACCGAGGAGCCCGTCACCGGCGTCTGGGACCTCGACGGGCTGCGGCTCGTGGCGCTCGACACGTCGGTGCCGGGCTGGCACCACGGCGACCTCGATGAGAGGCAGCTGGCGTGGCTGCGCGACGTGCTCGCCGAGCCCGCGCCCCTCGGCACGGTGCTCGCGCTGCATCACCCGCCGCTGCCGAGCCACATCCCGTTCTTCGACATCCTCGAACTGCGGCATCAGGATGCGTTGGCCGCCGTGATCGAGGGAACCGATGTGCGCGGCATCCTGGCGGGCCACCTGCACCATTCCCAGTTCGGCATGTTCGCGGGCGTGCCCGTCAGCGTCGCGGCGGCCACCTGCTACACGATGAACCTCGCCCGTCCGGCCGCGGAGGTGAACGGGATGGACGCCGGCCAGTCGTTCCACCTCGTGCACGTGTTCGACGACACGATCACTCATGCGGTCGTGCCGGTGGTGGATGCGTCGACCTCCGACGTGTTCGACGAGGAGTGGGTGCGACGCATGGCGGCGCTGAGCCCCGAGGAGCGGCTGGAGGCGTTCTCGCGCAAGCCCGCGCGCCCCACCCCGTGACACGATGTACAGAACCACCGGGTGCCATGGACGTGGCGTACACCCGGAGTGCTCAGCGAGACGCGTTAGGCTCGAGGCATCCCGATCCGCTGTGACCCACAAGGACTCATCCATGGCACTGGACGCAACGACGCGCACCCGCATCGAAACCGACTCGCTCGGATCGATGGAGATCCCCGCCGATTCCTACTGGGGGATCCACACGGCGAGAGCCCTCGACAACTTCCCGATCGCCAAGCGTCCCATCTCGGTGTACAGCGACTTCGTGCGCGCCCTCGCGATGGTCAAGCAGGCGTCGGCTCGTGCCAACCGTGAGATCGGCGCCCTGTCGGCCGACAAGGCCGACCTCATCGATCGCGCGTCCCAGCTCGTGATCGACGGCAAGTACCACGACCAGTTCGTCGTCGGCGTCATCCAGGGCGGCGCGGGCACCTCGACGAACATGAACGCGAACGAGGTCATCACCAACATCGCGCTCGAACTCGCCGGGCGCGAGAAGGGCGACTACGCGTTCCTCAGCCCGCTCGACGCCACGAACCGCAGCCAGTCGACGAACGACGTGTACCCGACCGCGGTCAAGATCGGCCTCGCGCTCACGCTGCAGAGCATGCTCGACGAGCTGGATCTGCTCCGCAGGTCGTTCCTCGAGAAGGCGCGTGAGTTCCACGATGTGCTCAAGGTGGGCCGCACCCAGCTGCAGGATGCCGTGCCGATGACGCTCGGTCAGGAGTTCCACGGGTTCGCCACGACGCTCGGGTACGACCTGCAGCGCCTCAACGAGAACGCCTACCTGCTCTACGAGATCAACATGGGCGCCACGGCCATCGGCACGGGCATCACGACGCATCCCGACTACGCCCCGGCCGTGCTGCGCCACCTGCGCGAGATCACCGGGCTCGACCTCGCGACGGCGACCGACCTCGTCGAGGCGACGAGTGACACCGGGTCGTTCATGTCGTTCTCCTCCTCGCTCAAGCGCAGTGCGATCAAGCTGTCGAAGATCTGCAACGACCTGCGCCTGCTGTCCAGCGGTCCGCAGGCGGGCTTCGGTGAGATCAACCTCCCGGCCATGCAGGCGGGTTCGTCGATCATGCCGGGCAAGGTGAACCCGGTGATCCCCGAGGTCGTGAACCAGGTGGCGTTCTCGGTCGCCGGCGCCGATCTCACCGTGACGATGGCGGTCGAGGGCGGCCAGCTGCAGTTGAACGCGTTCGAGCCGGTCATCGCGCACTCGATCTTCCAGTCGATCACCTGGATGCGTCAGGCGATGTGGACGCTGCGGGTGAACTGCGTCGACGGCATCACGGCGAACCGCGAGCGGCTCGGCGCGATGGTGGGCTCGTCGGTCGGCGTCGTCACGGCGCTGACGCCGTTCATCGGCTACGCGGCATCCGCGGCCCTGGCGAAGACGGCGCTTCTCACGCACCGCAACATCGCCGACCTGGTGGTCGAGGCGGGACTCATGACCCGCGACGAGGTCATGAAGCAGATCTCGCCGGCACGCCTGTCGGGCCTGGAGACGGTCACGACGGCGATCCCGGTGGTGCAGGCGGCCGAAAACGTCGTGGCCGACGAACCGGTCTGAGCCGCGACACGGCGCCGCCCGGGGTGTCGGGCGCGGGCACTGCCCGCTAGCGTGGAGGGAATCGCACCGCCACACGGAGGTATTCCCATGACAAACGTCCCCGACTCCGAGAACCCGCGGCCGCCGGCGTCATCCGAGCCTCCGGCAGCTCCCACCGGCAACCCCTCTCCGGAGCCTCCGGCGCCCGAGCAGGCGCCGGCGTACGGCCAGGCGCCGGCCTACGGTCAGGCGCCCGCGTACGGTCAGGCGCCCGCGTACGGTCAGGCGCCCGCGTATGGCCAAGCCCCGGCGCCGGCCATCCCCGGTCGCATGATGGGCATCGTCGCGTTCATCCTGTCGCTCGCGGGTTTGATCACCGGGATCACCGCACTCGTCGGCCTGATCCTCGGCATCGTGGCGCTCGTGCAGAGCAAGAAGGCCGGGCACAAGAACGGCTACGCACTCGCGGCCATCATCATCGGCGCCGTGCTCGTCGTGCTCTCGATCATCGGCATCATCCTGCTGATCGCGTTCTTCAGCGCTCTCTATGGCGCAGCGACAGCGTGTCAGGCCGACCCGACGGGGGTCACCAGCGTATGGGGCATCCCGTTCCAGTGCGCGCAGCTGTACGACTCGTATCGCTGATCCGTCGGCGGATCAGCCCGGGCGGCGCGCACCTCACGGTGCCGCCGCCCTTCTGCTCCTCAGCCGGGGACTCGGCAGCGTTCCTCAGTCGAGGATCCGGCAGTGCGTCGTGAGCTCGCCGATGCCGTCCACGGCGACCGTGACCGTCGACCGGTCGCGCAGGAAGATCTGCGGGTCGCGGGAGTAACCGGCTCCTCCGGGCGAGCCGGTCGAGATGAGCGTGCCGGGCAGCAGCGTCACCGAGCTGGAGAGGTGGGCGACGAGGGTCGCCACCGAACGGATCATCTGCCCGGTGCTCGCGTCCTGCACGGTGTGACCGTCGACGACCGTCCAGATGTGGAGATCCTGCGGGTCGGGGATCTCGTCGGCGGTGACCACGAACGGTCCCGTGGGAGTGAACCCGTCGAACGACTTGCAGCGCGACCACTGTGCCTCGGAGAACTGGATGTCGCGCGCGGTGATGTCGTTCACGACGGTGTAGCCCCACACGTGGTCGAGAGCCTCGTCGGCGGTGACGTTCTTCGCGGGCGCGCCGATGATCACCCCGAGCTCGGCCTCGTAGTCGATCGACTCGCTCAGGGTGCGGGGCCACGAGGTGGTCGCCTCGTGGGCGCTCAGCGAATTCGGCCAGAGGGTGAACACGGTCGGAGCGGTGTCGGCCTTGAGTGCGAGTTCGCTCGCGTGCGCGGCGTAGTTCAGGCCGACGGCGAGCACGACCGGGGGAGCGAGCACGGCGGAGGCGTACGTCACGGACTCGAGCGCGTGACCGGCGGCGGCGTCCGCCGCTGCGGCACGCACCTCGGCGAGCAGCTCGTCGCCGCCGGCGATGAGCGCCTCGAGTGTGGCAGGCCCTCCGGACAGCAGCTCGGGGACCGGGTGCGCCTGTCCGTCCTGCACGACCGCCAGCGTCGGTTCGGTGCGGTCGGGAGTGATGACGTGGGCGAAGCGCATCCTTCCAGGCTACCGTCTGACCCTGAGCCGCGATTCCGCGGTGGCGGGGCGCGCGGGTCCGTCATGAGTGCCACCGGCAGAGGTCGCGGGGCGATGGCGGCGTGCCGGACGGCGCACGGTCGCTGCGCCACCCGGCGAGCTTCCCCGCCTCGGCGCGGACGGCGGACAGAGCCTTCCCCCTGCCGCCGATGTACCGTTCGCGGCACCCGGCCTTGTCGCACGTGAGCGTGACGACGTGATGCGTGCTCATGTCATCCCCCCCCCGCATCCCGGCCGCCCGTGACGGATTCAGGCAGAGACACCGGTTCAGGCGGGACGGTTGCATATCCGCCTGAATCCGTCGCTTCTCCGGAATCCATGACTCACCGTGCCCGGTGCAGTCCCTGGGCAACGGCGTCGAGGACGGTCGCCAGGACGGCGTCCCAGTCGAAGAGGATCTGGAAGTAGTCGAAACGCAGCACGGTGTATCCGTGCAGCACGAGCGCCGCGTCGTGCGCGATGTCACGTCGCCTGTCGCCCGCACTGCTGTGGAATGCGAACCCGTCGATCTGGACGACGAGTCGGTCGCCGACGAGGAGGTCGACGGGATGACCTTCGAGGCGGACCTGCTGGCGGATGCGCAGCCCGAAGGGTCTCAGCCCGTCAAGGAAGGTCGTCTCGAGTCCCGAATCGGACAGCGATGAGGCGACGGCGGCGAGTTCCGCAGCTCTGGTGCTGCGCCAGTCCACTCGCTGCAGCCGCTCACGCGAGACCAGTCCCGCGCGGATAGCCGATTCCCAGACGACGAGCGCGTCCCGCCGCGGCAGGCACCGTGCGACCTGGAACAGCGCGTTCAGCGGCGGGTCCTCGACGGCGTTGCGGGCGGTCGGAACCGGTCCCTGTGCCCAATGCACGACGAGCCCTTCGGAGTCGAAACGGGAGGCGCCGTGCGCGACGGCGATGTGCGTTCCGTCGTGCTTCGGCACCCAGATGCCGCGCAGGTCCGCCACGGTGACGCAGCTGACGCGGCCGCTGACGGATGCCGCTGCGGCACGTCGTTGATCGCACGAGCGTCCGACGAGCCATGATCGTCGAATGCGCCGCAGGGCGCCGGCGGCCACGGCCTCGCTCATGTCGCGGCTGGAGAAGCCGGCTGCGCGTGCATCCGCGCTGTGGGCGATCCCGTGGCGACGTGTCACCCATTCGGTCAGCAGTACACCTCGTGCCATGGGTTCAGCATCCGCCCGCGATGACCCGCGCAGCGGCCCGGCACCCGAATCTGTGGATGGATGCCGCCGCCGCCCGAGGTGGGGAGGCGCCGCCGCGCCCAGTGGACTCCGCGCCGCCGGGCCCGGTGCACTCATCGCCGCCGGGCCCGGTGCACTCATCGCCACCGCCGCGCGCGACGAATTCAGGCAGAGACACCGGCTCAGGCGGCTCTCGCCTGAAATCGCCTGAATCGGTCTCATCGCCTGAATTCGTCACCGGAACAGACGAATGCGCCAACAGCGACGGGGCGCTGCGGGTTGTCGGTGCTGCGGCAACCGCCCACACAAAGACTCAGCGCTCGGTGCCGCGGCGATGCCTGCGTGTCTACCGAGCGCTGAGTTGACCTGTACCCAGGGTGACACGAGGCGCATTCCTCGTCAAGAGGTCGCGTTGACCGCCCCGCCCGCGTCGGGTTGGATGGTTGTCATGACTGACAACCGCACGAAGCCCGAGATCGACGCACCCACCGAGCCGGCCCCGTCGGACCTCGTCATCCGCGACATCATCGTGGGCGACGGCGCCGAGGCGAAGCCGGGCGACACCGTCACGGTGCACTACGCCGGCGTCGAATACGAATCGGGAGAGGAGTTCGACTCCTCGTGGAATCGCGGCGAGTCCATCCAGTTCCCGCTGCGCGGCCTCATCCAGGGCTGGCAGGACGGCATCCCGGGCATGAAGGTCGGCGGTCGCCGCGAGCTCGTCATCCCGCCTCACCTGGCTTACGGCCCCGCCGGTGGCCACTTCCTCGGCGGCAAGACGCTGATCTTCGTGATCGACCTTCTCGCTGTGGGCTGACCGCCCGCGCACGACCCAGAACGGATGCCTCGGCCGAGGCATCCGTTCTTTTTTGCATTCATTGGAATAGACCCCGGCGAACGTCCGTTGTCCCCTGGGAACATGCCGCACAGGCATCCACGACGGAAGGATCAGTATGACCGACACCACCACGGCTCCCGAGATCGCCGGCTACCGCGCCGGGACCTGGACGCTCGACCCGGCCCACAGCGATGTGCGCTTCAGCGTGCGCCACATGATGATCTCGAAGGTGCGCGGGACGTTCGGGGTGAAGAGCGCCACGATCGTCGCGCCCGAGAACCCCCTCGAGGCCCGGGTCGAGGCGACCGTCGACGTCACCAGCATCGACACGAACGACGCGGGTCGCGACGCCCACCTGCGCTCGGCAGACTTCTTCGATGTCGAGAACTTCCCGACGATGGAGTTCCACTCGACCGGCGTGCGCATCGAGAAGGGCGACTTCCTCGTCGACGGCGACCTCACGATCCGCGGCGTCACCAAGCCGGCGACGTTCGAGCTCGACTTCGGCGGCTTCGGCACCGACCCCTACGGCAACTACAAGGCGGGCGCGACGGCGAAGACCGTCATCGACCGCGAGGACTTCGGCCTCACGTGGAACGCCGCGCTCGAGACCGGCGGCGTCCTCGTCGGCAAGGACGTCACGATCGAACTCGACCTGCAGGGCGCCTTCCAGGCCTGACCCGCAGCGAGACAGCGGAGGACGGATGCCACGCGCATCCGTCCTCCGTCGTCTCACGGCTCGGGATGAAGCGCGTCGTACGCGCGGAACCGCGGATGGAGGCGTCCCAGCATCGCCACGATGCCGATCACGATGAAGCCGCCCAGCAGCGGTGGGAACCAGAGTGCGGTGAACGTCGCGAGAGTGCCGGCGTAGAGGGCGCCGACCCGGGGCCCGCCCGCGACCACGACGATGAAGATGCCCTGCAGCCGGCCGCGCATCGCGTCGGGCACGGCCGACTGCATCATCGTGTTGCGGTAGATCGAGCTGATGTTGTCGGCGGCTCCCGAGCACGCCAGCAGGACCGCGGCGGCGCCGATGAGCACGACGTTCGCCGAGTCCTTCCCGACGTGCGCGGGGGCGAACCAGCCCGCCGTCGCGGCGACGAGGACGACCCCGAACGCGGCGATCGCGGCGCCGTAGGCGATCACCGCGCGCTCGATGCCGAGACCATGATGGCGCACCCGCCCGATCGGGCCGGAGAAGAGGCTCGACAGGAGCGTGCCCGCGGCGACCGCTGCCGTGAGCACGCCCGTCGTGATCGCTCCGCCGCCCAGCAGCACGGCGCCGATCGCGGGGAAGAGCGTCAGCGGCTGGCCGAACGTCATCGCGGTGATGTCCATGAGGTACTGCACGCGGATGTTCGACGCGCGCCTGAGGAAGCGCCACCCGTCCTTGAGCGACTCGAGTCCCGGGCGGACCACGACGCCCTCGGGCCGGATCGCCGGCAGCGTCCACAGCCCGAGGAACAGCGACGTCATGAGGATGACGTCGATCGTGTAGGTCCACGCGTATCCCATGGTGGCCACGAGCACGCCCGCGAGCGCGGGCCCCACCATCACCATGAGGCCGAAGCCGATGCCGTTCAACGCCGACGCCGCCGGCAGCAGTGTGACGGGGATGAGTCGCGGCACGATCGCCGACCGCGCCGCCATCACGATCGAGTTGGCCGCGGAGTTGACGATGCTGAGCGCGTACAGCCACCACTGGGTTTCCCAGCCGCCCCAGGTGAGCACGGCGAGCAGCAGCGTGGAGGCGAAGGTGACGGATGCGGCGGCCAGCGCCACGATCCGGCGGTCGAACGCGTCGGCGAGCATCCCGCCGTAGAGGCCCGCGAGGATCATCGGCACGAGGCCGGCGACGGCGATCATCGACACCGCGAACGTGTCGCCGGTGAGGGCGTACATCTGCAGCATCACGGCGACGAGGGTCAACTGCCCGCCGAGGCCCGAGAGGGTGGAGCCTGCCCACATGCGGGCGAAGGCGGGGGAACTGGTCAGCGGGCGGAGGTCGACGAAATGGTCACGGTTCAGTCTCGCCATCATAGGTTCGCATCCGCCCGCACCGTGTCCTGCACCAGGACAGGCTAGCCGCAGTGGACGTGCAGCTGAGCGCACCGCAGGGCTGGTAGACTCGTCCGGTTGCCGTTAGATCGGCCGCGGATGAAGAGAGCTCGCGCAGAAGGCGTCGGGCGCCGCGCAACGACGAGAAAGGGGATCACCTATGGCACTGGATGCAGAGGTCAAGAAGGCGATCATCGAAGAGTACGCGACGCACCCCGGTGACACCGGATCCCCCGAGGTGCAGGTCGCGATGCTGACGCAGCGCATCAAGGACCTGACCGAGCACCTGAAGGAGCACAAGCACGACCACCACTCTCGTCGTGGCCTCTTCCTGCTCGTCGGTCAGCGCCGCCGTCTGCTCGGCTACCTCCAGGACATCGACATCAACCGTTACCGGTCGCTGATCGAGCGTCTCGGACTCCGCCGCTAAGGCACGCGAACCAGCGTTCAATCGCTCAAAACATTCTTGGAAGGCCGCCCCGTGGTGTCGGGGCGGCCTTCGTCGTTCGGGCGGCCGGAGCTGCCAGGTCCCCGAGCGAGGAGCGCAGCGACGACTCGAGGGGCCGGCGCGCGGCGGGGCGGCCCTTCGACTCGCTTCGCTCGCTCAGGGACCTCAAGAGCTGTCGTCAAGGCGCTCACGGACTTGCCGCGGCCACGAGATCGGCGTGCCAGCGGGCTGCGACATCCGGATGCGCGCGCAGCCGCGACTTCAGCGCGTTCTCGCCGTACAGGGCGTGGATGGGGTTCGCCGGGTCCTGCGTCACGCCCGTCGCCTCCGCGGCGAGCTCCGGTGGCAGCTCGATGAGCGGCAGGCGCCGGTCGAGCTGCGGGTTGAAGAAGAACGGCACCGAGATGCGGTCGTCGGGCAGCCGCGGTGAGACGACGCGGTGGTTCGTCGCCTTGAGGTAGCCCTGCGTCGCGTGTTCCAGCTGCTCGCCGATGTTCACGACGAACGCGCCGGGCGCCGGCGGGGCGTCGACCCATCTGCCGTCGCGCTCGACCTGAAGTCCGCCCTTGCCGGGCTCGACCCAAAGCAGCGTGAGCACCCCTGAGTCCTTATGGGCGCCGACGCCTTGCGCCCACGGGTCGGCCTTGCCCGGGTAGCGCACGATCTTCGTGAGGGTCGAGGGCTCCCCGAAGTGCGCGTCGAAGTACGACTCGTCGGCGCCGAGCGCGAGCGCCCAGGCGCGCAGCAGTCGCCGCGAGACCCCGCGCAGGTGGTCCTCCCACTCGCCGACCACCGTGCGCAGCTCGGGAAGCGCCGCCGGCCACAGGTTCGGGCCGATCAGCCGCGCGTACGCGGGGGCTCCCTCCCATTGGACCGCGTCGCGCTCGGGCCCGATGTCGATCTGCTCGCGCCAGTCGACCTCACCCTGCGTGCGCTCGCCGCCCACGCGCGTGTATCCGCGGAAGTGCGGGCTGTTCACGTTCTCGATCGCGCGTTTGTCCTCCTCCGGCAGCGCGAACAGGGCGCGCGCCGTGCGCAGCAGGCGCTCCTCCAGCTCGGGGGAGACGCCGGTGCCCTTGAGGTAGAAGAAGCCCACGTCGTGCGTCGCCCCACGCAGCTCGTCGCGGAAGCGGGCCGCCGCCTGAGGGCCCTCATCGAGCAGTGACAGGTCGAGAATCGGCAGGGTGGTCTCGGTCATGGCACGACGGTAGACGGATGCGTCGGCCGACGCCCGAATGTTGCGGCGCATTGCCGTGGATTTCGGCGGGTGTCGATCTTCACGGCACCCTCGGGTTGGGCCGCTGACCGCCGACGCGGTAAGGTGGCACTTACTGAGGTTCGCCTAACCTGACTGCTCGGGTGTTCGACGCCACGGCGCAGAGCGGACCGCTCATCTGACGGATCGAGATCGGACGCCCGTGCTCGCAACCTTCCTCATCGGCCTGCGCGAGGGCCTCGAAGCGGCGCTCGTCGTCGGCATCCTCGCCGCCTACCTCGCCCGCATCGGACGCCGCGACGTGCTCCCGCGACTGTGGATCGGCGTGGGCCTCGCGATCGCCCTCGCGGTCGGCGTCGGCGCCGTGCTCACGTTCGGGGAGTACGCGATGACGTCGCAGGGCCAGGAGATCCTCGGCGGCACGCTGTCGCTCGCCGCGGTCGGCATGGTGACCTGGATGATCTTCTGGATGCAGAAGACCTCGCGCCACATGAAGAAGGCGCTCGAGGGACAGCTCGACCGCGCGATCGAGGCGGGCACGATCTGGGCCCTCATCCTCGTCGGGTTCGTGTCGGTGGCGCGGGAGGGCGTGGAATCGGCGCTGCTGCTGTGGTCCATGTCGCAGTCGTTCGGCAAGACGCCCACGGTGCTCCTCGGCGCCCTGCTCGGCTTCGCCGTCGCCGCCGTCGTCGGCTGGCTGCTCGCGAAGGGCATGGTCCGCCTCAACCTCCGCCTCTTCTTCGCGTGGACGGGGGGCTTCCTCGTGATCGTGGCGGCCGGCGTCCTCGCCTACGCGATCCACGACCTCCAGGAGGCGGGCGTCGTCCCCGGTCCGTTCACCGCGCTCGCGCCCGTCGCCGGCGGCACGGTCGCCGTCGGGTTCGCCGGATTCCCGTTCGGCTGGGCATTCGATGTCTCCAGCGTCATCGCCCCCGGCGGCGCGCTCGCCACGATCCTGCAGGCGCTCGTCGGATTCATGCCACGGATGAGCTGGCTGCAGGTGATCGCGTGGGCGCTCTACATCGCGGTCGTCGGCACCTTCTTCCTGCGTGGCATCCGCGTCCCGCGCCGCGCGGCCGCGCCTGCCTCCGTCACCCCGCCCACTCTCGTTCCCGCGCACCCGCACCCCACTCAAGGAGCCCGATGACCTCCCGCCGCGCCCTCGCGCTCTCGGCCGCCGTCGGCGTCACCGCCCTCGCCCTGACCGGATGCGTCGCGAAGAGCGACGTCGCCGCGGGTGACGCGCTGACCGTCACCTCGACCGACACCGACTGCACTGTCTCGGCGGCATCGGCGAGCAGCGGAACCGTCAGCTTCGACATCACGAACGCGGGCACCCAGGTCACCGAGTTCTACCTGCTCGCGAACGACGGGCTGCGCATCGTGGGCGAGGTGGAGAACATCGCCCCCGGCGCGGATCGCACGCTCACGGTCGTCGCCCAGCCCGGCGACTACTACACGGTCTGCAAGCCCGGGATGGTGGGCGACGGCGTCGGCCGCGCAGCCTTCACGGTCAGCGGCGAGAAGGTCGCCGCATCCGGCGACGACGCCGCGCAGAAGACCAAGGCCGTCGATCTGTACGCGGCCTTCGTGAAGGACCAGACCGGCCGGCTGGTGCCCGCCGTGAAGACGTTCGTCGCCGCCTACGAGGCGGGGGACGACGCGGCGGCCAAGGAGCAGTTCCCTCGGGTGCGCTCGTTCTACGAGCGCATCGAGCCCATCGCCGAGTCGCTCGGCGACCTCGATCCGAAGATCGACTACCGCGAGGTCGACGCGAAGGCGGAGGGGCTCGACTGGACCGGGTTCCATCGCATCGAGAAGGATCTGTGGGTGCCCGCGAAGGACGCCCTCAACGCCGACGATGCGACCCCGGCGTGGAAGGACTGGGCTCCGTCGACGGCCGCGCAGCGAAAGACGATCGGCGACCGGCTCCTGACCGATGTGCAGGCGCTGTACGACTACGTGCACGGCACCGAGTTCGTCGCGAACCTCGAGGAGCAGGGCGTGGCAGCGCTCTCGAACGGCGCGATCGGGCTGCTCGACGAGGTCGCCAAGGGCAAGATCACCGGCGAGGAGGACTGGTGGTCGGGCACCGACCTCTGGGACTTCGCCGCCAACGTCGAGGGTTCGAAGATGGCGTTCTCCCTCGTGCGCGACCTCGCGGAGAGCAAGGGCGAGAAGGGCGCGGCGCTCGTCGCGCGGATCGACAAGGGCTACTCCGCGCTCCAGGCGAAGCTCGCGACGTACGGTGACGCCGACAAGGGCTACGTGCCGTACGCGAAGATCACGGATCAGGATCGCAGCGACCTCACGAACCTCATCAACTCCCTCGCCGAGCCGCTCTCGCAGCTCACCGCGACAGTCCTGTCATGAGCGAAGAGCCCACGGTCACCGCCGAGCCGCCGGTCGACGCTCCCGTCACCGGTCTCAGCCGGCGCGGGCTGCTCGGCCTGTTCGGCGCCGGGGCCGGCGGGCTCATCGTCGGCGGACTGGGCGGCGCGGCGATCGGTGCCACCGCCGCCACCGCGTCGGGGCCGGGTGGGAGCGGCGGCACCGTGCATCCGTTCTACGGCGCGCACCAGTCGGGCATCTCGACTCAAGTGCAGGAGCACCTGCACTTCGCCGCGTTCGACATGGCCGACGGCGCCACGCGTGACGATCTGGTCTCGCTCCTGAAGGACTGGTCGTACGCGTCGTCCCGCCTCACGCAGGGGCTCGATGTCAGTGCGACGGGCGCCGTGCACGGTTCGCCGCAGGCGCCGCCCGATGACACCGGCGAGGCGCTCGGGCTCGCGGCGGCGGCCCTCACGATCACGATCGGGTTCGGACCGGGCCTGTTCGACGACCGGTTCGGCCTCGCCGCACACCGGCCCGCCGAGCTGCAGGATCTGCCGCCGTTCGTCGGCGAGCAGCTCGACGCCCAGCTGTGCGGGGGAGACCTGTGCATCCAGGCGTGCGCCGACGACCCCCAGGTCGCGTTCCACGCGGTGCGCAACCTCAGCCGCATCGCGTTCGGTCGTGCGCGCATCCGCTGGTCGCAGCTCGGCTTCGGCCGCACCTCGAAGACGACCGCCGACCAGTCGACGCCCCGCAACCTGTTCGGGTTCAAGGACGGCACCGCCAACGTCCTCGCCGAGGACGCGAAGGCGCTCGACGAGCACGTCTGGGTCTCGCCGGACGACGGACCCGGCTGGCTGGCCGGCGGCTCCTACCTCGCGGTGCGCAACATCCGGCAGCGCATCGAGACGTGGGATCGGGTGCGCCTCGTCGAGCAGGAGCAGATCATCGGGCGCGACAAGGGCGAGGGAGCCCCGCTTTCGGGCGGCACCGAGTTCACCGCGCTGGACTTCCACAAGAAGGATGCGTCGGGCAGGCCCGCGATCGATCCGAAGGCGCACGCGCGGCTCGCACATCCCGACCTCAACGGCGGCGTGCGGCTGCTGCGCCGCGGCTATAACTTCGTGAACGGGAACGACCTGACCGGCGATCTGTCGGCCGGGCTGTTCTTCCTCTCCTACCAGCGCGCTCCCGAGCGGTTCATCAGGGTGCAGCGCGCGGTCGCGAAGGACCTGCTCGCCGAGTACCTCGTGCACGTCGGCTCGGCGATCTTCGCGATCCCGCCCGGGGCGCAGCAGGGCTCCTTCGTCGGCGCGGGCCTGTTCGGCGCCTCCTGATCCGGGGAATAATCCCACGAGACGGACGTTGCATCAGATACATTCAGATGCATACAAACGGATGCTGCGGCATCCGGGAAGCGAGAATCCGATCGTGAGCGAGACCACCACGTCGCCGGCCGTGCAGTTCGGCATCTTCACGGTGAGCGACATCACGCAAGACCCGGTCACCGGGCAGACTCCCAGCGAGGCCGAGCGCATCCAGGCGACCCTCGCCATCGCGAAGCACGCAGAAGAGGTCGGACTGGACGTCTTCGCCATCGGCGAGCACCACAACCCGCCGTTCTTCTCGTCGTCGCCGACCACCACACTCGCCTACATCGCGGCACAGACCGAGCGACTCATCCTGTCGACCTCCACGACCCTCATCACGACGAACGACCCGGTGAAGATCGCCGAGGACTACGCGATGCTCCAGCACGTCGCCGGCGGCCGCGTCGACCTCATGCTTGGCCGCGGAAACACGGGGCCGGTGTACCCGTGGTTCGGCAAGGACATCCGGCAGGGCCTCCCGCTGGCCATCGAGAACTACGCCCTGCTGCATAAGCTGTGGCGCGAGGACGTGGTCGACTGGAACGGGAAGTTCCGCACGCCGCTGCAGGGATTCACCTCGACACCACGCCCCCTCGACGGCGTGCCGCCGTTCGTGTGGCACGGCTCGATCCGCACGCCTGAGATCGCCGAGCAGGCGGCGTACTACGGCGACGGCTTCTTCGCGAACAACATCTTCTGGCCTGCTGAGCACTTCCAGCGGCTCATCGAGCTGTACCGGCAGCGCTGGGCCCACTACGGGCACGGCGCGCCCGAGACGGCGATCGTCGGCGTCGGCGGCCAGGCGTTCATGCGGAAGAACTCGCAGGATGCGGTGGCCGAGTTCCGCCCGTACTTCGACAACGCCCCCGTCTACGGGCACGGCCCGGCGATGGAGGACTTCACGAAGATGACGCCGCTCACCGTCGGCTCGCCGCAGCAGGTGATCGACCGCTACGCCACGATGCGCGATCACTTCGGGGACTACCAGCGCCAGCTGTTCCTGATGGACCACGCCGGCCTGCCGCTGAAGACCGTCCTCGAGCAGCTCGACCTGCTCGGCGGTGAGGTCGTCCCCGTGCTGCGCCGCGAGTTCGCGAAGGACCGGCCGGCGGACGTTCCCGACGGTCCCACGCACGCGGCGCTCGTGAGGCGGACCTACGGCGACGGCCCCGTGCGCCAGCCCCGACCCAACGCGAACCGCGGCGACAATGTGACCGGCGGCTCGCCCTACCAGGACACCGCATCGGATGACGCCCCGGCCGCGTCGCAGACCGGCGCCGCCTTCGGGCTCGGCGGTGCGCGATGACGGCCCGCCGCGTCGCCGTCGTCTCGGCCGGCCTGTCGACGCCTTCGTCGACCCGGATGCTCGCCGACCGGGTCGGTTCCGCCGTCGTCGCGCAGCTGGCGGAGCGCGACATCGAGGCCACCGTCGACACGTTCGAGCTGCGCGACTACGCCCACGCCATCACCGACAACATGCTCACCGGCTTCGCTCCGTCGGAGCTGGAGTCGATGATCAACACCGTCGTGTCGGCCGATGCCGTCGTCGCAGTGACGCCGATCTTCTCGACGAGCTACTCCGGCCTGTTCAAGTCGTTCATCGACATCCTCGACAAGGAGGCGCTGGTCGGAAAGCCCGTGCTGATCGGTGCGACAGCCGGAACGGCACGGCATTCGCTCGCGATCGACTATGCCATCCGTCCGCTGTTCGCCTACCTGCACGCCGACGCCGTGTCGACCGGCGTGTTCGCCGCGAGCGAGGACTGGGGCGGCACGGGCGACCACGTCGCCCCGCTCGCCGCGCGCATCGAGAAGGGCGCCGCCGAGCTGGCCGACGCCGTGGCACGGCGGGATGCCGCGACGAGCTCCGACCCGTTCGACCCCGCGAACTACCTCCGTGGCGGCAGCTCGTTCGACGACCTGCTCGGCGGGCTGCCGCGGGACTGAAGCGGGGGAGTAGCGTCGGACGGGTGGATCCCGTCGTCAAGACCCGAAACGACGCCCCCGCCCGGTTCTTCGAGGCGGAAGCCGCGGGCCTGCGGTGGCTGGCCGCCGCCGGCGGCGCGCGCGTCGCCGAGGTCGTCGACGTCGCCGCGGGCCGCATCGCGCTCGAGCGCATCCCGCCCGGGCGCCCGGACGCCGCGGCGGCCGAGGCGTTCGGCGCGGCGCTCGCCGCCACCCACGATGCGGGAGCGGCGGCGTTCGGCGCCAAGCCCGACGGCTGGGACGGCCCGGTGTTCATCGGACGACTCGAGCAGCCGTGTCACCCCGAGCCGACCTGGGGCCGGTTCTACGCCGGCCAGCGCATACGCCCGTTCCTGAAGCCTGCCGTCGACGCGGGCAACCTCGACCCGGCCGACGCCGACGTCGTGGAGCGCGCGTGCGAGAGGATCGCCGCCGGGGCGTTCGACGACGATGACGCGCCGGCGCGTCTGCACGGCGATCTGTGGAACGGCAACGTGCTGTGGTCCCCGACAGGAGTCGTGCTCATCGACCCCGCCGCGCATGGCGGGCACCGCGAGACCGACCTCGCGATGCTCGACCTGTTCGGCTGCCCGCACCTCGACGTCATCCGGCGCGCGTACGAGGCGACGCATCCGCTCGCCGCGGGATGGCGCGACCGCATCCCGCTGCACCAGCTGCATCCGCTCGCGGTGCACGCCGTCGGCCACGGCCCGTCGTACGGAGCGGCGCTCGCCGACGCCGCGCGACGCACCCTCGCTCTCGCCGGCTGATCAGTCCTCGGCGCCGCCGGAGAACTCTTCGTACTCCTCGACGGCCTCGTCCTCGTCGTCGTCGAGCTCGACACGCTCATCGGGGTCGATCGTCGGCGGCGGTGCGTCGAACTCGGCCTCGTCTTCGAGCGGGACCTCGCGCTCGTCATCCGGATAGATCGGGATGTCGTCGTCCATGATCGCCTTCCCTGACGCTCCCCAGCCGCTGCTGCTGGTGTCCCTCGGCCGCTGTTGCCGACGCTCCTCAGCCGCTCTTGCGGCGGAACTCGCGCTTGTGTCCGGCGCGGCCGTGCGGCTCCTGGACCGCGCCCTTCCCGTCGAGGTGCGACTCGCCCGAGTAGTGGTTGGCGTTCTTCTTCTCCAGCGCCTCGCGGAACTTGCGCTTCACGTCGTCTGCGGCGCCCGCGGTCTTCTCGTCGTCGCTCATGCCCCAACCCTAGGCCAGGCGTGGGACAGCCGCCATCCCATGCGGATCCGGCAGAAACCGCGGCGGCGGCGAGAACCCCTGGTAGGCTCGTGAAGGCTGCCGTGTGGCGGCCGACCAATTCAACACTGAGCTCCCACACGGAGTTCAGGGGGAGCAGGCTGGCAGGAAGCTGGTCTCCTGTGGTGGGTTCCCCTCCGGGGCGGAGGGTGATCTTCTACTGGTGACCAGCGCAAGCGGCTCTCACGACGGTGTCCTGATCGGCACCCGTCGTGCGCTCATATCTGCCTGCTCGTGCTCCTTCGCATCCCTCGCCCGCGAAACGCGCGGACGAGTCTAAACAAAGAAGGAGAGACCTCTTGGAAGGTCCTGAAATCACCGCCGCCGAGGCCGTTCTCGACAACGGCCGCTTCGGCACCCGCACCGTCCGGTTCGAGACCGGTCGCCTCGCCCAGCAGGCGCAGGGCTCTGTCGCGGCGTACCTCGATGAGGAGACGATGCTCCTGTCGGCCACCAGCGCCGGCAAGCACCCCCGTGAAGGGTTCGACTTCTTCCCGCTGACCGTCGACGTCGAGGAGCGCTCGTACGCCGCCGGCAAGATCCCCGGCTCGTTCTTCCGTCGCGAGGGCCGCCCCTCGACCGACGCGATCCTGGTGTGCCGTCTGATCGACCGCCCGCTGCGCCCGTCGTTCGTCGACGGCCTGCGCAACGAGGTCCAGATCGTCATCACCGTGCTCTCGATCGCCCCGGGCGAGTTCTACGACGCGCTCGCGATCAACGCCGCCTCCGCCTCGACGCAGATCTCCGGTCTGCCGTTCTCGGGCCCGATCGCCGGTGTGCGCCTCGCGCTCATCCCGGGTCACGGCGAGCACGAGGACCAGTGGGTCGCGTTCCCGAACGCGAAGCTGCTCGAGGACGCCGTGTTCGACCTCGTGGTCGCGGGCCGCGTGCTCGAAGACGGCGACGTCGCGATCATGATGGTCGAGGCCGAGGCGACCGAGCACAGCTGGAACCTCATCAAGGGCGGCGCCACCAAGCCGTCCGAAGAGGTCGTCGCCGGCGGGCTCGAGGCCGCGAAGCCCTTCATCAAGCAGCTCGTCGAGGCGCAGGCCGAGATGGCGGCGAAGACCGCGAAGGAGCCGGGTGTGTACCCGGTGTTCCTGCCCTATTCGCAGGCCACTTACGACTTCGTCGCCGGCCGGGCCTACGACGAGCTCGTCGGCGTGTACCAGATCGCCGACAAGATCGAGCGCCAGAACGCCGACGACGCCGTCAAGGACCGCGTCAAGGGCGAGCTCGAGGCTGCCATCGCCGACGGCTCCGTCGACGCGATCGCCGCCGCGGAGTTCTCGGCCGCGTACAAGGCCGTCACGAAGAAGATCGTCCGCGGACGCATCCTGTCCGAGGGCGTCCGCATCGACGGGCGTGGGCTCGCCGACATCCGTCCGCTCGACGCCGAGGTGCAGGTCATCCCGCGCGTGCACGGCTCCGCCATCTTCCAGCGCGGCGAGACCCAGATCCTGGGTGTCACCACGCTGAACATGCTGAAGATGGAGCAGCAGATCGACTCGCTGTCGCCGGTCACGCACAAGCGGTACATCCACCATTACAACTTCCCGCCCTACTCGACCGGTGAGACCGGCCGTGTGGGAAGCCCGAAGCGGCGCGAGATCGGCCACGGCTTCCTCGCCGAGCGCGCGCTCGTGCCGGTGCTTCCGGGCCGCGAGGAGTTCCCGTACGCGATCCGCCAGGTCTCCGAGGCGCTGGGCTCGAACGGCTCGACGTCGATGGGCTCGGTGTGCGCGTCGACCCTGTCGCTGCTGAACGCCGGTGTGCCGCTCCGTGCGCCGGTCGCCGGCATCGCGATGGGCCTCGTGTCCGACACCGTCGACGGCGAGACCCGCTACGCCGCGCTGACCGACATCCTGGGAGCCGAGGACGCGCTCGGCGACATGGACTTCAAGGTCGCCGGCACGAGCGAGTTCGTCACCGCGATCCAGCTCGACACGAAGCTCGACGGCATCCCGTCGCAGGTCCTGTCGGCGGCGCTGCAGCAGGCGCACGACGCGCGCATCACGATCCTGAACGTCCTGAACTCGGCGATCGACGCCCCGGACGAGATGGCTCCGACCGCGCCGCGCGTGATCAGCGTGCAGATCCCGACCGACAAGATCGGCGAGCTGATCGGCCCGAAGGGCAAGACGATCAACGCGATCCAGGACGAGACCGGCGCCGACATCTCCATCGAGGAGGACGGCACCGTCTACATCGGCGCCGTCGACGGGCCGTCCGCCGAGGCCGCTCGCGCGCAGGTGAACGCCATCGCGAACCCCACGAACCCGGAGGTCGGGGAGCAGTTCCTCGGCACCGTCGTGAAGATCGCGACGTTCGGGGCGTTCATCTCGCTCCTGCCGGGCAAGGACGGTCTGCTGCACATCAGCGAGGTGCGCAAGCTCACCGGCGGAAAGCGCGTCGAGAACGTCGACGACGTGCTCTCGGTCGGCCAGAAGCTGCTCGTGCGCATCACGAAGATCGACGACCGCGGCAAGCTGTCGCTCGAGCCCGTGCTCGAGGAGGGCGAGGCTGCGGCCGAGCCGGAGGCGGCTCCCGCCGAGGCCTGATCGGCGAACACCGGATGCCCGTCCCCGCGTGGGGCGGGCATCCGTCGTCTGCGGCCCACGTCCGCCGTGGACGAGCCGGTCGCGGCGGGCCCGCCGCGGCGGGAAAGCGTTACGGAATGTTTACCGAACGGCCATCGCGGGGCAGGGAAACGTCACCGGTCTGACCTACCCTCGTAGTACGCGCCGGGGGGCGCAGAAGCAAGCGGCCGCGGATCGTGACGATTCGTGAGGGGGTGGGCATGACTGTCATCGGTGACGGCGCCGTCGCGCGAGCGGCCGGCGCGAGCCCGGCGGCGCCCACCACGACCCCTCGCCACGTGGCGGCGGAGCACCCGTCGGCGCCGATCCCCGTGCAGGGCGAGCCGATCGGGTCGCACGTGCGGGTGCCGTTGGGCGAGACCGGCGTGGAGGTGTTCCCGCTCCTGCTCGGCGGCGGCGAGTTCGGCTGGAACGTCGACCTGGAGTCGAGCCACGAGATCCTCGACGCGTACCTCGAGCGCGGCGGCAACGCGGTCCACACCGCCGACAGCTTCGCCGGAGGTCGCAGCGAGCACATCATCGGCGAATGGATGCGTACGCGCGGCGTGCGCGACGACCTCGTGCTCGCGATCCGCGTAGGCGCCCATCCCGACAACCCCGGCACCGATCCGGTGAACCTCGTGCGGGCGGTGGAGGCGTCGCTGACGCGCCTGGGCACCGACCGCATCGACGTGCTCTACCTCAATGCGTCCGACGGGATCGCGTCGGTGGAGGACACCCTCGCGACCGCGGAGTGGCTCGTGGAGTCCGGCAAGGCGCGCAGCATCGGCGCGTTCGGCTTCACCGCCGAGCAGCTCGTCGAGTCGCGCATCCTCTCCTCTGCCGGATACCCGCGCATCACGGTGCTCGATGTGCCGTTCAACATGCTGCGCCGCCAGGACTTCACGGAGGACCTCCGGCTCGTCGCCGGCGCGCAGGGCATGGCGGTGACGCCGTCGCACGCGCTCGAGCACGGCTACCTCGCCGGACGGCTGCGCACGCGCGGAGAGCTCGGCCGGTCGGTGCGCGGCGTGCAGATCGCGAGCAGCATGAACCGCCGGGGCACGCGCACGCTCCGGGCGCTCGACGCGATCGGGGCCGAGCTGGGCGTGCCGCCCGCCGCCGTGGCGGTGGCGTGGCTCCTCGCCCAGCGCACCGTGGTCGCGCCGATCGTCAACGCGTTCGCTCCCGCGCATGTCGAGGAGTTCGTGCAGGGCGTGGGAGTGCGGCTGAGCCGCGCGCAGCTGGCCGAGATCGCACGCGTCGCGGACTGAGGGCCATTTCATCGGCCGGCTTCGGCCCCCGGCGGGGCGACCTCGCTTAGGGTGGAAGAGGGGCCTTCGGGTCGGGGAAACCATTTCGCACGGGAGAGAGACGGCGTGACGCATTACATCTACCTCGTGCGGCACGGCGAGCATCAGGACGCCGAGCAGGGCGTCGCCGACGGGCCGCTCTCGCCGCGGGGGAAGCGTCAAGCCGAGGCGCTCGCCGATCGCCTCTCCGGCCTTCCGCTCTCCGCCGTCTGGCACTCGCCGCTCGAGCGTGCGGCTGAGACGGCGCGCGCCGTGGCCGACCGCCTGCCGGCGGTGGACCCGCAGCCGTCAGCGCTGCTGTTCGACTGCATCCCCACCGGCATGACGGACGAGACGCCCGCGGTGTACGAGCCGTTCTTCGGCTCCGTGACCGAGGCCGAGATCGAGGCGGGCCGGGCGCAGATGAACGATGCGGTGAACGCGTTCCTCGTGCGCAAGCCCGGCGATGTGCACGAGCTGCTCATCACCCACAACTTCGTGATCAGCTGGTTCGTGCGCGAGGTGCTGCAGATGCCGGAGTGGCGCTGGATGACCCTCAACCAGGCGCATTGCGGCCTCACCGTCATCGCCCAGAAGAACGGGCGGCCGTGGAGCCTGGTGACCCACAACGACCTCGGTCACCTGCCGTTCGAGCTGCAGACGGGCCTCCCCGAACCGCTCCCCGTCTAGCCTCCCAGCCGCTCCCGGTCGAGCCTCCCCGTCGCTCCCTGCCCAGCAGCGCGCTTGGTCGCTCCCGCCGGCAGGCCGGCGCTGCACATTCCCGCTGATGCGCGTGTCTTTTTCTGCCGCATCAGCAGGAATCTGCAGCACCCGGTGAAATCGCGGCGCATGAGCAGAATGCTGCAGCATTATGGGGACGCTCCTGGCCGGGGCCGCCGGGCCTCCTCAGCGGGCGAGGGTCTTGCCGTACCAGCGCGTCGCGTTGGGGTTGTCGTTGTACGGCTCGATCGCGACGAAGCCGGAGCTCGCGTAGAGGCCGCCGGCCGCCTCGAGCGTGTGGTGGGTGTCCAGGACGAGCTCGCTCGCGCCCCATTCGCGCGCGCACCGCTCCAGCTCCTGCAGCAGCAGCCTGCCCCAGCCGCGGCCCCGGGTCGAGGGGCGCAGGAACAGGTGCTTCACCTCGTAGCGGATGCCGGCGTCGCCGTCGTCGACCCGGCGGATGCCGCCGCATCCGACCGCCTCGCCCTCGTCGTCGTGCACCACGAGGAACACGCCGGCCGGCGGCTCGAACATCGACCGCGGCGGCTCGGCCGGCGTGTAGCGGCCCGGGAACGCCTCCGCACGCATCGCGACGTACTCGGCGAGCAGCCCGCGGGCGATCGGGTCGTCGACGGGGGTGGGGGACAGCGACACCATCTTTCGAGCGTAGCGCTGCGGCTGTGCCACCCTGGGGCGCCGTAGGCTTGAATCATGACGACACGTGTGGCGATCGTGGGCGGCACCGGCAAGCTCGGCGGCATCATCCGCGACGTGGTCGAGGCCGAGCCGGGCTTCGCCGTCCACGCGACGCTCTCGTCGCGCGACGACATCGGCCGGATCGCGGGCGCCGATCTGGTGGTGGATGCGTCGACCCCCGCCGTCTCGGTCGACGTGGTCCGCGCCGCCGTCGAGAGCGGGATCAACATCCTCGTCGGGACCTCCGGGTGGTCGGCCGAGCGCATCGCGCTCGTGCGTCCGCTCGTCGAGGCGGCGGGGACGGGGGCGGTCTTCATCCCGAACTTCTCCCTCGGCTCCGTGCTCGGCTCCGCGCTCGCCGCCGCCGCGGCACCCTTCTTCCCGTCGGCGGAGATCGTCGAGGCGCACCGCGACACGAAGGTCGACTCGCCGAGCGGCACCGCCGTGCGCACGGCCGAGCTGATCGCCGAGGCCCGCTCCGCGGAGGGGCCCGTGCTCGCTCCGCACGTCGATCAGCGCGCCCGCGGACAGCAGGTCGCCTCCGTGCCCGTGCACTCTCTGCGCCGCCCGGGCGTGATCGCCCGGCAGGAGGTCATCCTCTCCGGCGCCGGGGAATCGCTCTCGATCGTGCACGACACGGTCGACTCGGCGGCCGCGTACGCCCCCGGCATCCGTCTCGCGCTCGCGCACGCCGTCGATGCGCGGGGAGTGATCGTCGGACTCGACAGCTTCCTCGACATCGGCATCGGATCGCGTCCGAAGGCCGCCGACGCATGAGCACGCGCATCCTCGTCGCCATCCTCACCGTCGTCCTCGTCCTGTACATCGCCGTGACGGCGCAGTGGGCCTGGCTGCTCGTGACGAGCGGCCGCCCGGTCGCGTTCGGGATGGGAGCGCTGCTCATCGTGTTCCCGATCGTCGCGCTGTGGGGCATCGGCCGCGAGATCTGGTTCGGCGTGCGCGCCGAGCGCGTCGGTCGGCGCCTCGAGGCGGAGGGCGGACTGCCCGACGATGCCGTGCAGGTGCGGCCGAGCGGGCGCGTCGTCCGCGACGACGCCGACGCCGCCTTCCCGCGCTATCGCGACGAGGTGCAGCAGCATCCGGACGACTGGCGGGCCTGGTACCGCCTCGGCGTCGCGTACGACGCCGCGGGCGACCGAAGACGCGCGCGTGGCGCGATCCGTCAGTCGCTCAGGCTCGAGGCCGCCTCGCGCGCGTCCTGAGCCGGCACCGCGGCAGCGACGGCATCCTCGACCGTCGTATTCCGGAATCGGAATCCACTGCCCTCGAGGACGGACGGCGTGACATGCGCGTCGGACAGGAGCACGGCATCGGCGGCCGCGCGTCCGAGCACGAGGCGCAGCGCCCACGCGGGCGTCCGGATGAGATAGGGCCGGTTCATGCGCACCGCGAGGGCGAATCCGAGGTCGTTCGCCGTCGCCCGTGTCGGCCCCGCGAGGTTCACCGGACCGTCGATCTCCGCCTCCAGGACATGGCGGATCGCCCGCACCTCGTCGTCTAGCGAGATCCACGGCCAGGACTGCGTCCCCCGCCCGAGGGGCCCGGCGAGCCCGAGGCGCGTCAGCAGCACGAGAGGCCTCAGGACGCCGCGCGCGTGCACGATGGGAGCCGTGCGCAGGAGGGCGATCCGGGTACGAGGGCCGGCGCCCCGTGCCGCACGCTCCCACTCCCCGCAGACGTCGGCGAGGAACGTCTCGCCCCGCGGCGCATCCTCGGTGAGAACGCGGCCGGGAGCCGTGCCGTAGTAGCCGACGGCCGAGGCGCTGAGGAACGCGGGCGCGCCGTCGCCGAGCTCGCGGACGGCCCGGGCGAGCGTCCGGGTCGGGGTGATCCGGGACCAGAGCAGGGTGCTCCGATACCGCGGAGTCCACGGCATGCGCCCGATCGTCGCGCCGTTCAGTCCCACGACGGCGTCGGCGCCGTCGAGAACCGCGGGATCGAGCGGCTGGCTGTCGGTGAGCCACTCGACCTCGTCGTCGGCCCGTGCGGGACGGCGCACGAGGCGGGTGACCTCCACGCCGTCGGCGCGCAGCGACGCGACGAGCGCCGTCCCGATGAGACCGGATGCGCCCGCCACGACGACACGGCGGGGGCGCAGCGGGGCTTCAGCCAAGCGACGCCTCGAGGGTGATCTCGATGCCGGCGAGCGCCTGCGACACGGGGCAGCCGCTCTTGGCCTCCTCGGCGATCCGATCGAAGTCGGCCTCGTCGATGCGGGGCACGACGGCGGAGACGTTCAAGTGGCTCCCGGTGATCCCCGTTCCCGGGATGAAGGTGACCGCGGCCGACGTCTCCAGGCGCTCCGGCGGGGTGCCGTTCTGGGTGAGGGCGTTCGACAGGGCCATGCTGTAGCACGCGGCGTGTGCGGCGCCCAGCAGCTCTTCGGGAGTGGTGACCGAGTCGGATCCCTCGCTGCGCGCCTTCCAGTTCACGGGAAGGGGCCCCTGGCCGGAGCTCGTGAGACTCACCTCGCCGGACCCCTCGAACAGCGTTCCCTTCCAGTGCGCGGTTGCTTCGCTCGTGACGCTCATGTCTCCTCCGTCGGTCGGTGTGCCGCCAGCCTAACCAAGCGGCCGGGGCCACGACAGGGGGAAGTCAGGTGGTCATCGACGTGCGCCCGACCAGCCCGATGCGCTGCAGGAGCAGATAGACCTGGCAGCCGAGGCAGAAGCCGAACGCGGCGTTCAGGACCGCCGCCACGAAGGCCAGCGCGGCGGCGATCGGCAGCGCCCACGGCACACCGGCCAGCTGGAGGACGAGTCCCACGCCACTCACGAACAGGCCCACTCCCTGCGCGAAGCGCGGCGGACGCGGGTCCTCCCGGTCGGTCGCCGGGGCGAGTCGGGGCTGCACGACGCGACGGTAGATCACCCCCCACGGCGCGGTGCGCGGCGACAGCACTCCCCACAGGAAGAGCACCGCCACAGCGAGCAGAAGCAGGAACGCGGGATCGAGGACGCGCTGGAGCACCGACAGCAGTGGGAGCGCGTACGGCCCGGCCGGGACGAACACCTGGCCGGCCAGCGGCTGGTACGCGAACCATCCGAAGGACGCGTGCGCGGTCGACACGCCGAGCAGTCCCAGCAGCACGGTGACGAGCAGGAGCACCGACGTGATCCCGGCCGCGAAGCGCGGCCCGCGCGGGTCGATGCCGGACTGCGGCGGCTCAGACATGCGCGACCCCTCCGATCACGCGGTGGAGTTCGCGGGCGACGGCATCCCGCGTCGGCGCGCCGCTGAAGCGCGCACGCACGAAGCCGCTGTCGTCGACCAGGAACACCGTCGGCGTCTGCAGGATGTGCAGCCGCCGTGCGAGATCGCCGCGGTGGGTGAGGTCGACGTCGGCGTGCTCCACGCCGGCCGTCTCGCCCGCGAGGGCGCGCAGCATCCGTCGCACCTGCGGGCAGCGGGCGCACACGGCGGTGCTGAACTGCACGAGGGTCGCGCGCTCACCGCGCGGGACGTCGGCCAGGGCGCCGAGATCGAGGGCGCCGGCGGCGCGGGCGCGCCCGGCGCGGCGCTGCAGCGCCCACCCCAGCGCCAGCGTCACCGCGATCAGGGCGGCGACGGCCAGCAGCGCGGTCCAGGCGGGCATGTGCACGACCGTACCGGCACGCGCCGCGACGCGGGTCCGGATGACGGAGTATGTCGGGGTTCCGGCCGGTATCGTGGCGGGTGTGAGCATCCCGACGCCCTACGAGGACCTGCTGCGCGACGTGCTCGAGAACGGCACGCACAAGAGCGACCGCACCGGCACCGGCACGACGAGCGTGTTCGGTCGCCAGATCCGCTTCGACCTGGCCGACTCGTTCCCCCTCATCACGACCAAGCGCGTGCACTTCAAGTCCATCGCGTACGAGCTGCTCTGGTTCCTGCGCGGCGAGTCGAACATCGCGTGGCTGTCCGAGCACGGCGTCACGATCTGGGACGAATGGGCGGATGCGTCAGGGGAGCTCGGACCCGTCTACGGCGTGCAGTGGCGGTCGTGGCCGACGCCGAGCGGCGAGCACATCGACCAGATCGCGCAGGTGATCTCCCAGATCCGCGAGACCCCCGATTCGCGGCGGCTCATCGTGTCGGCGTGGAACGTGGCCGACATCCCGCAGATGGCGCTCGCTCCCTGCCACGCGCTGTTCCAGTTCTACGTCGCCGACGGCAGACTGTCGTGCCAGCTGTATCAGCGCAGCGCCGACCTGTTCCTCGGCGTGCCGTTCAACATCGCCTCATACGCGCTGCTCACCCTGATGGTCGCGCAGCAGACCGGTCTCGAGCCGGGGGAGTTCGTCTGGACCGGCGGGGACTGCCACATCTACGACAACCACCGCGAGCAGGTGCGCGAGCAGCTGAGCCGCGACCCGTATCCGTACCCCACGGTGCGCATCGCACGGAAGCCGGCGTCGATCTTCGACTACGCGTACGAGGACTTCGTCGTCGAGGACTACCAGCACCATCCCGCCATCCGCGGCGCGGTCGCCGTCTGAGATGCGGACCGGGCTCATCTGGGCGCAGGCCCACGGGGGAGTGATCGGCGCCCACGGGGGGATGCCGTGGAACGTGCCCGAGGACATGGCCCACTTCAGGCAGGTGACGACGGGCTGCCCCGTGGTCATGGGCCGGCGCACATGGGAGTCGTTCCCCGAGCGCTTCCGGCCGTTGCCGGGCCGACGCAACATCGTGATCACGCACGACGACGCCTGGCACGCCGACGGTGCCGAGCGCTGCGGCTCGCTGGATGCCGCGCTGGCGCTGGCGGCGGATGCGTCGGCCGACGCCGCGTGGACGTGGGTCATCGGCGGGGGACAGGTCTACCGGGAGTCGATCGACCGCGCCGACCGCCTCGAGGTCACCGAGCTCGACCTCGAGGTCGACGGCGACACGACGGCGCCCGGGCTCGACGGCTGGCGGCTCGTGACCGCCGATCCGGCGGACGGATGGCACATGTCGCGCTCCGGCATCCGCTACCGCTTCCTGCGCTACGAGCGCTGACCCCTCGGCGACACGCCCGCCCGTGTCCGCCGTCAGCAGACGCCCGGTAGCGTGTGACGAATGGTGACAGCCCTCGTGACGGGAGCCAGCTCCGGGCTCGGCGCGGAGTACGCGCGGCAGCTGGCCGAGCGCGGCGCCGACGTCGTGCTCGTCGCCCGCGATGCGGACGCGCTCGCCGCCGTCGCCGCCGAGGTGCGAGACCGCGGTCGTGCGGCGGAGGTGCTCGTGGCGGATCTCCTGGATCCCGGGGCCCTGGCGGCGGTGGTCGCCCGGCTCACAGACCCCGATCGGCCCGTCGAGGTCCTCGTCAACAGCGCCGGCATCGGCATGTCGCTCGACTTCGAGCGCAACGACGTCGAGGCCGAGGTGCGGCATCTGCGCCTGCACGACGAGGTCCCGCTGCGCCTCATCCATGCCGCGCTCGGCCCCATGCTCGCACGCGGGCACGGCCGCATCCTCAACGTCGCCTCCATCGCCGCGTTCATGCCGCGCTCGACGTACGGCGCCGTGAAGCAGTGGATCGTCGCGTTCAGCCGCTGGGCGAACGTCGCCTACGGCCCGCGCGGCGTGACGGTCACGGCGGTGTGCCCGGGCTTCGTCCACACCAACTTCCACTCCCGGCTCGGCCTGCCGCCGGGCGAGGAGGGCATCGCCGGCTGGATGTGGCTCGACGCTCCCGACGTCGTCCGCGAATCGCTGCGCGACCTCGCGCGCGGCCGAGCGGTGTCCATCCCATCGCTGCGCTACAAGCTCATGGCCCGTGCCGTGCGCCTGCTGCCCGACCGGCTCACGGCCCGGCTCGGCCGGCGGGGACGGTAGAGCCGACGCCGCGCCGTCCGCAGCGCCGCGCTCCACAGCAGACCAGGCCGTCGACCGCCCGGCATCGAGGCGGCGGGGCGGAGCGGAACCGATACCCTGAGAACATGACGCACGCGGGCAATCCCTTCGGACAGGTACTTGTGGCCCTCGTCACGCCCATGGCGGCGGACGGCGAGGTCGACTGGCCCGCCGTCGAGAAGCACATGGACGATGTCGTGACGGCGGGAGCCGACGGCATCGTCGTGACCGGCACGACGGGCGAGACCAGCACCCTCACCGACGCCGAGAAGATCCGCCTCGTCGAGGTCGGCAAGGATGTCGCGGCCGGTCGGGCGAAGATCATCACGGGCGGCGGATCCAACGAGACCGCGCACGCGATCGAGCTGTACAAGGCCAGCGAGAAGGCCGGCGCCGACGGCATCATGATCGTCACCCCGTACTACAACAAGCCCACCCAGGCGGGCATCCTCACCCACTTCCGCCTCATCGCCGACTCGACCGACCTGCCGGTCATCCTGTACGACATCCCCGGCCGCACCGGCGTGCCGATCGCCTACGAGACGATCCTGCGGCTCGCCAAGCACCCGAACATCCTCGCCGTCAAGGACGCGAAGGGGAACTTCAGCGAGGTCTCCCGGGTGCTCAACCAGACGGATCTGCTGTACTTCTCCGGCGACGACGCCAACGTGCTGCCGCATCTGGCGATCGGCGCGGCGGGCCTCGTCGGGGTGACCGCGAACATCGCCGCCCAGCCCTACCGCACGATCGTCGACGCGGTGAACCGCGGTGACCTCGCGACGGCGACCGCCGAGCACAAGAAACTCGAGCCGCTCGTGCGCGCCGTGATGACGCACGTGCCGGGCACCGTCTCGGCGAAGTACATCCTGCACGGTCTCGGCCGCATCTCGAGCCCCCGCGTGCGACTGCCGCTCGTCGGCCCAGAGGAATGGGAGGCGGCGAAGATCGAAGACGAGCTCGCCCTTGTGAAGGATGTCGCCGGCGTGGACTTCTCGAACTTCCGGCCTGACCGCAACGCGGCCGCCGGCGGCGCACTGCCCAAGGTCTCGGGGACCACCCGATGATCGCGCAGCAGGTGATCGATCCGCCGGCACTGGCCGAGGGCACGCTCCGGATCGTCCCGCTGGGGGGCCTCGGCGAGGTCGGCCGCAACATGACGGTGTTCGAGTACGACGGCAAGCTCCTCGTCGTCGACTGCGGAGTGCTGTTCCCGGAGGAGAACCAGCCGGGCGTCGACCTGATCCTCCCCGATTTCGAACCGATCCGCCGTCGCCTCGACGACATCGTCGGCGTCGTCCTGACACACGGCCATGAGGACCACATCGGGGCGGTGCCGTACCTCCTCAAGCTGAAGAGCGACATCCCCCTGATCGGTTCGGGCCTGACGCTCGCGCTCGTCGAGGCGAAGCTCAAGGAGCACCGCATCAAGCCCTACACGCTCACCGTGAAGGAAGGGCAGCGCGAGCAGGTCGGTCCGTTCGACCTCGAGTTCGTCGCGGTGAACCACTCCATCCCCGATGCGCTCGCCGTCGCGATCCGCACGCCCGCGGGAACCGTGCTCGCCACCGGCGACTTCAAGATGGACCAGCTGCCCCTCGACAACCGGCTCACCGACCTGCGCGCCTTCGCGCGCCTCGGCGAGGAGGGAGTCGACCTGTTCCTGGTCGACTCCACCAACGCCGACGTGCCGGGCTTCACCGCGCTGGAGCGCTCGATCGGCCCGGTGCTCGACCAGGTGATCGGCAAGGCGCCGCGACGCGTCATCGTCGCAAGCTTCTCGAGCCACGTGCACCGCGTGCAGCAGGTGCTGGATGCGGCGGCCGCCCACGGTCGCCGTCTCGCGTTCCTCGGACGCAGCATGGTGCGCAACATGACGATCGCCGAGCAGCTGGGCTACCTCAACGTGCCCGAGGGCGTGCTGATCGACTACAAGAAGGCGAAGGACCTGCCCGACGACCAGATCGTGTACATGTCCACCGGCTCTCAAGGCGAGCCGATGGCGGTGCTGAGCCGGATGGCGAACCTCGACCACGCGATCGAGCCCGGTCCGGGCGACACGGTGATTCTCGCCTCCAGCCTCATCCCCGGCAACGAGAACGCCGTGTACCGCGTGATCGACGGACTCACCAAGCTCGGGGCGAACGTCGTGCACAAGGGCAACGCGAAGGTGCACGTGTCGGGCCACGCCGCCGCCGGCGAGCTCCTCTATTGCTACAACATCGTCAAGCCGCGCAACGTCATGCCGGTCCATGGCGAGCACCGGCACCTCCGCGCGAACGCGCAGCTGGCTCAGGACACCGGCGTACCGGCGGCCCGGACGATCATCGCGGAGAACGGCACGGTGGTCGATCTGCGCGACGGCGTCGCCGAGGCCGTGGGCCAGCTCGACATCGGCTTCGTGTACGTCGACGGTTCGACGGTCGGCGAGATCACGGACGCGGACCTCAAGGACCGCCGGATCCTCGGCGAGGAGGGCTTCATCTCCGTCATCGTCGTCGTGGACTCCACGACCGGCAAGATCATCTCCGGCCCCGAGGTGCACGCCCGCGGCTTCGCGGAGGACGCCGCCGTGTTCGAGGACGTCAAGCCGAAGATCGCCGCCGCGCTCGCCGAGGCTGCGAAGCAGGGGGTGCGCGACAACCACGCGCTGTCGCAGGTGGTACGCCGCACGATCGGCCGCTGGGTGAACCAGTCGCTGCGTCGTCGGCCGATGATCGTGCCGTTGGTGATCGAGGCGTAGCCGTGACGTACCCCAGGTCCCTGAGCGAGGCCGCGCGCAGCGCGCCCGAGTCGAAGGGCGAGGCGCAGCCGCGACGTACCCCAGGCCCCTGAGCGAGGCCGCGCGCGGCGCGCCCGAGTCGAAGGGCGAGGCGCAGAGCGGTCCTCCTCCCGCGTCGTTCCGGGGCTGTGTCGCCCCGCCGCGATACCGTGGAGCAATGGCCAGGAGCACCACGAGCAGCCGCACGCCCGCGAAGGGGTCATCTTCGCGCGCGAAGAAGCCCGCGCCGACGCCGAAGCGCTACGTCGGCGAGCCCGAGAAGCCGCCGGTCGCGGTGCGCATGTGGCTCGCGCTCGCCCACGTCGTGGGCGGCCTGTTCCGGGCGTTCGGGCCCGAGACGCTCGAGAAGGATCAGCGCCGCGACGGGCTGCCCTTCCTCATCGTGCTGCTCGCGGTGGCCGGAGCCGTCGTCGAGTGGTTCCTCATCGGCACCGCCGCATCGGCAGGCATCAGCGCGTACTCGATCGGCGGGCTCGTGGGCCGCACGGCGTTCGTGCTCCCCGTGCTCCTCGTGCTCCTCGCCGGCTGGCTGTTCCGTCACCCCTCGTCGGTGAACGACAACGGCCGCATCGGCATCGGTTTCCTCCTGTTCGTGCTCTCGATCGCAGGCTTCTGCCACATCTACGGCGGCCAGCCCAATCCCCAGGACGGCCTGCCCGCCCTCAGCGCCGCCGGAGGACTGTTCGGCTGGATGATCGGCGCACCGCTGAGCTACCTCACGACGTTCGGCGCGACCGTCTTGCTGGCGCTGCTCGCGGCGCTGTCGGTGCTGATCGTCACCAAGACGCCGCCGAACCGGATCGGCCGGCGGCTCGGCGACCTGTACGCGTGGATGTTCGGTGCCGAGCGCGCTGAACGCGCCGAAGCGGGCGACAACACGACCGGCAAGACCGCGGTGCTGCCCGAGAACGACGACGACGAAGACGACAAGCTTCCCTGGTGGCGCCGCAACAAGACGGGCCGAGAGAAGGATGCGGACGGCGAGGTCGGCTCGCAGGACCTCACCGAGCTGCTGAGCTTCGACGACCACGACGACGATCACGGCGGTTTCGAGCAGGCGATCGAGCCCATCGCTCCACCGCCCGCGCCGAGGTTCTCCCCGGACGCCGCCACCGAGGTCATCGACCCGTCGGTGCTCGCCGGTGCCCAGCGCCAGGTCGCGGCATCCGCCACCGGTCTGCACGACGACAGCGACACCGGTCCCATCGACGGCGACGCCCTGCCCGGACTGACCGGGATCGGCAGCGGCGGAGACCGCGCCCCGTCGGCGCCGTACCAGCTTCCGTCGGCGCAGTCGCTCGCGGCCGGCCAGCCGGGCAAGACACGCTCCGAGGCCAACGACCGGGTCGTCGCCGCGATCACGGGTGTGCTGCAGCAGTTCAAGGTCGACGCGAAGGTGACCGGCTTCTCCCGCGGGCCGACAGTGACGCAGTACGAGATCGAACTCGGCCCCGGTGTGAAGGTCGAGCGCATCACCGCGCTCACGAACAACATCGCGTACGCGGTGGCGTCGAACGAGGTGCGCATCCTCGCGCCGATCCCCGGGAAGAGCGCGATCGGTGTCGAGATCCCCAACACCGACCGCGAGATCGTGACGCTCGGCGACGTGCTGCGCTCCGACAACGCGACGAAGTCGACGCATCCGATGACCATCGGCGTCGGCAAGGACGTCGGCGGCGGCTACGTCGTCGCGAACCTCGCGAAGATGCCCCACCTGCTCGTCGCGGGATCCACCGGGTCGGGCAAGTCGAGCTTCGTGAACTCGATGATCACGAGCCTGCTGATGCGCGCGAAGCCGTCGGAGGTGCGCATGGTCCTCATCGACCCCAAGCGCGTCGAGCTCACCAGCTACACGGGGGTGCCGCACCTGATCACGCCCATCATCACGAACCCGAAGAAGGCGGCCGAGGCGCTGCAGTGGGTCGTGAAGGAGATGGACATGCGGTACGACGATCTCGCGTCGTTCGGCTTCCGCCACATCGACGACTTCAACAAGGCCGTCATCGCCGACGAGATCCAGCTGCCCGCCGGCAGCGAGCGAGTCCTCAAGCCCTACCCCTACCTCCTCGTGGTGGTCGACGAACTCGCCGACCTGATGATGGTCGCTCCGCGCGACGTCGAGGACTCGATCGTCCGCATCACCCAGCTCGCGCGGGCCAGCGGCATCCACCTCGTCCTCGCCACTCAGCGCCCCTCGGTCGACGTCGTCACGGGCCTCATCAAGGCCAACGTGCCGTCCCGACTCGCGTTCGCCGTCACGAGCGTGACCGACTCGCGCGTCATCCTCGACCAGCCGGGTGCCGACCGCCTCATCGGCCAGGGTGACGGGCTGTTCCTCCCGATGGGCGCCTCCAAGGCCATCCGCGTGCAGGGTGCGTGGGTCAGCGAGCCCGAGATCGAGAAGGTCGTCAAGCACGTCACCGCGCAGGCTCGGCCGGAGTATCGCGCGGATGTCGCAGCCGTCGTGCAGAAGAAGGAGGTCGACGCCGACATCGGCGACGACCTCGAGCTGCTGCTCGCCGCCGCCGAGCAGATCGTGTCGACCCAGTTCGGATCGACGTCGATGCTGCAGCGCAAGCTGCGCGTCGGCTTCGCGAAGGCCGGGCGCCTCATGGACCTGCTGGAGTCGCGCGAGATCGTCGGCCCGTCGGAGGGATCAAAGGCGCGCGACGTGCTCGTGACGCCCGAGCAGCTGCCCGAGGTGCTGGCGCGGCTGCGCGGCGACGAGCCTCCCGCGCCGGCGCCGTCGTCGAACCCGCCGGATCCGTATAGCGGCGACCCGGTCGAGCGGCAGTTCGACGGGATGCCGGTCGTCGACGGGGATGACGACGACGAGGACGCCTGGGGTCTCACCGGCCGGGAATGACTCGGCCTGGAATACTGAGACAGTGGCCGTCCCCCGTCAGCTCCCCAACACGATCACCGCCGTGCGCATCCTGTGCGCGCCCGTCTTCCTCTGGATGCTGCTGGCCGACGCCGGTGCCGACGGACCGCTGCGCTGGTGGGCGGCCGTGCTGTTCATCCTCGCGATCGCGACGGACGGGATCGACGGTGCCATCGCACGCCGCAACGACATCGTCACCGACCTCGGCAAGATCCTCGACCCGATCGCCGACAAGGCCCTGACGGGCTGTGCGTTCGTGGGCCTGTCGATCCTCGGCGAGCTTCCCTGGTGGATCACGATCGTGGTGCTCGTCCGCGAGGTCGGTATCACGGTGTACCGGTTCGCCGTCGTGAGCGACCACGTGCTGGCGGCCGCCTGGATGGGCAAGCTCAAGACCGTCGCCCAGGCGGTCGCCCTCGCGCTCGCGCTGCTTCCCCTCCCTGCCGTCGTCGGCGCATGGATCTGGTGGGCAGGCGTCGTCACGATGACGATCGCCGTCGTCCTCACGATCGCGAGCGGCATCGACTACGCGATCAGCGAGGTGCGCGGGCGCCGCAGGGCCCGCACATGACCGCACTGCCCGAGGCGCGCGAAGTGCTCCGTCGTCTCGCCGCCCGCGGCTGGACGATCGGCGTCGCCGAGTCGCTGACCGGCGGCCTCCTGGCCGCATCCCTCATCGATGTGCCGGGCGCATCCGTCAGCATGCGCGGAGCCGTGGTGGCGTACGCCACCGACCTGAAACACGCCCTCCTCGGCGTGGACGCCGGCCTGCTCGCGGCGCACGGGGCGGTCCATCCCGAGGTGGCGCGCCAGATGGCCGACGGCATCCGCGCCGCCGCCGGGCCGGACGGGGAACGCACCGATGTCGGGGTTGCGACGACCGGCGTCGCGGGACCCGGCCCTGCGGACGGACATCCCGCCGGGACGGTGTTCGTCGGGGTCGCCACGCCCGACGGCACGCAGGCGGTGGAGCTGCACCTCGACGGCGACCGCGATGGCATCCGCCACGAGACCGTGCGGCGCGCGCTGCAGGCCGTGATCGACGCGCTGTGACCCCGCTCGCATCGCGCGGGAACAACCATGATTGCGGTTCGGTTGCAATGGGCGATTCCCATTCATTCCACAGCGCGTGGGATTAGTCTGACCCGCACGGGTGTTGTACTGTTAGGCACTCGCAAACGAGGGAATCACGGTGAGGAGGGGCCCGAAATGATCCTGGTTCGTCAAGAGATCGGCGAAGTCCTTCGGGACCTTCGCCAGCAGAAGGGGCACACCCTCCGTCAGGTGGCGGGACGCGCCAGCGTCGCGCTCGGGTACCTCAGTGAGGTGGAGCGTGGCCAGAAGGAGGCCTCCAGCGAGATCCTCGCATCGGTCGCCGAGGCGCTGAACGTCCCCATCTCCACGATCATGCGTGAGGTGGGCGACCGCATCTCGGTCCTCGAGGGCCTGCAGGGATTCCCCGACGTCGTGCCCGACGACCTCGTCGCCGAGGTCGGTCCCGAGCTGTCGCTGCGCTGACGCGTGCGGCGCAGCGAATTCCATCGCGCCGTGGCAGCCGAGTTCGGCAGCCGCGGCGCGAGCCTTGTCGCCGACCTGATCCTTCCCGGACTGGGCGACCGCACGGCGACGCAGGCCCTGGATGACGGCATCCCGCCGCGCGATGTCTGGCTCGCGCTGTGCGCGGAGACGGATGTGCCGGAGTCGCGCCGGCACGGCGTCGGTCGGCTGGAGCCCCGGCGCTCGTAGCACCATCCGGCGTGTCGTCGAAGATGCGTTCGAGGTCGGCGTAGGCTCCTGCACAGCAGGGGTCGTGAAGGCTTCTGTCCACAGATCGGTCGGCGCCGGGAACGGATGTCGGAGCCCGCTCGTACTGTGGACGACGTCGGATGACACCTCCGCCTTGTCGCAGACTCCCTCCCATCCCGGGCGGGGGCGCGACAGCCTACAGGCGACGGACCACGCACAAGAAGGAGCAGAAATGCCCAGTCCCGCAGACCGCGAGAAGGCCCTCGAATCGGCCCTCGCACAGATCGACCGGCAGTTCGGAAAGGGCTCGGTCATGCGACTGGGCAGCGACGAGCGCGCCCCGGTCGAGGTCATTCCCACCGGCTCCATCGCCCTCGACGTCGCGCTCGGCGTCGGCGGACTTCCGCGTGGCCGCATCATCGAGATCTACGGTCCGGAGTCGTCGGGTAAGACCACGCTCACCCTGCACGCGATCGCCAACGTGCAGCGCGCCGGCGGCATCGCCGCGTTCGTCGACGCCGAGCACGCCCTCGACCCCGACTACGCGAAGAAGCTCGGCGTCGACATCGACCAGCTGCTCGTCTCGCAGCCCGACACCGGTGAGCAGGCGCTCGAGATCGCCGACATGCTGATCCGTTCGGGTGCGATCGACCTCGTCGTGATCGACTCGGTGGCGGCGCTCGTACCGCGCGCCGAGATCGAGGGCGAGATGGGCGACTCGCACGTCGGCCTGCAGGCTCGACTCATGTCGCAGGCGCTGCGGAAGCTCACGGGTGGCCTGAACCAGACCAAGACGACCGCGATCTTCATCAACCAGCTGCGCGAGAAGATCGGCGTGTTCTTCGGCTCGCCGGAGACCACCGCGGGAGGCAAGGCGCTGAAGTTCTACGCGTCGGTGCGCCTCGACATCCGGCGCATCGAGACCCTGAAGGACGGATCGGAGGCGGTGGGAAACCGCACCCGCGTCAAGGTCGTGAAGAACAAGATGGCGCCGCCGTTCAAGCAGGCCGAGTTCGACATCCTCTACGGCGTGGGCATCTCGCGCGAGGGGTCGCTGATCGACTTCGGCGTGGAGCACGCGATCGTCAAGAAGTCCGGCGCCTGGTACACGTACGAGGGCGAACAGCTGGGGCAGGGCAAGGAGAACGCCCGCAACTTCCTCATCAAGAACCCCGACATCGCCGCCGAGATCGAGACGAAGATCAAGACGAAGCTCGGCATCGGCGTCCCCAAGGGCGTCGACGCGCCCGTCGAAGACGAGCTCGCTCAGCGCCGCCCGGCCTGATCATGAGCGACGAGACCGGGGGCGAGCGCGACGAGCTCGCCCCCGTGATCCCGCTGTTCGGTGGTGACGGCGTTGCCCGCCCGGTGCCGGAGCGCGGCCGCCCGGCCGCCGAGCGCCGGGTCGACAGCGCACCCACGTGGCGCACCACCTGGGACGACGACCCCACCGCCTCCGCCGCCGAAGAGCTCGGCCCGGTCGACGAGACCATGCGCTCCGAGCGGGAGGCGGCCGAGGGCATCCTGCTGCGAAAGCTGCGCACGAGACAGCTGTCGGTCAGCGAGGCGCGCGCCGTCGCGGCGGAACGGTCGCTTGACCGCGGCGAGGTCGACGCGCTGCTGCACGACTTCGTGCGGCGGGGCTACCTCGACGATGCCCGCCTGGCCGAGCAGCTGGTGACAGCAGCGGTGGAGCGCAAGGGACAGGGGCGGAGGGTCATCGCGCAATCGCTCGCCAAGCGCGGCATCCCGCGCGACGTCGTCGACGCGGCCCTCGTCGAGCTGCCCGACGACGATGCGGAACGTGCCCTCGCATACGCCCGCCAGAAGGCTCCGGCCATGGCACGGCTGGATCACGACGCCGCACTGCGGCGCCTGGCCGGGCAGCTCGCCCGCCGCGGATACGGAGCGGCCGCCCTCGACGCCGCCCGTCAGGCGCTCGCGGAGCTCTGAACGCCGACGCGACGGGCCGCGGTCGCGGAGCGGCCCCGGCCCGTCGCTCGTAGAATGGGAACGCTATGTCGACTCCCTCCGCCGCGCCGACCCTGATCGCGCCCTCGCCCGCTGCGCTCGACGTCTCCGGTCGCGCCCGCACCTATGAGGTGCGCACGTTCGGGTGCCAGATGAACGTGCACGACTCCGAGCGACTCTCGGGGTCGCTTGAGAGCGCGGGCTATCTGCCCGTCGCCGACGGCGAGGAC
Source organism: Microbacterium altimontanum (assembly GCF_058349865.2). Taxonomy (NCBI): domain Bacteria; kingdom Bacillati; phylum Actinomycetota; class Actinomycetes; order Micrococcales; family Microbacteriaceae; genus Microbacterium; species Microbacterium altimontanum. The sequence continues at coordinate 40,951 of NZ_JBYRJB020000007.1, read as the reverse complement.
GCCGACGTCGTGGTCATCAACACGTGCGCGGTGCGCGACAACGCCGCCGGCAAGCTCTATGGCACCCTCGGCCACCTCAAGAGCCGCAAGGACAAGCACGAAGGCATGCAGATCGCCGTCGGCGGCTGCCTCGCGCAGATGGACAAGCAGACGGTCCTCGACAAGGCACCGTGGGTCGACGTCGTGTTCGGCACTCACAACATGGGGTCGCTGCCGAGCCTCCTCGAACGCGCGCGCCACAACGGCGAGGCCGAGCTCGAGATCCTCGAGTCCCTCGAGGTCTTCCCCTCGACGCTTCCCACCAAGCGCGACAGCGCGTACAGCGGCTGGGTGTCGATCTCCGTCGGCTGCAACAACACGTGCACGTTCTGCATTGTGCCGAGCCTGCGTGGCAAGGAGAAGGACCGCCGTCCCGGCGACATCCTGAACGAGGTGCGACTGCTCGTCGAAGACGGAGCGATCGAGGTCACGCTCCTCGGGCAGAACGTCAACTCGTATGGCGTCGAGTTCGGCGACCGCCAGGCGTTCGCCAAGCTGCTGCGCGCCACCGGCGAGATCGACGGACTGGAGCGCATCCGGTTCACGAGTCCCCACCCGGCGATGTTCACGGACGACGTCATCGACGCGATGGCCGAGACTCCCACCGTCATGCCGCAGCTGCACATGCCGCTGCAGTCCGGCAGCGACCGGGTGCTGCGCGCGATGCGCCGTTCGTACCGCAGCGAGAAGTTCCTCGGCATCCTCGATCGCGTCCGCGCGAAGATGCCCGATGCGGCCATCACCACCGACATCATCGTGGGCTTCCCCGGTGAGACCGACGCCGACTTCGAAGACACCATGCGCGTCGTCGAACAGGCGCGGTTCTCGTCGGCCTTCACGTTCCAGTACTCCATCCGCGAGGGCACCCCGGCCGCGACGATGGAGAACCAGGTGCCGAAGGAGGTCGTGCAGGAGCGGTACGACCGGCTGATCGCGCTGCAGGAGCGCATTTCGCTGGAGGAGAATCAGAAGCAGCTCGGCCGCGAGGTCGAGGTGCTCGTCTCCACAGGCGAGGGCAAGAAGGATGCCGCGACCCATCGCCTGACCGGCCGTGCGCGCGACAACCGGCTCGTGCACTTCGAGGTGCCGGCAGGATCCGACCTGCCGCGGCCGGGCGACATGGTCACCGTGACGATCACTCATGCCGCGCCGTTCCACCTCCTCGCCGATGCGCCCGACGGTGCACCGCTGCGCATCCGCCGCACGCGTGCAGGCGATGCGGGCGAACTCGCCCAGGCCGACGCCTGCGGCGTCCCCGCGCACGGCGCCGCGGCGAGCGGGGCGGTGGCACTCGGCATGCCGTCCATCGGCGCACCGTCTCCGGGACGTTGACCGACCCCGACTCGGCGCCGGCGCCGAGCACCGACACGCCCCACCGGCCGTTGAGCGCGCGCGGCGAGTCGAAACGACCTGGACGCCTCTGGGCGCTGGTCGGAGCCACCGGCACCGGCAAGACCGCGCTGTCCCTCGATCTCGCCGAAGCCCTCGCCGCCCGCGGCATTTCCGCCGAGATCGTGAACGCCGACGCGATGCAGCTGTACCGCGGCATGGACATCGGCACCGCCAAGCTGCCCGAATCCGAGCGCCGCGGCATCCCGCACCACCTGTTCGATGTGCTCGAGGTCACGGAGGATGCCGCCGTCGCCCGCTATCAGCGGGAGGCGCGAGAGGCCATCGCCGCGACTCTCGCCCGCGGCGCCGACGCGATCCTCGTCGGCGGCTCCGGCCTGTACGTCTCGAGCGTGCTGTACGACTTCCGCTTCCCTCCGCGCGACGACGCAGCGCGCGCGCGGCTGGAGGCGGAGCTCGACGAGCACGGGCCCGCGCTGCTCTACGCGCGACTGCGGGAGCAGGATGCGGCGACCGCCGCCCGCGTCGACCCGCGCAACGGTCGGCGCATCGTGCGCGCCCTCGAAGTGCTCGCCCAGGGCGAGGCGACGCACGGCGCGGCCCTGCCCGACGAGCCGGTCCTATGGCACGCGGACAGCCGCCTCGTCGGCGTGCACGTCGACCGCGCGGAGCTCGTGCCGCGCCTCGACGCCCGTGTCGAGCACATGTGGCGGGCGGGACTGCTCGACGAGGTGCGGGCGCTGCGTGAGCGCGGCCTCGACCGCGGCACGACGGCCCCCCGCGCGATCGGCTACGCGCAGGCGCTCGCGCAGTTGGCCGGCGAGGTGAGCGAGGCGGAGGCGATCGCGCAGACGCAGGCGCTCACGCGCCGCTACGCGCGGCGCCAGGTGTCGTGGTTCAAGCGCTATCCCGGGCTGCGATGGGTCGATCCGGCAGCGGATGCCGCGGCCCTCGCGGAATCTCCGACGGCCGGCTCCTGACCGGCGCCGTGGCACGGTCGGCCCGCCAGACGATGTCCGCGGCACCGGGCATGATGTCGGCATGACGACGCACTACTACACCGCGTCGAGCCTCGACGGGTTCCTCGCGACCACCGATCACTCACTCGATTGGCTGCTGCACCAGGACATCGATGAGAACGGGCCGATGCACTATTCGGCGTTCATCGAGGGCGTCGGAGCTCTCGCGATGGGCGCCTCGACCTACGAATGGGTGCTCGCGCACGACGAGGGCCCGTGGCCGTACACGCAGCCGACCTGGGTGTTCACGCATCGGGCGCTCCCGATCCCCGACGGCGCCGACATCCGCTTCGCCCGCGACGACCTGCGCGCGGTGCACGCCGAGATGGCGGCTGCAGCGGCCGGACGTGATGTCTGGCTCGTGGGCGGGGGAGAGCTCGTCGGGCAGTTCGCCGACGCCGGACTGCTCGACGAGGTCTGGATCCAGTTCGCGCCGGTGACGCTCGGCGCAGGCGTGCCCCTCCTGCCGCGCGCGCTAGACCTCGAGCTCGTCGACGCCGCCCGCAACCGCGCGTTCCTGTGCGGCCGCTACCGCGTGCGCTCGGCGTCATCCGCCGTCGGCGGCTGAGACACCCCGCATAGGATGGACGCGATGTCCACGACCGTCTCGTTCACCAAGGGCCACGGCACCGGCAACGACTTCGTCATCGTCCCCGATCCCGATGGGACACTCGATCTCGACGCGACCCAGGTCGCCGCGCTGTGCGACCGGCACTTCGGCGTGGGCGGCGACGGCCTGCTGCGCGTCGTCCGCACGAGCGCCTTCGCGCCCGCAGCGGAGGTGCCGGCGTCGGGAGCCGAATGGTTCATGGACTACCGCAACGCCGACGGCTCGGTCGCGGAGATGTGCGGCAACGGCATCCGGGTCTTCCTCCACTACCTGCTGCAGACCGGGCTCGCCGACCTCGACGGCGACGGCGCGATCGCGATCGGCACCCGCAACGGCGTGCTCCGGATGACCCGCAGCGACCTCGGCTACGAGGTCGACCTCGGCGCGTTCGCGCTCACGTCGGACGACGTGCTCGTTCGCGCCCGGGGACTCGATGTCGCCCGCCCCGGTCAGGGAGTCGACGTCGGCAATCCGCACATCGTCGTGGCGCTCTCGTCGCGCACGGAGCTCGACGCGCTCGACCTCACCGTCATCCCGCACCTCGACCCGGTGCCGGCCGCCGGCGCGAACGTCGAGTTCGTCGTCCCGGCCGATCCGCTCGTCGCCGACGGGGTCGGCGTCATCGCGATGCGCGTGTTCGAACGCGGCGTCGGCGAGACGCTCAGCTGCGGCACCGGAGTCGCAGCGTCGGCGCTCGCGGTGCGCGGATGGGCGGGCGCGTCGGCTCCCGATCGCTGGCTGGTCGACGTGCCGGGCGGCCGCCTGGGCGTGCGCATCGAAGGAGACCACGTGTTCCTGTCGGGTCCGGCGCAGCTGGTGTTCTCGGGCGAGATCACCCTCGTCTGAGGAACCTCGCCACGGCCGGTCAGGACGTGGGCAGCTGGATCGTGTCGGTCGGCGGGGTGCCGTGGCGACGCACCTTCAGCACCCGGTAGCCGCGTCCGGTGGCGGCCCGGTGCACGCTGAACGAGGAGTCGAGCACCGACGCCAGCCAGCGCTGCAGCGAGTCGGAGCCGAGGTTCCGCTGCACGACGAACCATCCGTCGCTACGTTCGTCGAGCCGCGGGATCCAGCGCATCAGCATGCTGTGCAGCTCGCTCTTGCCGACGCGGATCGGCGGATTCGACCGGATGCCCCGGAACACGATGTCGTCGGGAACATCATCGGGAGTGACGGCGTTGACGTTCTCCAGACCGAGAGCCTGGGCGTTGCGGCGGACGAGGTCCAGCGCCCGCTCGTTCACGTCCACGGCCCACACGCGGGCGTGCGGGGAGTCGAGGGCGACGCTCAGCGCGATGGGTCCCCAGCCGCAGCCGAGGTCGAGGATGTCGCCGCCCGGGGGCGGCGGGGGAGTGTTCGCGAGCAGCACCTGGGTGCCGGCGTCCAGCCGATCGGGACTGAAGACACCGCCGGCAGTCGTGACCTCGACGTCGCGACCCGCCAACCGCACACGGATCGTGCGGAGGTTCTCGGCACTGGCAGGCGACGCGCTGAAGTAGTGGTCACTGGCCATGATTGCTCAGCGTACCGGAAGGAGAAGACGTGACCCAGGCTAGAGTGGTGCGAATGGATGAGAGCTCTTCCGACCCGGTCGAGCGCGTGCTGTCGCGTGCCGATGCGCACTCCGGCGTGCGCGTGTTCGGAGCTGCGCAGGCGATTCAGGATGCCGCGACGGCGGAGGGCGCCGACACCGATCGAGCGATGTACGACGGCGACCAGTGGGACCGCGAGGAGCGGGCCGCGCTGCGCCGGATCCAGGGTCTGTCAACAGAGCTCGAGGACGTCACCGAGGTCGAGTACCGCCAGCTGCGCCTGGAGAACGTCGTGCTCGTCGGCGTGCATCCGCAGGGCGCGACCGAGGAGGCGGAGAACTCGCTGCGCGAACTCGCGGCGCTCGCCGAGACGGCGGGAGCCGTGGTCCTCGACGGACTTCTGCAGCGGCGTCCGCATCCCGACCCGGCGACGTATGTCGGGCGCGGCAAGGCACAGGAGCTGCGCGACGCCGTGGCGGCGCTCGGCGCCGACACCGTCATCGCCGACACCGAGCTCGCCCCCAGCCAGCGTCGCGCGCTCGAGGACGTCGTGAAGGTCAAGGTCATCGACCGGACCACCGTCATCCTCGACATCTTCAGCCAGCATGCGAAGAGCCGCGAGGGCAAGGCGCAGGTCGAACTCGCGCAGCTCGAGTACCTCCTGCCGCGCCTGCGCGGCTGGGGTGAGTCGATGAGCCGTCAGGCCGGTGGCCAGGTGGGCGCCGGCGGCGCGGGCATGGGCTCGCGCGGTCCGGGTGAGACGAAGATCGAACTCGATCGGCGCCGCATCCGCACCCGCATGGCGCAGCTGCGGCGGCAGATCCGCGACTTCGCGCCGGCCCGCCAGGCCAAGCGGGCCGAGCGCAAGCGGCACACGGTGCCGTCGGTGGCGATCGCCGGATACACGAACGCCGGCAAGTCGAGCCTCCTGAACCGGCTCACCAGCGCCGGCGTGCTCGTCGAGAACGCGCTGTTCGCGACCCTCGACGCGACGGTGCGCCGGGCCGAGACATCCGACGGTCGCGTCTACACGCTGACCGACACCGTCGGCTTCGTGCGCAACCTGCCGCACCAGCTCGTCGAGGCGTTCCGGTCGACGCTCGAGGAGGTCGCCGACGCCGACATCATCGTGCACGTCGTCGACGCGGCGCACCCCGACCCGGCGGCGCAGCTGGCGACGGTGCGCGACGTGATCGGCGACGTCGGCGGGCGCGACATCCCCGAGATCGTCGTCTTCAACAAGGCCGATCTCGTCTCCGACGACACGCGACTCGTGCTGCGGGGTCTCGAGCCCGACGCGCTGTTCGCCTCGAGCCGCACCGGCGAGGGCATCGACGAGCTGCGCGCGGCGATCGAAGCGGCGCTGCCGCTGCCCGAGATCGAGATCGAGGCTCTCGTGCCCTACGACCGTGGCGATCTCGTCTCGGCCGTTCACGAGACCGGCATCATCCTGTCGCAGAGCCACGAGGCCGGCGGCACGCTCCTGCACGCCCGCGTCAGCGCGCAGCTCGGCGCGCAGCTGCAGCCCTTCGCGACCGCCTGACCGGCACGCGAGTCACCCCGCGTTTCGCCGAGTTGGCCCTCGGTTCGCCGAGTTGCCCCCGCGTTCGCCGAGTTGCCCCTCCGTTCGCGGAGTTGCCCCTCCGTTCGCGGAGTTGCCCCTCCGTTCGCGGAGTTGCCCCGCGGTTCGCCGAGTTGGCCCCGGGTTCGCCGAGTTGGCCCGGCGTTCGCGCGAGGGTGGAGCCCAGCAGCCCAGCCCAGCTCAGCTCAGCGCGAGCGGCTCCACGTCGGCCGGCGTGAAGCCGAACACCGCGCCGAGGAATGCGAGCTCGCGCCGCAGCACGTCGGTCACGGTCTCCGGCCGCCGGAAGCCGTGCGCCTCTCCGGGGTACACGACATACGCGTGCGGCACGCCGCGGGCGACCAGCGCGTCGCGGATGGCCTCGGCCTGGCTCGGCGGCACGACCGGGTCGTCGGCGCCCTGCAGCAGCAGCACCGGCACGCGGAACCGCTCGGGATGCGAGAGCGGCGACCGCTCGACGTAGAGCTCCTCCGCCTCGGGCAGCGGTCCGATGAGGCCATCGAGGTAGCGCGCCTCGAAGTCGTGCGTGTCGGTGGCGAGCGTCCGCGCGTCGCCGACCCCGTAGCGCGAGATGCCCGCCGCGAACACGTCCGTGTCGGTCAGGGCCGCGAGCACCGTCCATCCGCCGGCGGATCCTCCCTCGATCGCGAGGCGTGCGGGGTCAGCGCCACCGGTCGACGCGAGCCCGGCAGCCGCGGCGGCGACATCGTCGACGTCGACCACCCCCCACTGCCCCCGCAGTCGTTCCCGGTACGCGCGCCCGTAGCCGGTGGATCCGCCGTAGTTCACGTCGAGCACGCCGATGCCGCGGCTCGTGAAGAAGGCGGTCTTGGCGGATGCGGCGGCCGCCGTGTGCGAGGTGGGGCCGCCGTGCACGAACACGATGTACGGCGGCAGCTCACCGTCGGGCGCCCGGACGCCCGGGTTCGTCGGCGGGTAGTCGAACGCGTGCACCGGTCCGTGCGGTCCGTCGAACGTCACCGTGCGAGGGCGCGGGTTCCACTCCGGCGCCCACGCCGCCTCATCGCCGGTCAGCCGTGCGCGTCCGCCGTCGACATCGATCTCCCAGACCGTGGGCGGGCCGTCCATCCCCGCCGCCGTCAGGACCACGCGCGTGCCCCTCACGTCCTCGACCGACACGTTCGCGGTGGCGTCGATGCCGAGCGTCGTCGCGACCCCGGTCGCGGGGTCGACCACGACGACCTCGTCGCTCCCGTTCGTGCGGACGGCGACGATGCGTCCGTCCTCCAGCGGCTGGTACCAGCGCGTGCCGAGCACCCACACGGCGCCACCCGTGTCGGCGTCGGCCAGCGACGCGGGCGAGCGGTCGAGGTCGGCGGTCGTCCGCACCCGCCAGAGGTTCCAGCGTCCGGTCACGTCGTCGCTGTAGAGCAGCTCGTCGGCGCCGGTCCACATCGGCTGCACCACCGACGAGTCGCCGCCGGCGATCGTCATGGCATCCGCATCGTCGGCGAGCCGGCGCAGCCGGAGGCGGGTGCGGTCCCACGGCATGTCCGGGTGGTCCCACGCGATCCAGGCGAGGCGGTCGCCGTCGGGGGAGAGAGCGGGATGGGCGACGAAGTCGCTGCCGCCGGCCAGCGAGACCACGGCGGGCGACGCATCCGGCACGATCTGCACGATGTCGCGCACCGGAGTGCGGGATGCGTCTGCCGACGGATGCGTCTCGCGGATCGCGATCAGCCGGCCGTGCTGCCATGACAGCCCGCCGTAGCGCTCACCGCGGTCGGGATCGGTGAGCTGCCGCGTCCTGCCGCCGGCGAGCTCCCAGACGCCCTGATCGCTCTTCTCCACGAAGAAGAGCCGGCCATCGTCCGACGCCGTCCACGCACCGCCGCCGTACTCGTGCACGCGGGAACCGACGTTCCACGGAGCCGGCAGAAGAATGCCGTTGCGGCGCGATCTGACCGTCATCCGCCCGCCCTCTGACGGCACCGACTCGCCCCACCACACGTCGTCGCCGACGAAGCGCGCTCCGTCGATCCGCGGCGCCGATGACGCGGCGATCTCGGCGGTGATGGGGGAGGGCCACGAGCCGAAAGGAAGCGTCTGCACCATGATCCCCACCGTAGCCGCAGCCGCCAGGAAGGGCCCTGCGTCGGGAGGCTCACGGATGCAGCGGCGTCGCGGGGAGGGGCGCTGGGGCGGCCCGATCGGCGGCGCGGCGGCATCCCTCTCGATATATGCCTTCGTCGATATTGACCTCGAAACAGTGCGCAACACCGTGTGACGGGCATCGAGGGATGCGCCTACCGTGGTCGCATCGCTCGGGGTTCCCCGGGCAGGAGCGACAGCCGAGCCCGGCACCCGCCCGCGATCAGACCGCGTCCGTGCGTGCGGTCCGCGGCCGCCCGGCCACCCGCCCTTGCCACCGAACAGGAACCCCCCATGTCCGTCGCCTTCGACCCGCACCGCACGAGCCGCGCTGTGCCCGGCAGCACTGTGCCCAGCAGCACTGTGCCGTTCTCGTTCGAGCTGTACCCCCCGCGAACGGCCGGCGGCGCCCCGGCGCTGCACGAGACGATCCGGCGGCTGGCCGGCGCCGGGCCGCGGTTCCTCTCCGTGACGTACGGAGCCGGCGGCTCGACCGGCGGACGGTCGCTCGAGGTGCTGCGCCACATCCGCGCCCACACCGACGTGGAGCCGCTCGCTCACCTGACCTGCGTCGGCAACACCTACGCGGGAGCAGCCGGCCTCATCCGTGAGTTCCTCGACGCCGGAATCCTGAGCTTCCTCGCCCTGCGCGGAGACCCGCCGTCCGGCTGTGAGGACGACGACCACCTCATCGGAGACCTCGAGAGCGCGGCCCAGCTCGTCCAGCTCATCGACCGGGTGCAGGCCGAGCGTGCACCGTACCAGGAAGCCCGCATCCCCGGGATCCCGGGCGCCGCCCGGGTCGTGCCCCGCCGCGACGTGGAGATCGCCGTGGCCGCATTCCCGAACGGGCATCCGCGATCGCGGCATCCTCGCGAGCACATCGACGCGCTGCTCGCCAAGCAGGCCGCCGGCGCGACGTTCGCGATCACACAGCTGTTCTTCCATGCCGACGCGTATCTGGGCTTCGTCGACCGCTGCCGCGCCGCAGGGGTGACGATCCCCATCCTCCCCGGGATCATGCCCATCACGAGCCCGGCGCGACTGCACCGGGTGCTCGAGCTCAGCGGCGAGGAGATCCCGGCCGAGCTCGCGATCCCGCTCGAGATCGAACCGGACCCCGCCGCGCAGCGGGCGCTCGGCGTCGACTACGCCGCGCGACTGGTCGCCGACGTGGTCGCCGGGGGCGCGCCCGGCGTGCATCTGTACGCGTTCAACAGCCACGACACGGTGCTCGCGGTGCTCCGCGAGGCCGGCATCCCCACCCTCACCGACAAGGAGACACCACGATGACAGCATTTCCCGCAGGAACGATCCTGGGCTACCCCCGGATCGGCCGCCGCCGCGAGCTCAAGCGCGCCGTGGAGGCGCACTGGGCGGGCCGGATCAGCGTCGAGGAGCTCGAGCGGGCGGGCGCCGATGTGCGACGGGCCACGCGGCAACGTCTCGCCGACCTCGGAATGGGCCGTGCCGACTCGGCGATCCCCGAGTCGTTCTCGTTCTACGACCAGGTGCTCGACGCCGCGCTCGCCGTCGGCGCGCTGCCCGAGCGGTTCGCCGACCTCCGCGCCGCCGACGGAACGATCGGCCTCGACGCGTACTTCGCGGCGGCGCGCGGCGACGCGGGCCGGCCGCCTCTCGAGATGACGAAGTGGTTCGACACGAACTACCACTACCTCGTGCCCGAGATCGGACCCGAGACGACGTTCGCGCTCTCGACCGACCGCTTCGCGCGACAGGTCGCCGAGGCGCGCGCCGAGGGATTCACGACCCGCCCGGTCGTGGTCGGTCCCGTCACTCTCCTCGCGCTGGCGAAGGCGACGGATGCCCCTGCTCGCGTGGAGACGGAGGAGCGAGACGGCTTCGACCCGCTCTCCCGCCTCGACGATCTCCTGCCGGTCTACGCAGAGCTGCTCGCGTCGCTGCGGGCGGCGGGCGCCGACTGGGTGCAGCTCGACGAGCCCGCGCTCGTGAGCGAGAGCCTGCCGGCCGACGCGGCGACGCTCGCGGAAGCCGCGCAGCGCGCCTACGCCGTACTCGCCGCGGCGACGGACCGCCCCGCGATCCTGGTCGGCGCGGGGTACGCACAGCTGAGCGACGAGGCATGGCAGGTGCTCGCCGCCTCCGGTGTCGAGGCGCTCGCCGTCGACCTCACCCGCGGAGATGTTCCCCGCGCAGTGCCGGGCCTGGCGGACAAGACGCTCGTCGGCGGTGCGATCGACGGGCGCAATGTCTGGCGCGGCGACCTGCAGCGCGCCTGGCAGACGCTCGGGCGGCTTCGCGGTCTCGGCGCACGAGCGGTGGCCGCCGGCACGTCCACGTCGCTGCAGCACGTGCCGCACGACGTCCGCGACGAGCCCGACCTCGACGAGCGGCTGGTCTCGTGGCTCGCGTTCGCCGACCAGAAGGTGGAGCAGGCCGCGATCCTCGCGCGGGGCCTCGAGGCCGGCGCGGAGGCGATCCAGCCGGAGCTCGACGCCGCGTCGGCGGCGCTCGCCGATCGCCGCAGCGCACCCGGCGTGCGCGACGGGGCGGTGCGAGCCGAGGCGGCCGCATTGACGGACGCGTCCTTCTCCCGGGGCGACTACGCCGCCCGCGTCGACGCGCAGGATGCCGCGCTCGGGCTGCCGGTGCTGCCGACCACGACGATCGGGTCCTTTCCCCAGACCGGCGACATCCGCCGGACCCGGGCGGCTCACGACCGCGGGGAGCTCTCGACGGCCGAGTACGAGGACCTGCTCCGGCTCGAGATCACGACGGTCATCGGCCTGCAGGAGGAGCTCGGTCTCGACGTGCTCGTGCACGGCGAGGCGGAGCGCAACGACATGGTGCAGTACTTCGCCGAGCACCTCGACGGCTTCGCCGTGACCCGCAACGGCTGGGTGCAGTCGTACGGCTCCCGTGCGACGCGTCCCTCGATCCTCTGGGGCGACGTGTCGCGCCCCGCGCCGATCACGGTGGACTGGTCGGCCTACGCGCAGTCGCTGACGGCGAAGCCCGTGAAGGGCATGCTGACCGGCCCCGTGACGATCCTCGCGTGGTCGTTCGTGCGCGACGACCAGCCGCTGGGCGAGACGGCGAACCAGGTGGCACTTGCGCTTCGCGACGAGATCGCCGACCTCGAGGCCGCGGGGATCGGCATCATCCAGGTCGACGAACCGGCGCTGCGTGAGCTGCTGCCCCTGAAGAAGGCCGACCAGCCGGCGTACCTCGACTGGTCGGTGGGCTCGTTCCGGCTCGCGACGGCAGGGGCGGCCGCCGCGACGCAGGTGCACACCCACCTCTGCTACTCCGAGTTCGGTGTCGTGATCGACGCGATCGCCGCCCTCGACGCCGATGTCACATCGATCGAGGCGGCGCGCAGCAGAGGCGAGGTGATCGGAGACATCGCGGCGTCAGGGTTCTCTCACGCCGTCGGTCCCGGCGTCTACGACATCCACTCGCCGCGCGTGCCGTCGGTCGACGAGGTCGCCGGCCTCCTCGAACGTGCGGCGGCCGAGCTGCCGCTGCGCCAGGTGTGGGTGAACCCCGACTGCGGCTTGAAGACGCGCGCGTACCCGGAGACGGTCGCGTCGCTGCGCAACCTCGTCGAGGCGACGCAGCGGGTGCGGGCGCTGCAGACCGTCTGATCCGGATGCTCTTCGTGTGTTAAGCGGGTGCTGCACGAGGCGGGTCAGACCGCCCGCAGCACTGCGACGACCTTGCCCAGGACGACGGCGTCATCGCCGAGGATCGGCTCGAACGCCGAGTTGCGCGGCAGAAGCCAGGTGTGTCCGTCGCGCTGCCGGAAGGTCTTGACAGTGGCCTCGCCCTCCAGCATCGCCGCGACGATGTCGCCGTTCTCGGCTGTCGCCTGCGACCGCACGACGACCCAGTCGCCGTCGCAGATGGCGGCGTCGATCATCGACTCGCCCTGCACCTTGAGCATGAACAGGTCGCCCTTGCCGACCAGCTGACGCGGCAGCGGGAAGATCTCCTCCACCTGCTGCTCCGCCGTGATCGGCACGCCCGCCGCGATGTGCCCGACGAGCGGGACGAGCGCCGCGTCGCCGACGCTCGGGGCGACGTCAGCGGGGTTCTCGCCCGACGCGCCGGGAAGGTCGATCAGCACCTCCATCGCCCGGGTCTTGCCGGCATCGCGACGCAGGTACCCGCTCAGCTCCAGCTGGTTCAGCTGGTGGGTCACGCTGGAGAGCGACTTCAGCCCGACCGCATCGCCGATCTCGCGCATGCTCGGGGGATAGCCGTAGCGCGCGATCGACCGCTGGATGACCTCGAGGATGGCCATCTGCTTGTCGCTCAGGCTCTTGCGCCGCCGCGTCTGCCGGCGCGGCTTCGCGCCCGTCGCGGCGTCGTGCGTTGCATCGCTCATGTCAGCTCCCGTCGTGCCGCGCATCGCAGCGTCTTCGAATGTCGGAGGTCGGTGATGGGGTGTCCTCATCGAAACGGTATCCGCTTCCCGCTCCGATCGGCAGCAGCCCGTGCGCGTGTCGCTTTCGACCGGATTCGGAACGGACTCCACTTGACATTATACAGAATCGAAACTAGGTTCGGAAGAGAAGTTCGGGCCCGGGCTCTCCCGACCGAGAGTCGGGCCCGAACCTTCCCCTCATCCCCTGGAGGACACATGAGCACCATCGGCATCGCACCCGCACCGGTCAGCACGCGCCTGCGCATCACCGCGCGCGGACGCCGTGTGCTCGCCGCGCTCGTCTCCCTTCCCCTCGCCGTCGGCATCGCCCTCGCCGCGATCGGCGGCGGGGCGGCGATCGCCTCACGCGATGACGGAGCCCCCGCGGGAACCTTCCAGACCGTCACGGTGGCAGCCGGCGACTCCCTGTGGTCGATCGCTCGCTCTGTCGCGCCGCAGGCAGATCCGCGCGACGTCGTCGACGCGCTCGTGCGCCTCAACGCCCTCGACGGTGTGACGGTGGTGCCGGGAGAGAAGCTCTCCATCCCCAGCGAGTACGCCCGGTAACGAGCGGCGTCACGGCGCGAGCGGCACAGTCCCGCGCTCTACGATGGGTGAGGTGAGCCCCCGCTTGGAAGACCTCCCGATTCGCGACGATCTCCGCGGGCTGACGCCGTACGGCGCACCGCAGGCGCCCCTCCCGGTGGCGCTGAACGTGAACGAGAACACTCATCCGTTCCCCAAGGACGTCGCCGACGACATCCTCGACGCCGTCGCGATCGCCCTGCGCGACGTCAATCGCTATCCCGACCGTGAGTTCACCGCGCTGCGCGAGGGATTCGCCGAATACCTCGGCCACGGGCTCACCCGCGACCAGATCTGGGCCGGCAACGGGTCGAACGAGGTCCTGCAGCACCTGCTGCAGGCGTTCGCCGGTCCTGGTCGAACCGCGTTCGGATTCGCACCCACGTACTCGATGTATCCGCTGCTGACCCGCGGTACCGGCGCCACCTGGATCGCCGGGGAGCGGGGACACGATTACACGATCGATCCCGAGTCCGCTGCCGCTCAGGTGTCGGAGGCGAAGCCCGACGTCGTCTTCCTCTGCTCGCCGAACAATCCCACCGGGACGCCGATGACGCTCGAGGTGATCGAGGCCGTGTACCGAGCGACCGACGGGGTCGTGATCGTCGATGAGGCCTATTGGGAGTTCGCTCCCCGCGACGAGCGGTCGGCTCTCACGCTCCTGCCCGACCGCGAGCGGCTCGTCGTCTCCCGCACGATGAGCAAGGCGTTCGCGTTCGCGGGCGCGCGTGTCGGCTACCTCGCCGCCGACCCCGCGGTGATCGACGCCCTCCGCCTCGTGCGCCTTCCGTATCACCTGAGCGCTGTCACCCAGGCCGCCGCATCCGCCGCTCTGCGGCACGCCCCGACGATGCTCGCCACCGTGGACGACATCGTAGAGCAGCGTGACCGCATCTCGGCGACACTGCCCGCCCTGGGCTTCAGCCCGTACGAATCGTGGACGAACTTCGTGCTCTTCTCCGGTGTCGACGACCCCGCCGCGACGTGGCAGGCGCTATACGACCGCGGCGTGCTCATCCGCGACATCGGACTTCCCCGCAGCCTGCGCGTCACCGCCGGCACGGAGGAGGAGACCAGCGCGTTCCTGGATGCGCTCGCCTCGCTAGAATCGGCGTCATGACGAGCCCCGAGTCCCGGACCGCGGAGCGCACCCGCACCACGAGCGAATCGACGGTCGAACTCGAGCTGAACCTCGACGGCACGGGCGTCGCCCGCATCGACACGACGGTGCCGTTCTTCGATCACCTCCTGACGGCGTTCGCGAAGCACTCGCTGACCGACCTCACCGTGCGCGCTTCGGGCGACACCGAGATCGACGTGCACCACACGGTGGAGGACGTCTCGATCGTCCTCGGGCAGGCGATCCGCGCGGCGCTCGGCGACAAGAGCGGCATCTCCCGCTACGGTGATGCGCTCGTGCCGCTCGACGAGGCGCTCGCCCAGGCCGTCGTCGACATCAGCGGCCGGCCCTACCTCGTGCACGACGGCGAGCCCGCCGGCTTCGAACTTCACCTCATCGGCGGCCACTTCACCGGCTCGCTCGTGCGCCACAGCTTCGAGGCGATCACTCTCAACGCGGGTCTCACGACGCACGTGCGCGTGATCTCCGGCCGCGATCCGCACCACATCGCCGAGGCCGAGTTCAAGGCCTTCGCCCGCGCGTTCCGTCAGGCGAAATCGCTCGACCCGCACGTGGTGGGCGTCCCGAGCACGAAGGGCGCACTGTGAGCATGCGCGGCACGAGAGGTGCGCCGTGAGCGACCGTCCCCTGGTCGCCGTCCTCGACTACGGATCGGGCAACGTGCACTCCGCGGTCAAGACGCTCGTCGCCGCCGGCGCCGACGCCCGCCTGACCGCCGACCGCGGTCTCGTGATGGACGCCGACGGCCTGGTCGTCCCGGGCGTCGGCGCGTTCGCCGCCGTGATGGAGCAGCTGCGTGCGATCCGCGGCGACGAGCTCATCGACCGACGTCTGGCCGGCGGCCGGGCGGTGCTGGGCATCTGCGTCGGAATGCAGGTGATGTTCGAGCGCGGCGTCGAACGCGGCACCGACACGGCGGGCTTGGGGGAGTGGCCCGGCGTCGTCGCCGAGCTCGATGCGCCGGTGCTGCCGCACATGGGCTGGAACACCGTGCGCGCCGCCGAGGGCTCGCGCCTGTTCGACGGCATCGAGGACGAACGGTTCTACTTCGTGCACTCCTATGCGGCGTCGCGCTGGACCATGGAGTCACAGGAGCCGTTCGCGCCGCCCCGTCTCACGTGGTGCGACTACGGCTCGCCGTTCCTCGCCGCGGTGGAGAACGGTCCGCTGTCGGCCACGCAGTTCCATCCCGAGAAGTCGGGGGATGCCGGCATCCGGCTCCTGTCGAATTGGATCGCCGGGCTGCGCGCGGCTACCCTGTGACCTCGTGCCCAGTGAATTCGCCGCCACCCCCGAACTGATCCTGCTTCCCGCCGTCGATGTGGCCGACGGCAAGGCGGTGCGGCTGACCCAGGGCGAGGCGGGCAGCGAGACCGACTACGGCGATCCCGTCGACTCCGCACTGCAGTGGGTGCATCAAGGGGCGCAGTGGATCCACCTGGTCGACCTCGACGCGGCGTTCGGCCGCGGCAGCAACGCCGGCGTCATCCGCAAGGTGATCAAGCAGGTCAAGGGCGTGCAGGTGGAGCTCTCCGGCGGCATCCGCGACGATGCGTCGCTGGAGGCTGCCCTCGAGACCGGCGCGAGCCGCATCAACCTCGGCACCGCCGCGCTGGAGAACCCGGAGTGGTCGGCCGACGTCATCAGCCGGTACGGCGACGCGATCGCCGTCGGCCTCGATGTGCGGGGCACCACTCTGGCGGCTCGCGGGTGGACACGCGAGGGCGGCGACCTGTGGACCGTGCTCGACCGCCTCGAGGACGCGGGATGCAGCCGGTACGTCGTCACGGATGTCACGAAGGACGGCACCCTGCGCGGGCCGAACCTCGACCTCCTGCGCCAGATCACCGAGCGCACCCCGAAGCCCGTCGTCGCCTCCGGCGGAGTGTCGAGCCTGGACGACATCATCGCGCTGCGCGAACTCGTTCCGCTCGGCGTCGAGGGCGCGATCGTCGGCAAGGCGCTGTACGCCGGCGCCTTCACGCTCGCCGAGGCGCTGGATGTCGCACGAGACTGACTCCTGCAGTCACGACCCGCATCGCGCCGACTCGGCGGGTGTCCCGTGGGAGGGGCGCAGCTTTCAGCAGAACCCGCACGCGGGCGACGATGGATCGGCCGACCCTGCGCTGCTCGCGGCGCTGACCGCGTACGCCGCGGGAACGGGCGACGCCGTCGCGATCGTCGAGGCATACCGCTCGGCGCGACTGCTGATCCCGCTCGTGGCCGAGAAGGGCGAGGAGGGCGTCGCGCCCAGCGGCCTGACGGTCGACAAGACCCAGGAGCTGTCGATCGTGACGGTCGCCGCCCCCGACGGTCGGCGGGTGCTGCCGGTCTTCAGTTCCGTGACCGCGATGGGGCGGTGGGATGCCGCGGCCCGGCCGGTGCCGGTCGACGGCGTCCGCACCGCGTTGGCGGCGGCGGACGACGACACCGATCTCATCGTGATCGACCCGGGATCAGCCACCGAGCATGTGCTGCGCCGGCCCGCCGTGTGGGCGATCGGACAGCAGGTGCCGTGGGAGCCGAGCTACCGCAGCCCCGACGTGTTCACCGGGCTGCAGGAGAGCATCGCGCGCGAACTCGCCGTCATCGACCTGCAGGTCGCACCGGGCGATCCGTCGGGGAGGCTGCGCGGACCGGAGCTGCTCGTGCGGCTCCGGCTCGTCGACGGTCTCGACCAGCAGGCGCTCGACGGCGTGCTGCAGCGGCTGGCGAAGCGCTGGGCCGCCGACGACCGCATCGCGACGCTCGTCGACTCCCTGAGCGTCAAGCTCTCGCGCTGAGCGCCGGTCAGCTGACGGGCCCGGTCCACTTCTCGCCCGGGCCCTGGCCGATCGGGTCGGGGATGGCGGACGACTCCCGGAACGCGAGCTGCAGGGAACGAAGGCCGTCGCGCAGGGGCGCGGCGTGTGCGCTGCTGATCTCCGGCGCGCCGGCGGTGATGAGCCCGGCAAGGGCGTTGATGAGCTTGCGCGCCTCGTCGAGGTCGAGCTGGTGCTCCGGGTCGTCGGCGAGCCCGAGCTTCACGGCGGCGGCGCTCATGAGGTGCACGGCGGTCGTGGTGATGACCTCCACCGCCGGCACGTCGGCGATGTCGCGGGTGGCCGCCTCGGCGGCACGCGCCTGCTCGTCCCAGCGCGCCTGGCGCTCGTCATCCGCTGCGGTACCGGGGGGAATCGTGCTCACGTCGTTCTCTCTGCTAGACTTGGCGGGTTCCATGGCTTTCTGCCGTGGTTCGAAAGAGGATCACATCCCACCCGCGCTTGCCGTTCCAGGCTACCGGGTCGTTGCACTCCGCCGGTTCGCCGGCAGTCAGGGTGCGGAAAGCCGGTGCTTCGGGCATCGTGCGGGTGGAATCGTGGCCGCCCGTGACGCATCCTGCGTCGCGGTTACAATCACCGCACGACAGAGGAGTTCCGCATCAGCGATCCCCGCACCAACGAGCGCATCCGCGTCCCCGAGGTCCGACTCGTCGGGCCGAACGGTGAGCAGGTCGGCGTCGTCGCCATCCAGGTTGCGCAGCGTCTGGCTCAGGAGGCAGACCTCGACCTCGTCGAGGTCGCGCCCAACTCGAAGCCTCCCGTGGTCAAGATCATGGACTACGGCAAGTTCAAGTACGAGGCTGCACAGAAGGCCAAGGAAGCCCGCCGCAACCAGGCGAACACGATCCTCAAAGAGGTCAGGTTCCGTCTGAAGATCGAGGCGCACGACTACACGACCAAGCTCAAGCGCGCCGAGGGATTCCTGCAGGGCGGCGACAAGGTCAAGGCGATGATCCTGTTCCGCGGCCGCGAGCAGTCGCGTCCCGAGCTGGGCGTGCGCCTCCTCAAGAAGTTCGCCGAAGACGTGGCCGAGTTCGGCGTCGTCGAGTCGAACCCGCGCATCGACGGCCGCAACATGGTGATGGTGATCGCCCCGCACAAGAACAAGTCCGAGGTCAAGACCGAGCAGAACGCGCAGCGAGCTGCGAACAAGGAAGCCGCCCGCCAGGCGAAGGCCGCGGCATCCGGAACCTCAGACGCCTCCGAGTCGGACGCCGAATAGGCCCCCACGCTCCCGCATCGCGGGATGACCATTCCCGCACCGCGGGATGCACAACGAAGGAAGAGAAATGCCGAAGCAGAAGACGAACTCGAGCGCCAAGAAGCGCTTCAAGGTCACCGGCAGCGGGAAGATCATGAAGCAGCAGTCCGGGATGCGTCACCACCTCGAGGTGAAGCCCAGCAAGCGGACCCGTCGCCTGAACAAGGACGAGGTCATCTCTGGCAACGACGCGAAGAACGTCAAGAAGCTCCTCGGACGCTGAGCGCTCCGGAACGCACGTTAGGAACGAAACGAAATGGCAAGAGTCAAGCGGGCCGTCAACGCCCAGAAGAAGCGTCGCGTCATCCTCGAGCGCGCCTCCGGCTACCGGGGTCAGCGTTCGCGTCTGTACCGCAAGGCGAAGGAGCAGGTCACCCACTCGCTCGTCTACGCGTACCGTGACCGTCGTCAGCGCAAGGGCGACTTCCGTCGCCTGTGGATCCAGCGCATCAACGCGGCGAGCCGTCAGAACGGGCTCACCTACAACCGCTTCATCCAGGGCCTCGGTCTCGCGGGCGTCCAGGTCGACCGTCGCATGCTCGCCGAGCTCGCCGTGAACGAGCCGGCCACCTTCGCCGCGCTCGTCGCGACCGCGAAGAACGCGCTCCCGGAGAACGTCAACGCGCCCAAGGCGTAAGTCCTCCGCAGCCACCCGAAGGAGTCCCTCCATACGGAGGGGCTCCTTCGTCGCTCTATGCTGAAACCGTGCTCGAGAACCCCCGGTCGGCCCGCGTGCGCGCTGTCGCACACCTCTCCAAACGCCGCGTGCGCGACGAGTCGGGGCTGTTCCTCCTCGAGGGCCCGCAGGCGGTGCGCGAGGCCCTGACGTATCGGCCGGAGGCGATCGTCGACCTCTTCGCGACGCCCACCGCAGCCGAGAAGCACGTCGACCTGCGCGAGAGCGCCCAGGCCGAGGGCATCGCGCTCGAATACACCACCGAGCAGGTGCTCGAGGCGATGGCCGACACGGTCACCCCGCAGGGGGTGCTCGCGGTGGCGCGGCAGTTCCCGGTGCGGGCGCGCGACGTGTTCGCCGCATCCCCTCGTCTGATCGCGATCTGCGAGCAGGTGCGCGACCCCGGCAACCTCGGCACGATCATCCGCGCGGCCGACGCCGCCGGCGCCGACGCGGTGATCCTCACCGGCCGCACCGTCGACCCGTACAACCCGAAGGTCGTGCGCTCCACGACCGGATCGCTCTTCCACGTGCCGATCGCGCTCGGCGGCGATCTGGCGGATGTCGTGACCGCCGCCCGCGCCGCCGGGCTGTGGGTCGTCGCCGCCGACGTGAAGGGCGACGATCTGCTCGCCGCCCGCGAGTCCGGCAGGCTGGCCGCCCCGACGGCCTGGCTCTTCGGCAACGAGGCACGCGGCCTCGACGACGACTCGCTCGCCCTCGCCGACGGAGCCCTGCGACTCCCGATCTACGGTCGCGCCGAATCGCTCAACCTCGCCACGGCCGCGAGCGTGTGCCTGTACGAATCCGCATTCGCCCATCGCGCATCCATCACGGATCGGTAAATCTGCCGCGCTCAAGTCGCGAATCTCCTGGGTGGTTCCCTAGGGTTGTCTCCATGACGATCCCCGATGACGCGGCTCCGAAGACGTCGAACATCTCGGTGCGGCGCGGCGACCCGCTGGTCGTGGTCGAGAACGTGCAGAAGCACTACGGCGACTTCCAGGCCCTGAAAGACATCGATCTGGTGGTGAACAGGGGCGAGGTCGTGGTGGTCATCGGCCCCTCCGGCTCCGGCAAGTCCACCCTCTGCCGCACGATCAACCGCCTCGAGACCATCACGAGCGGCACGATCACGATCGACGGCAAGGAGCTCCCCAAGGAGGGCAAGGGCCTCGCGCAGCTGCGCAGCGACGTGGGAATGGTGTTCCAGTCGTTCAATCTCTTCTCGCACCTGACGATCCTCGAGAACGTCACGCTGGGGCCCATCAAGGTCCGCAAGATGAAGAAGGCGGATGCCGAGAAGGAGGCGCGCATCCTGCTCGACCGCGTGGGCGTCGGCCCGCAGGCCGAGAAGCTTCCCGCACAGCTCTCCGGCGGGCAGCAGCAGCGCGTCGCGATCGCGCGCGCCCTCGCGATGAACCCCAAGGTCATGCTGTTCGACGAGCCGACGAGCGCCCTCGACCCGGAGATGATCAACGAGGTCCTCGACGTCATGGTCGGCCTCGCGCAGGACGGCATGACGATGATCGTCGTCACCCATGAGATGGGCTTCGCGCGCAAGGCCGCCGACCGCGTCGTCTTCATGGCCGACGGGCAGATCGTCGAACAGGCGTCTCCCGAGGACTTCTTCACCAACCCCCAGTCGGATCGCGCGAAGGACTTCCTCTCGAAGCTCCTCACGCACTGATCCGGCCCGCACGAAAGAGAGAGACACATGCGAAAGACCCGCATCATCGCGAGCCTGAGCGTCGCGGCGGCAGCGCTGCTCGCGCTGACCGCCTGCAACAGCGGAACCCCGGGCGACACCGGAAACGGCAACGGCAACAACGGCGACGGCGGCTCGAGCACTCCGTGGACGGTCGCGTCGAACGTCGACCTGACCGGCAGCCCGACCTTCGACCGCATCAAGAAGGCCGACAAGGTCACGATCGGTGTGAAGGAAGACCAGCCCGGTCTCGGCTACCTCGATGCCACCACCGGCAAGCGCACCGGCTTCGACGTCGACATCGCGCGCTGGATGGCCGCATCGCTCGGCTACGGCGAGGACAAGATCGACTTCAAGCCCATCGCGTCGGCCAACCGCGAGCAGGCGATCGTGAACGGCGACATCGACTACTACGTCGGCACGTACTCGATCACCGACAAGCGCAAGCAGCAGATCTCCTTCGCCGGCCCCTACTTCATCACCGGCCAGGGCCTGCTCGTCGCGAAGGACAACGACAAGATCACCGGCAAGGACTCGCTCACGAAGGACGACGTGGTCTGCTCGGCGACCGGGTCGACCTCCATCCAGCGGATCAAGGATGAGACCCCGGCCAAGACCAAGGAGTACGACACGTACTCCACCTGCGTCGAGGACCTGAAGAACGGCCAGGTCGACGCGGTCACCACCGACCAGGCGATCCTCCTCGGCTATGCCGCGCAGGACCCCGACAAGCTGAAGACCGTCGGCGACGTGTTCAGCGAGGAGCGCTACGGCATCGGCCTCGCGAAGGACGACGCCGCGCTGCAGTCGTTCTTCAACAACGTCCTGACCGACGGTCACGACGTCTGGCAGAAGATCTTCGACAACAACCTGGGTGCGTCGGGCGTGAAGGCCGAGCAGCCCAAGGTCGACGCCGTCGGCTGATCTGAGGCAGGGGCGGCGGCACGCGCCGCCGCCCCATCCCGTTTCCCGTTCGCAACGCAGAGAGGCGCCCTGTGGGAGTCATCACCGACAACTGGGACCTGTGGTGGGATGCCATCGCGGGAACGCTCATCCTGTTCTTCGTCGGCGGGCTGATCGCACTCGTGCTGGGGATCATCGTGGGCGCCATGCGGGTGTCGCCGATCCCGGTCGCGCGCGCCGTCGGGACGCTGTACGTCAACTGGATCCGCAACACACCGCTCACGCTCGTGATGTTCTTCTTCGCGTTCTGCATGCCGATCCTGCTGCACCAGCGGTTCGATGCCATCGCGCTGGCGACTGTCGCGCTCGGGATCTACACCGCCACGTACGTGGCCGAGACGATCAGGTCGGGCGTCAACACGGTGCCGATCGGACAGGCCGAGGCAGCGCGGGCCCTCGGTCTCGGATTCGGACAGGTCATGACGCTCGTCGTCATGCCGCAGGCGTTCCGCTCGGTGATCCCGCCGATGATGAGCGTGTTCATCGCCCTGCTGAAGAACACCACCGTGGCAGCGGGGTTCTCGGTGTTGAACCTCGGCTCCATCCGCGCATGGCTCAGCGAGCGCGGTGAGAACCAGCTCGTCGTGCTGATCTGGGTGGCAGTGATCTTCGTCGTGCTCGTGCTGCTGCTCGCCTGGCTGCAGCGCGTGCTCGAGCGCCGTTGGAGGGTGGCACGATGAGCAGTTCGGTCCTGTACGACGCGCCCGGCCCCCGGGCGGTGCTGCGCAACCGCATCCTCGGGATCATCACGGTCCTCGTGGTGCTCGCGATCATCGGACTGGCGATCTGGCGACTTGCCGACACCGGCCAGTTCGATGCGCGCAAGTGGGCGATCTTCACCTACACGCGCCCGTGGCTCCTGATCCTCGACGGCCTCTGGCACACGCTCTCGGCGTTCATCGTCGCGGCGATCGGATCGCTGATCCTCGGCTTCATCCTCGCTGTCGGAAGGCTCTCCGACCACGCCTGGGTCCGCGTGCCGATCGGTTGGATCGTGGAGATCCTGCGTGCCATTCCGGTGCTGATCTTCATGATGCTGCTGTACTACGGCCTCCCCGTCGTCGGCATCAAGATGGAGCCCTACTACGCCGTGGTGATCGCCCTCATCGCGTACAACGGCTCGGTGCTCGCCGAGGCGATCCGCGCCGGCGTCGAGTCGCTGCCGACAGGTCAGCGCGAGGCCGGCTACGCCATCGGCCTCCGCAAGAACGCCGTGATGCGGCTGATCCTGCTGCCTCAGGCGGTGAGGGCCATGATGCCCGTCATCATCTCGCAGCTCGTGGTCGCGCTGAAGGACACCGCCCTCGGGTTCATCATCACGTACCCCGAACTCCTGTACGTGATCAAGCTGCTCGGCAACCAGCCGGAGTTCGGCTCGCCGCTGGTGCCTTCTGCGATCGTCGGCGGTGCCATCTACGTCGCCCTGTGCCTCCTGCTCTCGTACGCGGCCTACCTCGTCGAGAAGCGCACGCGCCGGTCGCCGAAGGTGCACACCACCGCCGGCGGTGGCGGAGACGACGCGACCACCGAGACCGAGGCCATCGCCGTGCGCCGGGGCCTCGGCAAGTTCGACGGGACATCACAGGGCGGGCTGTCCGCCTGACCGCGTGAGGGCGATCCTCACCCGCCGGTAGACTCGGTTCTCGTGTCCGACGAGGTTTCTGAGATTTCTCCCGAGGCGGTGGATGCCGCGGTCACCGCCGCGCTCGCAGCCATCGCCGCCGCATCCGATACCGGCGAACTGAAGGCCGCCCGCGCAGCCCACACCGCGGAGGGCTCGCCCCTGGCGAGGCTCAACGCGCGGATGCGCGAGGTCGCTCCCGAGCACAAGGCGACGTTCGGCAAGCTCATCGGCCAGGGCCGCGGATGCGTCAGCCAGGCTCTCGCCGCGCGCGAGGCGGAACTGGCGGCGGCCGAGACGACGGCACGACTGGAGGCGGAGCGCGTCGACATCACCGCCGTCGCCTCCCGGTCGCGCGTCGGCGCGCGGCATCCGCTGACCCTCCTGCAGGAGCAGATCGGCGACATCTTCATCGGCATGGGGTGGGAGGTCGCCGAAGGACCCGAGCTCGAGCACGAGTGGTTCAACTTCGACGCCCTGAACTTCGACGAGGACCACCCGGCGCGGCAGATGCAGGACACGTTTTTCGTCGACCCGACCGCCCGCCATCTCGTGATGCGCACGCACACCAGCCCGGTGCAGATGCGATCGATGCTCACCCGCGACCTGCCGATCTACATCGTGTGCCCGGGGCGCGTGTACCGCACCGACGAGTTCGACGCGACGCACCTGCCGGTGTTCATGCAGGTGGAGGGCCTCGTCGTCGACAAGGGCATCACGATGGCGCACCTCAAAGGCACTCTCGATCACCTCGCCCGGCAGCTGTTCGGCGCCGAGGCGAAGACGCGGCTGCGCACCAACTACTTCCCGTTCACCGAGCCGAGCGCCGAGTTCGACCTGTGGCACCCGACGTTCAAGGGCGGCGCCCGCTGGATCGAGTGGGGCGGCTGCGGCATGGTCAACCCCAACGTGCTGCGCGCGGCAGGGATCGACCCCGAGGTGTACTCGGGCTTCGCATTCGGGATCGGCGTCGAGCGGGCACTGATGTTCCGCAGCGACGTGAAGGACATGCGCGACATGGCCGAGGGCGATGTCCGCTTCAGCGAGCAGTACGGAATGGTGGTCTGATGCGCGTCCCTGTCTCCTGGCTGCGCGAATACGTCGATGTGCCGCAGGACGCGTCGCCCGACGACATCCTCGCGTCCCTCGTGTCGGTCGGCTTCGAAGAGGAGGACGTGCACCGCTTCGAGGTGTCGGGTCCCATCGTCGTCGGGCAGGTGCTCTCGGTGGAGCCCGAGCCGCAGTCGAACGGCAAGACCATCAACTGGTGCCAGGTCGACGTCGGCGAGCAGAACGGCGGCGTGCGCGGCATCGTGTGCGGCGCACACAACTTCGGCGTCGGCGACAAGGTCATCGTGACCCTGCCCGGTGCCGTGCTCCCCGGGCCGTTCCCGATCGCTGCGCGCAAGACGTACGGCCACGTCTCCGACGGCATGATCGCCTCCGCTCGGGAGCTCGGCCTCGGCGACGAGCACAGCGGCATCCTGCGCCTGGTCGACCTCGGCATCGACGCTCCGGTCGGCGCGGACGCGATCGCGCTGCTCGGCCTCGACGACGTGGCGGTCGAGATCAACGTCACTCCCGACCGCGGCTATGCGCTGAGCCTGCGGGGCGTCGCCCGCGAGTACTCACACGCCACGGGCGCCGCGTTCCGCGATCCGGGGGAGCGCGCGTGGGGCGAGCTGGGGCAGCCCGAGGGCGGATTCGCCGTCGCGGTGGAGGATGCGTCGCCCATCCGCGGCAACGCCGGTGCGAGCGAATTCGTCGTGCGCATCGTCCGCGGCGTCGATGCCGGCCGGCCGACCCCGCCGTGGATGATCGCCCGGCTCGTGCTCGCCGGCATCCGGTCGATCTCCCTGCTCGTCGACATCACGAACTACGTCATGCTCGAGCTCGGCAATCCGATCCACGGCTACGACCTCGACAAGCTCACCGACGGGATCACGGTCCGCCGCGCCCGCGCGGGTGAGAAGCTCACGACCCTCGACGAACAGGTGCGTGATCTCCACCCGGAGGACCTGCTCATCACCGACGGCTCGGGCCCGATCGGCCTCGCCGGGGTCATGGGCGGCGCCGCCACCGAGATGAGCCTCGAGACGACGAACGTGCTCATCGAAGCCGCGACGTTCGACCCGGTGACGATCGCGCGCACGGCGCGGCGGCACAAGCTCCCCAGCGAGGCGTCTCGCCGCTTCGAACGCGGCGTCGACCCCGCGATCCCGTTCGTCGCCGCTCGCCGGGTCGCCGACCTCATGGTCGAGCTCGCCGGCGGCACCCTTGACACCGAGGTGGGCGGTGCCCTGTTCGCCGACTACTCGCAGAAGGGCATCCTGCTGCCCAAGGACTTCGTCGGCGCGCTCATCGGCGTCGACTACACGCCGACGGAGGTCACCGGCGCGCTCGAGATGATCGGCTGCGACGTCGTCGACCTCGACGGCATCGGCGAGGACGGTCCGCAGTGGGTCGTCACGCCGCCGTCGTGGCGTTCGGATCTCACCGACAAGTGGACCCTCGCGGAAGAGGTCGCGCGCATCCACGGGCTGGACCGCGTGCCGAGCGTGCTGCCGACGCCGCCGTCCGGCCGCGGCTGGACCTCCGCGCAGCAGGGCCGCCGCCGGGTGGCGAATGCGCTCGCCGCCGCGGGATTCGTCGAGACGCCGTCGTTCCCGTTCACCACGGCGGCGCAGAACGACCTGCACGGTTCGCCGTCGGGGGAGCCGCTGCCGAGCGTCAAGCTCGCCAATCCGCTCGACGGACAGGCGCCGTACCTGCGCCGCTCGCTCATCCCCGGTCTCGTCCAGACGGCGCACCGCAACCTGTCGCGAGGGTTCACCGATCTGGGGCTGTTCGAACTCGGCGCGGTGTTCCTGCCCGAGCCCGGGGTGCAGTACGGCACCGACACGGTGCCCCCGCTCGCCGTGCGGCCCGACGATGCGACGCTCGCCGAGCTGGACACCTCGCTTCCGCCGCAGCCCCGCCATGTCGCGGTCCTGCTGGCAGGCAACGCGATCGCCAAGCAGCCGGGTCAGCCGGCGGTGCCCGTCTCGCTCGCGGATGCGATCGACGCCGTCCGCGCGATCGCTGCGGCGGCGGGCGTCCAGGCCGAGATCGCCCAGTCCAGGCGCGCCGCGCTGCACCCGGGCCGCACGGGCACCGTCTCGGTCGGCGGACGCGAGATCGGCTACGTCGGCGAGCTGCTGCCCGCGGTCGCCGAGGAGGCGTCGCTGCAGGGGCGTGTGTACGTCGCCGAACTCGACCTCGATGCGCTGCTGCAGGCGCAGTCGCGGGTCGTCGCCGGCTCGCTGTCGACGTATCCCGCGGCGACGCAGGACGTGTCGCTCGTCGTTCCCGCCGACGTGCCGGCCGGAGCGGTGCGCGACGCGCTCGTCGCCGGATGCGGCGGACTGCTCGAATCGCTCCGCCTGGTCGACGACTATCGCGGCGAGGGGATCGTCGAGGGACACAAGAGCCTGACCTTCGCGCTGCTGTTCCGGGCGGCTGACCGCACCCTGACCGCGGCGGAGGCGACCGAGGCGAAGCTGCAGGGAGTGGAACTGGCGGCGGAGCGGTTCGGCGCGAAGATCCGCGACTGACCGACGTGTCTTCGTGTCGTCGGCGCGCGGCGGCGGATCACGGTGGGACGGATCCCGCTCCACCGGGTGCGGCGTAGCGTGAGCGTATGGGCGAGATGATCACACTCACGGCGGCCGACGGCGAGGAGTTCGGCGCGTTCGTCGCGCGGCCGGACGGTCCGCCGCGCGACGCGCTCGTCGTCATCCACGAGATCTGGGGGCTGACACCGCACATCGAGGACGTCGCGACACGGTTCGCGCAGGAAGGCTATCTCGCAGTCGCGCCCGACATCCTCAGCCACGGCGGCGTGGAGCCCGCGCTCGGCGGCGAGCTGTTCGCCCTCATGAACTCGCCCGACGAGCGCACGCGCGCGGAGGGTCAGCCCCGGATGCGGGAAGCCCTGTCGAGCACGAAGGCCCCGGAGTACGCGGAGTGGGCCACCGGCGCGCTGCGCGCGAGCGTCGACTGGCTCGCCGATCAGGCCGGCGTCGACGGACGCATCGGCACGGTCGGCTTCTGCTTCGGGGGGACGTACGCGTTCCTGCTCGCAGCGTCCGACCGACGCATCCGGGCCGCCGTGCCCTTCTACGGCACGGCGCCCGATCCCGTCGCCATGGCGCGCATCGGCTGCCCCGTCCTCGCGCTCTACGGCGGCCACGATCCGGCTCTCATGGAGGCGCTGCCGGGCGTGCGCACCGCGATGGCCGCCGCGGGCGTCGACTTCACACCCGTCGTCTACGCCGACGCATCCCACGCGTTCTTCAACGACGCCGGCAGCCGCTACGACCCGGATGCCGCAGCCGACGCCTGGCGGCGGGTGACGGCGTTCCTCGCCGAGCGTCTCTGACCGCCTCCCGACCGCGAACGCGACGCCCGTATGACATCGCCAATTTGGCGCATCGCGGAGCGGGCGCTAACCTCGGGCCATGCCGCAGGCCGCGCACAACCTCGAGATGCTCACCACGAGCCTCGGTTCCGCGCGCCGACGTCGGGGCGACCGCCGACTCTAGGCGGCCCTGTGCCGTGCCCGTGTGAGGGCGCGCACGGAGTCGCCGTCATCGGCCCGTGCCGGCTCAGTCCGGCGTCTCCTGCGAAACTAAGGTAGAAGAATGACCTATTCGGTCGCCGTCTCCGGCGCCTCCGGCTATGCCGGGGGAGAGATCCTCCGCCTCCTCGCCGCCCACCCCGACATCACGATCCGCACCGTCACGGCCCACGCGAACGCCGGCCAGCCCCTCATCGCGCACCAGCCGCACCTGCGCTCGCTCGCGCATCTGCAGCTGCAGGACACCACGCCGGAGGTGCTCGCCGGGCACGACATCGTCTTCCTCGCTCTGCCGCATGGCCAGTCGGGGCAGTACACCGAGGCGCTCGCCGACACCCGGCTCGTGATCGACGCCGGAGCCGACCACCGCCTGGAGTCCGCCGCCGACTGGCACGACTTCTACGGCGGCACTTTCCACGAGCCGTGGGCGTACGGCGTGCCCGAGCTGCCCACCCCCACCGGGAAGCAGCGGGCGAACCTCGTCGGCGCCGCCCGCATCGCCGCCCCCGGCTGCAACGCGTCGACGGTGAGCCTCAGCCTGGCGCCGGGCGTGGCGGCCGGCGTGATAGATCCGACCGACCTGGTGAGCGTGCTCGCGGTCGGCCCGTCGGGCGCAGGCAAGAGCCTCAAGCCGCACCTGCTCGGCAGCGAGATCCTCGGCTCGGCGAATCCGTACGCCGTGGGCGGGGTGCACCGTCACATCCCGGAGGTCAAGCAGGCGCTGCGGGCCGCCGGCGCCGACGAGGTGCACCTGTCGTTCACGCCCGTGATCGTGCCGATGGCGCGCGGCATCCTCGCCACCAGCTCCGCGCCGATCGCCGGCGCTGCGTCGGACGCCGAGATCCGCGAGGCCTGGGAGCAGGCGTACGCCGACGAGCCGTTCGTGCAGCTGCTGCCCGCGGGCGTCTATCCGCGCACGGCCGACGTCATCGGCGCGAACACCGCCCTGATGGGGCTGCACGTCGACCGCGACACGCGGCGCGTGACCGTCGTCACCGCCGTGGACAACCTCGTGAAGGGCACCGCCGGCGCCGCGGTGCAGTCGATGAACATCGCGCTCGGCCTTCCCGAGGACCGTGCCCTGACAGTGAACGGAGTCGCGCCGTGAGTGTCACCGCGCCGCAGGGATTCGAGGCGGCCGGGGTTGCCGTCGGCCTGAAATCGACCGGCAAGCCCGACGTCGCCGTGGTCGTCAACCGCGGTCCCGACAAGGTGGGCGCGGCAGTGTTCACCGGCAACCGGGCGAAGGCGAACCCGATCATCTGGTCGCAGCAGGCCATCGCCGACGGCGTCGTCGAGGCCGTCGTGCTGAACTCGGGGGGCGCGAACTGCTTCACCGGGGCGTTCGGCTTCCAGACCACGCACCTCACGGCCGAGAAGGCTGCGCAGCTGCTCGACGTCAGCGCCGCCGATGTCATCGTCTGCTCGACCGGGCTCATCGGCTCCGGCGACCAGATCTTCCGCGACCGGGTGCTCGACGGTGTCGAGAAGGGCATCGCCGCGCTGTCGGTCGACGGCGGACAGGAGGCCGCTGCCGCGATCATGACCACCGACACGGTGAGCAAGACCGCCGAGCGCCACGTCGACGGCTGGACGATCGGCGCCATGGCGAAGGGGGCCGGGATGCTGGCGCCCGGCCTCGCGACGATGCTCGTCGTGATCACGACCGACGCGGTGCTGACCGCCGCCCAGGCCGACACCGTCCTCCGCGCCGCCACCCGCGTCAGCTTCGACCGGCTCGACTCCGACGGCTGCATGTCGACGAACGACCAGGTCACGCTTCTGGCCAGCGGCGCCTCGGGCGTCACTCCCGACCTCGCGCGGTTCGGTGCGGAGCTCGCCGACCTGTGTGCGGAGCTCGCGCGCAAGCTGCAGGCCGACGCCGAGGGCGCGAGCCACGACATCACGATCGAGGTGCGGTCGGCGGCAACCGAAGCCGACGCTCTGGAGGTCGGCCGCTCGGTCGCGCGCAACAACCTCTTCAAGGCGGCGATCTTCGGCAACGACCCGAACTGGGGCCGGGTGCTCGCGGCGATCGGCACGACACAGGCGGTGTTCGACCCGTACGACACCGACGTGTGGATGAACGGTGTGCGGGTGTGCACCAAGGGCGGCCCCGACGCATCCCGCGACGACGTCGACCTCACCCCGCGGGCGACGCACGTGCTGATCGACCTCAAGGCGGGCGACATGACCGCGACGATCCTCACGAACGACCTCACCCACGACTACGTCCACGAGAACAGCGCCTATTCGTCATGACCGACATCCAGGACACCGATCCGGCCGAGGCATCCGCCAAGGCCACCACGCTCATCGAGTCGCTGCCATGGCTGCGCCGCTTCAGCGACCAGATCATCGTGATCAAGTACGGCGGCAACGCCATGGTGTCGGAAGAGCTGCAGGATGCGTTCGCCGCCGACATCGCGTATCTGCGCTACGTCGGGGTGCGGCCGGTCGTCGTCCACGGCGGCGGACCGCAGATCTCGTCCATGCTCGACCGACTCGCCATCCCGAGCGAGTTCAAGGGCGGCTACCGGGTCACCTCCACCGAGGCGATCAACGTCGTCCGCATGGTGCTCACCGGGCAGATCAATCCGCAGCTCGTGGGCAAGATCAATGCGCACGGCCCGATCGCGACCGGGCTCTCGGGTGAGGACGCGGGGCTGTTCGGCGGCCGCCGCCGCGGCGTCGTGATCGACGGCGTCGAGCACGATCTCGGCCGCGTCGGCGACGTCGTCCAGGTCGACCCGCAGCCGATCCTCGACCACCTCGTCGCCGGACGCATCCCCGTCGTGTCGTCGATCGCCCCCGATCTCGACAACCCGGGGCACTCCCTCAACGTGAATGCGGACGCGGCGGCCGCCGCCCTGGCCACAGCCCTCGGCGCGACGAAGCTCGTGATCCTCACCGACGTCGCCGGGCTGTACGCGAACTGGCCGAACCGCGATTCGCTCGTCTCGCGCATCACAGCGCCCGAGCTCACCGAGATGCTGCCGCGCCTGGAGTCGGGGATGATCCCGAAGATGCGCGCGTGCCTCGACGCCGTGACCGGCGGCGTCGATACGGCGGCGATCATCGACGGCCGCGTGCCGCATTCGGTGCTCGTGGAGATCTTCACCCAGAACGGCATCGGAACGGAGGTGGTCGCACAGTGAACGACACGACGGTGAGCGACACCGCGGCGAGCACATGGCAGGACGACGCGGCCCGCGATCTGCTGAACCTCGGCGGGCGGCTCGCGCTTCTCGTGCGCGGTGAGGGCTCTCACGTGTGGGATGCCGACGGCACCCGCTATCTCGACTTCCTCGGCGGCATCGCCGTGAACTCGCTCGGTCACGCTCATCCGGTGTTCGTGCAGGCGGTGGCGGAGCAGGCCAAGACCCTCGCGCACGTGTCGAACTACTTCGCGACCCCGCAGCAGCTGCGGCTGGCCGCCCGGCTGAAGCGGCTCGCCAGCGCCGGGGACGACGGTCACGTGTTCTTCGCCAACTCGGGATCCGAGGCGAACGAGACGGCGATCAAGCTCGCCCGGCTGCACGCGCACGCCACCGGCAAGAAGACGATCCTGAGCCTCAACGGCGCGTTCCACGG
Organism: Microbacterium altimontanum; assembly: GCF_058349865.2. Taxonomy (NCBI): domain Bacteria; kingdom Bacillati; phylum Actinomycetota; class Actinomycetes; order Micrococcales; family Microbacteriaceae; genus Microbacterium; species Microbacterium altimontanum. The sequence goes on along the minus strand of NZ_JBYRJB020000007.1, from coordinate 9,307 downwards.
CCGGACGATGGGCTCGCTCTCGCTCACGCCGAAGCCCGCGTATCAGGATCCGTTCCGCCCGCTGCTGCCCGATGTCGCGCACATCGACGGCACGATCGCCGCGCTCGAGGACGCCGTCGACGACACCGTCGCGGCGCTCGTCGTCGAGCCGATCCAGGGCGAAGCCGGTGTGGTCGAGCACCCGGAGGGGTTCCTGCGCCGGGCGCGGGAGCTCACGGCGGAGCACGGCGCGCTGCTCATCGTCGACGAGGTGCAGACCGGCGTCGGCCGCACGGGCAGCTGGTTCGCGTTCCAGCGCGAGGGGATCGTCCCCGACGCGATGACGCTCGCGAAGGGCATCGCCGGCGGCTTCCCACTCGGCGCCCTCATCACGTTCGGGCGGAGCGATCTGTTCTACCCTGGCACGCACAACTCGACGTTCGGCGGCAACCCGCTCGCGACCGCGGTCGGCGAGGCGGTGCTCGACGAGATCGAGACCGGCGATCTGCTCGCGAACGTCACCGCGCGCGGCGAGCAGCTGCGCGCCGCGGTGGCGGACATGCCGCTCGTGACGGGAACCCGCGGCGCGGGCCTGCTCATCGGCATCACCTTGAGCGCGCCCGTGGCGGCCGAGGTGCGGGATGCCGCGCAGCGGCGCGGGCTCATCGTCAACGCGCCGACGGCCGACGTCATCCGCATCGCTCCCGCCTACACGATCGGCGACGCCGAGGTCGACGAGTTCACCACCCTCTTCTCCGCCGCCCTGCACGAGGTCGCGGCGGCCGACCCCAAGGAGCCCAAGTGACACGCCACCTGCTGCGCGACGACGACCTGAGCCCGGCTGAGCAGGCCGAGATCCTCGACCTGGCGCTCGAGCTGAAGAAGGACCGCTGGGCCGACAAATCGCTCGCGGGCCCGCAGACGGTCGCGGTGATCTTCGACAAGTCGTCGACCCGCACGCGCGTGTCGTTCGCCGTCGGCATCGCCGACCTCGGCGGGTCGCCCCTGATCATCTCCACGGCGAACAGCCAGCTCGGCGGCAAGGAGACGCCGTCCGACACGGCGCGCGTCATGGAGCGTCAGGTCGCGGCGATCGTGTGGCGCACGTACGCGCAGGCGGGCCTCGAGGAGATGGCACGGGGCACTCGGGTGCCCGTCATCAATGCGCTCTCCGACGATTTCCACCCCTGCCAGCTGCTGGCCGATCTGCTGACGATCCGCGAGCACAAGGGCGACCTGCGGGGCCTCACTCTCGCGTTCTTCGGCGACGGCCGCTGCAACATGGGGCACTCGTACGTGCTCGCCTGCGTCACGGCGGGGATGCATGTGCGGGTCGCGTCGCCCGAGGCGTATGCGCCGCGCGAGGACGTCGTCGCCGACGCCGATCGCATCGCCGCCGACACGGGCGGTTCGGTGACGCTCTACACCGACGTGAACGAGGCGATCGCGGGAGCCGACGTCGTGGTCACCGACACGTGGGTGTCGATGGGCAAAGAGGAGGAGAAGCTCGCGCGCCTGCGCGACCTGGGCGGGTACAAGGTGACCAGCGAGCTCATGGCGCAGGCGAAGGACGACGCGATCTTCATCCACTGCCTGCCCGCCGACCGCGGCTACGAGGTCGACGCGGAGGTCATCGACGGCCCCCAGTCGGTGGTGTGGGACGAGGCCGAGAACCGCCTGCATGCGCAGAAGGCGCTGCTCGTCTGGCTGTTGCGGCAGAACGGGACGGCGTCGGCCGGTGCTGCTTCCGCCGCCACGCCTTCCGTCGTCGCCACGCCGGCCCAGACGGGAGCGCGCGCGTGACCGAGTCGCACGGCACCAACGAGGGCGCGCTCTGGGGCGCGCGGTTCGCTTCCGGCCCGTCGCCGGAGCTGGCCGCGCTGAGCGTCTCGACGCACTTCGACTGGGCGCTCGCCCCCTACGACATCGCGGGCTCACGGGCGCACGCCGCCGCGCTGCACGCCGCGGGGTACCTCACCGACGGGCAGCTCGCCGGCATGCGGGCGGCGCTCGACCGGCTCGAGGCTGACGTCGCATCGGGGGCCTTCGCCGCTGCCGACACCGACGAGGACGTGCACGGCGCCCTCGAGCGGGGGCTCATCGAGCGGGCGGGCGGCGATCTCGGCGGCCGTCTGCGCGCCGGTCGCAGCCGCAACGACCAGATCGCGACTCTCGTGCGGCTGTATCTCCTCGACCACGCGAAGACGATCGCGCACGGCATCCTGCGCCTGATCGACGCGATCGTGTCCCAGGCGGAGGCACATCCCGAAGCGATCATGCCGGGGCGCACCCACCTGCAGCATGCGCAGCCGATCCTGCTCGCCCACCACCTTCAGGCGCACGGGTGGCCGCTCGTGCGCGACCTGGAGCGGCTGCGCGACTGGTCGGCGCGTGCCCGGGTGAGCCCGTACGGCGGGGGAGCGCTCGCCGGGTCGAGCCTCGGACTCGATCCCGTGCTCGTCGCGCGTGAACTGGGACTCGACCGTCCGGCGGAGAACTCTCTCGACGGCACCGCCGCCCGCGACGTGGTGGCCGAGTTCGCCTTCATCGCCGCGCAGATCGGCGTGGACCTGTCGCGGTTCGCCGAGGACATCATCCTCTGGAACACCCGCGAGTTCGGGTTCGTCACGCTCGACGACGCGTTCTCGACGGGCTCGAGCATCATGCCGCAGAAGAAGAACCCCGACATCGCCGAGCTCGCCCGCGGCAAGGCGGGACGGGTCATCGGCAACCTCACCGGACTGCTCGCGACGCTCAAGGGGCTCCCGCTCGCCTACAACCGCGACCTGCAGGAGGACAAGGAGCCGGTGTTCGACTCCGTCGAAACCCTCGAGCTGCTGCTGCCGGCGTTCGCGGGCATGGTCGCGACGCTGCGCTTCGATACCGAACGGATGGCGCGGCTCGCGCCCGAAGGCTTCTCGCTCGCGACCGACGTGGCCGACTGGCTGGTGCGGAAGGGGGTTCCGTTCCGCGATGCGCATGAGATCTCCGGCGCGCTGGTGCGGGAATGCGAACGGCGCGGTATCGAGCTGTCGGATGCCTCTGACCAGGTGCTCGCCGAGGTCTCCGAGCACCTCGCGCCCGCGGTGCGGGATGTTCTCACGGTCTCGGGTTCGGTCGCGAGTCGCGACGGTGCCGGCGGCACCGCTCCGGTGCGGGTGGGAGAGCAGCGCGCGGAACTCATCGCGCGCGCGCAGAGCGCGGTGCACGCCCTCGGTCTCTGATCGCCGGCATGCCCCTTCGGCGCATATCTGTCTGAAATAACCGATTTGTGCATATCCATTGGATATGCATGCTATGGTTATGTCATGGTCGCCGCTGTGATCGCCGACATCGTCGGATCCCGGAGGCTGCCCGACCGCACGGCCGCGCAGCGAGCATTCGACGCCGCCATCGCGCGGGTCGAACGCGACCATCCGCTCGCCGTGCAGCCGCTCACCGCCACGGTCGGCGACGAACAGCAGGGCGTCTATCCCGGGCTGGCAGAGGCGATGGCTTCGCTGCTGCTGCTGCAGTTCGCCCTCCCCGAGGGCCTCGAGTTCCGGTTCGGACTCGGGATCGGCGAAGTGAGACCGGTGGCAGCGGCCGAGCGAGAGCTGTCTGACGGGCCGGGATGGTGGGCGGCGCGCACCGCGATCGAGATCGTGCACGATCGGCAGAAGCGCGCCGTGCCGACGTCGCGCACCTGGATCGTCGGCGCCGACGGGCAGGATGAGGTCATGGACACCGTCGTGGCGGCCAGCAACGCGTACCTCCTCGCGCGCGACGCCCTCGTCGTACGGATGAGCGAACGGGAACGCCGCATCGCGTATGGGCGCGCCGCAGGGCTGTCGCAGACGCAGCTCGCCGCGCAGGAGGGGATCACCCAACCCAGCGTGTCGAAGTCGCTGCGCAGCTCCGGAGCGGCGGCGCTGCTCGACGGCCTCGATGAACTGCTCGGAGAACGAGGATGACCATCGCCGGTCTCCTGCTGCTCGCGATCGGCTGCGCCGATCTCGTGCGCCAGTTCGTGCCGCGCCGTCGACAGTGGATCGGCTATGTCGCGGTGCTCGTGCTGGTTCTCGCCGTGGGCGTCGGGAGCGGCGCCCTCGCGGCGACGATCCTCGCTCCGGTCCTCGGTGCGGTGTGGATCTGGGCGATGCCCGTTCGCCGACCGGCGCCGCTTGCGTTCTGGCCGGCGGTGGTGCTGGCGCTCGGCTGCGTGCTCGCGGTGGTGCTGGTGGGCGACCGAAGCGCCGCCGGCCTCCTCGACGGCATCTGGCAGGTGGACTCGCCGTTCGGGCCGGTGCCGTTCGACCTCGCGGTCCTCGTCGTCGGTGTCCTCCTGTTCCTGCTCGAATCGGCGAATCTCGTCGTGCGCGCGGCGCTCGCCGGTGAACGCGTCTGGCGACCGGCCGAGGAGTCCGGACGGGCTGACGAGACGGACACGGAGGACGCCGCGCCGCCGACGCATCCCGCCGATGACGGTGCCGAAGCGGTCGCCCGTCCGGCCGTCGCCTTCTCGGGCGGGCGCCTCATCGGCCCGTTGGAGCGCGTCCTCGTGTTCCTCCTCACGCTCGTCCCCGCCTATCCGCTGCTGGCGGCGATGCTCGCGGCGAAGGGCATCGTGCGGTTCCCCGAGATCTCCCGCGACGGTGAGACGGGGGCGCGTGCCGAATACTTCCTCATCGGGAGCCTGGTCAGCTGGGTGTGCGCGCTGGGCGGAGCGCTGCTGGTGTGGTGGGCGGCGAACTCCTGAGCCGGACGGGGCGGGGCATCGGCCGCTGATACGCTGAAACGCGTGTCAGAATCCGCTCTGAGCGCGACGGCGCCCGCGAACGACCCGACGTTCTCGAACGTGTGGGACGAGATCGTGTGGCGCGGGCTCGTGCACGTGTCCACCGACCAGGATGCTCTGCGCGAGCTGCTCGGCGGGGACCCGATCACGTATTACTGCGGCTTCGACCCGACGGCACCCAGCCTGCACCTCGGCAACCTCGTGCAGCTGCTTCTGCTGCGCCGTCTGCAGCTGGCGGGGCACAAGCCGCTCGGGCTCGTCGGCGGATCGACCGGCCTCATCGGCGACCCCGGCGGACGCGACAGCGAGCGGGTGCTGAATCCCGTGGAGACCGTCGCGGAATGGGTCGGTCGGCTGCGGGCGCAGGTCGAACGGTTCCTGAGCTTCGAGGGCGCCAATGCGGCACGCCTGGTGAACAACCTGGACTGGACCGGTCCGATGTCCGCAATCGACTTCCTCCGCGGCATCGGCAAGCACTTCCGTGTGAATGCGATGATCAAGAAGGATGCTGTGGCATCCCGCCTGAACTCCGACGCGGGCATCAGCTACACCGAGTTCAGCTACCAGATCCTGCAGGGACTCGACTACCTCGAGCTGTACCGGCAGTACGACTGCGTGCTGCAGACCGGCGGGTCAGACCAGTGGGGCAACCTCACGAGCGGCACGGACCTCATCCACCGGGTCGAGGGCGCGACCGTTCACGCGATCGGCACACCGCTGATTACCAACAGCGACGGGACCAAGTTCGGCAAGAGCATGGGCAACGCGGTCTGGCTCGACGCGGACATGTGCAGCCCGTACGCGTTCTACCAGTTCTGGCTCAATGTCGACGACCTCACGGTGGTGCAGCTGCTGAAGGTCTTCACCTTCCTGACGCGCGCCGAGATCGAGGAGTACGAACGCCTGGTCGAGGCCGAGCCGTTCCGTCGCGCCGCGCAGCGGCGTCTGGCCGACGAGGTCACGACGTTCGTGCACGGCGAAGACGCCACGGCGGCAGCCGCAGCCGCGTCCGAGGCGCTGTTCGGCAAGGGCGATCTCACCGCACTGGACGCCGACACCCTGCGCAGCGCGCTCCGCGAGCTGCCGCATGTCGACGCATCCGTCGACACGACAGTGGCGCAGGCACTCGTCGAGACCGGCCTGGTCTCGAGCCTCTCCGAGGCGCGGCGTGCCATCGCGCAGGGCGGCGTCTCGCTCGACGGCGCCCGCGTGGAGGACGACGGTGCGTTCGTCACCGGTGCGCTCCCCGGTGGCGTCTCGGTGCTGCGGCGCGGAAAGAAGACGCTCGCGGGCGTGTTCGTCGCCCGCTGACGATGCCGTTCACGCCCAGCCACGCGATCGTCGCGCTCCCGTTCGTCCGCACTCCTCTCGTGCCGGCCGCCATCGCGGTGGGCGCCATGGCTCCGGATCTTCCGCTGTTCCTGCGCGGCACGGTGCTCGGCACCGTGATCGACTACGGGTGGACGCATGATGTGGCCTGGCTGCCGGTCACGGTGGTGCTCGCGTTCGCGCTCCTCGTCCTGTGGCGCTGTCTGCTGCGTCCCGCCGTCGGCGAATTGGCGCCGGCGGCGATCGCGCGCCGGATCCCGGCTGACTGGGACAGGGGACCGGGCGCCGGGATGCGTGAGACGCTCGCCCGTCGCGGCAGCATGCGCCCGTCGCCGAGCGGCATCCTGCTGCTCCTTCTGGCGCTCGCCCTCGGCGTGCTCAGCCACATCGTGTGGGATGCGTTCAGCCACGAGGGGCGGGCGGGAGTGTCGCTCATCCCGGCGCTGGATCAGCAGTGGGGTCCGCTGCCCGGATACAAGTGGGTGCAGCACGGCTCCAGCGTCATCGGCGTCGCGATCCTCCTGGTGTGGGCGGTGCTGTGGCTGCGACGCGCCCGCCCGAAGGCGCTGTACCGTGTGACTCCGGCCGCATTGCCTTGGGTCTGGCTCGCATCCCTCCCGATCGTCCTCGCCGTGACCTGGATCGTCGGATTGGCGCTGTTCGGCCCGCTGACGCCGGTGTTCACTGCGCAGCACCTGGCGTACCGGGTGCTGCCACCGGCGTGCGGAGTGTGGGGGGCGTTCACGGTCCTGCTGTGTCTCGTGGTGCTCGTGCAGCGGCGCCGGCGGTCGTAGACTCCCCAGGTGACCGATGCGGAGCGACCCGGCGCCGACGCCTGGGTGCCCGAGACCGACGACGTCGACACTCTGCGGGAGGCGTCGCAGAGATGCCGCGGTTGCGAGCTGTGGCGGGATGCGACGCAGACGGTCTTCGGCGACGGTGCGGCGCCGGCACCACTCATGCTCGTGGGCGAGCAGCCGGGCGACAAGGAGGATCTCGCCGGTGAACCGTTCGTCGGGCCGGCGGGGAGGATTCTGCATGACGCCCTCCACGCGGCGGGAATCGACGCAGCGCGCGTCTACGTCACCAACGCGGTCAAGCACTTCCGGTTCGAGCAGCGTGGCCGCAGACGCATCCACGAGAAGCCGCAGGTCGCGCACATCAAGGCATGCCATCCCTGGCTCGAGGCAGAGATCCGCAGCGTGCAGCCCTCGATGATCGTGTGCCTGGGCGCCACGGCGGGCCGCGCGGTGCTCGGTCGGGACGTGCGCATCGGCCAGGAGCGGGGCATCCGGCAGGAGGCCGGCCGCCGTGGGGTCGTCGTCACAGCCCACCCATCGGCGATCGTGCGGATGCGGGGTCATGACGAGCGTGAGAAGGCATTCGCCGAGCTCGTCGCCGACCTGCGGACGGCGGCGGCCGACGCGTGATCCACGGCCACCCGGGGCCGCCGTCGCGCAGTCGGGCGGGGACGACCCCGGCCTAGCGTGGAAGCCACTCAGCGGAGTCGCGCCCCCACGCGCGCGGAGGCGCGAATGCGGTGGGGCCGCCGGCGTAGGCAAGCGCAGGGCCGACCGTCGCCAGTCGCGATCCCTCGACGTCGAACTCCTGCAGGTGCGGTGCCGGGTCGACGAGCGCCGCGTCAGGGGGAGTGGCGCTCCGCGGCATCCCGAGCAGTTCCGCCCCGACGCGCCGCAACGACGTGGACACAGCCCAGGATCCACCCTCGGCGCCGCGGCGGGCGAGGGCGGCCATGACGCCGGTGGCGAGCAGATAGCCCGTGGTGTGATCGAGAGCCTGCGCGGGAAGTGCGCCCGGCTCGTCGATGCTGCCCTCGAGCACCGCGATTCCGCACGCCGCCTGCACGAGGCTATCGAACCCGCGTCGGTCGGGATCTCCCCACGCCGTGTGCTGGGCGACGACCAGGCCGGGACGCCGGCCGGCGAGCGTTGCGGGCGACAGTCCGAGCCGCGCAAGCGAGGCCGCTCGGTAACCGAGGGCGACGACGTCGGCGGTGCGCAGAAGCTCGTCGAACTTCTCGCGGTCGGCCGCAGCGTTCAGGTCAAGCAGCGACGAGCGCTTCCCATGGCCGGTGTCGAGATGCTGAGCTGCGATCTCCGGGAGACCGGGTGGGTCGATGCGCAGGACGTCCGCGCCCAGAAGGGCAAGCGTCCGGGTCGCGACGGGGCCTGCGATCACGCGGGTGAGATCGAGCACGCGGATGCCGCGCAGCGGCGCCTCCGGAGGGCCGACCGGCGTCGGACCCGCCGGTGCAGGTCCGATCTGACGCACGTCGATGAGAGGTTCGGTGCGCAGCCGTTCGTCCTGATCCGGATCCTCAGGTGCGACGGTGACGCAGAGACCGCCTTCCGCGGTGACCCGCCGAGACGCATCCTCCGCAGCGAGGCGGGATAGCGCAGAGGCGACGTCTTCCCGTGCGACCGACTCACCGAGCTCGAGGGCGCGGCGAAGCGCGGCGGCGTGGTGCGCATAGTTGCCGTGCGTGCGCACCCAGCCGTCGGCGGTCCGGAAGAAGCCGGACAACGGCGCGAACGAGGTGTGGTGCTCGCCATCGATGAGGAGGCACCGGTCGCTGGCGTAGGCGAGTGCGACTCGGTCGGGGTCGGGACGCGCGGCACCGCCGGCCGCCAGAGCCGAGGATGTGGCGGACGCGGCCGCCACGGCGGCCCACGCGAGATCGGCGACAGCGGTGCGCGCTGCCAGCGGTACGGGGTGAGGCGGCGCAGCCACGGGGTCGGCCGTGAAGCCGAGGTGGCGCAGGACGTCCGCCGCGAGGCGCGAGCCCGTATGGTCGATGCTCGTCATAGGGCGACAGTACTCCGCGCACGCTGCGGCCGAAACCGGCCCCGATCAGGGCGACACGCCCGGGATGCAGCCCCGATTCGTGCAGAGTGCGCACCCCGCGTACAGTATTACTTGTTCGCCCCAAAGGGGAGAGCGGAGAGGCCGGAAGGCCCCGCCCCCTCAAGCAGCGAACGAACCCCGTTCCTCCACCACGACCGGTGATCTCTCGGTCGATCGGTGATACGATGGGGACTCCGACTCTCGCAGTCGGCGTGTCGATTGACCGCCGCCAGGAGTCGGGTATGATTGTGAAGTTGCCCTGCGATGCTGGCTCCCTTGGTTGGGGTTGGGTTGTGGGTGCGTCCGATCCTTGAGAACTCAACAGCGTGCACTTGTCAAATGCCAATTAACCTCGTC